>JANYBK010000039.1 GCA_025360805.1 Methanomicrobiales archaeon
TTCAAGTGTGTTCCCATCATTTGATCGACAAAATGCGCGTTATGCATATGGTATGGTGATAATTATTGCGATGAAATTTTGTAATTTTACTTTTTTCCGGTTGGCCGTCCAACAATTGTCATGGCTCGTTGGATGGGCTCGCATAATCCGCTACCAGAGCAAGTATTTAAAATGTCGATTCCCACGCTATCGATAATATATGACAGGAGATCCTAGTAGTGAAATGGCAATTTTTTCTTCTGACAGGTATTCTCATTGCAGCAGTCTTTGTCGCAGCCTGCACTGAAGAGGGGACCCCCGGCCCGGAACCAGGAGCGATACGTGTTCTCCAGCCGGGCCAGATACTGTATTCGATCGGTGATGTGACCGGCGATGGTGTAGCGGGTGGCACAATCATTTCCATTACCTTTACAGTAGGGCTCGTGCCTGGAGAAAAACCCGTCAATATGGAAAATATCTCCATTGTTTATGCCGATGCGATCAGAACTGAAACTCTTATCCCGGTTAAAATCTATCGTGGCGATCCCACCGTGGGTGAATGGGGGATAGTAAACGTGATAAACGAAATCGGCAGTTCAAATAACCGGCTGGAGGATAAGGAGCAGTTCGTCATCCGTATCAACCCCAAAGCCCCACTCGTCCCCCGTCAGTTCATCTCTATCGTTGTCAAACCCCCGTCGGGCACGCCCCTGACCATCCGCAGGACCTCTCCCCCATCTATCATTAAAGAGAATAATATCCTTGCTGAGATTTAATCCGTAAAAATCACAGTGAAAATCAGGACAAACGGACGGGAATACCGGGAAGGCAAAAGGATCCCTAAATGGTCTTCTTATCTCTCATGGTACATACACACGGATTCCATAGGTCTCCGATGAAAAATTTGAGAAGCTCATGGAGATTATCGGAAAAATTATCTGCCCGGTATCCCATGAATAATCCGGAATCATGGATTTAACTCCATTAAAGCCTCGCGTTATGCATGTGATACGATGAGAATTATCGCGATGAAATTTTGCACATTCATTTTTTTTAGGTTGGCCATCCAACAATTTTCATGGCTTGTTGGGTGGGCTCCTGAAATAATCCATCGGATAAGCGCTGGTTTTATTAAATTCACCCCCGTATATAGTAGTGAAATTTCGTTTATGAATGGGCAAATGCTGCGTGCACCCGCACGATGTGAAATACAATGATCCAGGACGCTTTGGAGATCCTGCTCTTTATTATCTGTATCCTCCTGTCCGCATTTTTTTCAAGTTCGGAAGTTGCACTGGTCTCAATTCACCGGGCAAAAGTACGGACTTTGATCAATGAAGGAAAACCCGGATCAAAGGCTGTTGCTGCTCTCAAGGAGTCCCCGGAACACCTCCTGATCACGATCCTCGTTGGCAATACGTTTGTTAATATTGCTGCTGGCGCAATTGCGACTGCGGTAGCCATACGGATGTTCGGGGATATCGGTGTCGGTATTGCTACAGGTTTTGTCGTGATCGTATTGCTCGTCTTTGGCGAGATTGGGCCTAAGATATATGCAGCCCGGGCTTCGGATTCATTTGCTCTCACTGTGGCACCAATTATCCTCTTCATGTCCCGGATTTTAAGCCCGGTTGTCTGGGTTGTTGAACGGGTCAGCCCTAGCTTGGGTATCGGCAAGGATATTGGCGAGCCGGTTGTGACAGAAGAAGAGATCAAGGAATGGATTGACGTAGGCAAAGAGGAGGGTACGATAGAGCAGGGCGAGCAGGATATGCTCTACTCGGTGCTGGAGTTTGCAGATACCACTGCCCGCGAGATCATGACTCCCCGGGTCAATGTTATTCTCATGGAAGATACGGTCAGCTTTGAAGAGGCAATACAGATCTTTAATAACACCGGGTTCTCGCGTATCCCTGTCTACCACGAACAGATCGATAATATCACGGGTATTTTAAATGTCAAGGATGTCTTTTCTGCGATGGTCTCGCGGCGCAAGGACTCGGCGATAAAAGAAGTGATGTATGACCCGATGTTTGTTCCTGAAACCCAGAAGATCGATGACCTCTTAAAGGAACTTCAGGTACACCGTGTGCAGATGGCAGTAGTCATTGATGAATACAGCAGTTTTGTAGGAATCGTTACTGTTGAGGATATTTTAGAAGAGCTTGTTGGGGACATCATGGATGAGTTCGACAAGGAAGAACCCGAAGTGCAGGAGCTTTCACCTGGTGTTTATGTGGTCGATGCCCAGATGTGGGTTGAGGATATCAATGATAAGATTGGACTCAACCTCCCGACTGATGAATCCTACGAGACCATCGGGGGACTTATCATCGACCGGCTCGGGCACCTACCCCAGCATCCCGGTGAAAAGGCGGATATTGCGATCGGCAACGGCGTGACGCTTGTGGTTCTGCAGATGCACGGGCGCAGGATCGTGAAAGTGAAGATTGTAGTCTATCCCGTACCTGCGGATACCAATGCCAAAGAGTGATTCAGGGTCTAAATTATTTCTTACAATGGAGGATATCATGAAACGTATTGCAGTGGTTGCATCGGGCAGGGGTTCAAATTTCCAGGCAATTATTGACGCCATCCACAATGGAACGGTACCTGCTGAATGCGCCGCCCTGATCACAGATAATCCGAAAGCCTATGCCATTGAACGTGCACAGGTTGCAGGTATTCCTGTTGTGGTGATCGACTACTCCACGTTCCCCTCCAGAGAACTCTATGAACGTGCACTTCTTTTAGCTATGCAGAAGGCTGATGTGGATCTCTTTGTACTGGCAGGTTACATGCGCATCCTTGGTGCTTCGATAGTAAGGGCGTTTCCCGGAAAGATGATCAATATCCATCCCGCTCTCCTGCCCGCCTTTACCGGTCTCCATGCCCAGCGGCAGGCAGTGCAGTACGGGGTGAAGCTCGCAGGTTGTACCGTGCATTTCGTGGATGAGAGTCTTGACGGGGGCCCCATCATTCTCCAGAAATGTGTGCCGGTTATGGACTCTGATGATGAAGATGCGCTTGCAGAGCGGATACTGGAGCACGAGCACGAGTGCCTTCCTGAAGCAATCCGGCTTTTTTGTCAGGACCGGATTGTGATTGAAGGGCGGAAAGTCCGGATTTTCTGAATTTTTTCGAACAATTAAATCATTAAAACCCACTGTCTTTAAGGATCCTTATGTTCACCGCGACTTTTTTATCTGGCACGCGAATAGTATGCACAACCGGGAGCCGGTGACGAGGCAATGAAGGAGCGATCCAAAAACCCTGCAACAAAACAGATTGCACGGGAGCGTATTGAAATCCTGTTTGAACAGGCAAGGCTCGCATTTGCAGAGTTTCCTGATTTGAGCGATCGTTATGTATTTCTCGCGCGCAGGATTGCCATGCGCCAGCGGATCCGGATCCCGCGGGAATTGCGCCGCCAGTACTGCCATAACTGCAATACTTATCTCGTACCGGGAAGCAATATGCGGGTGCGGGTGCACCGCGGCAATGTCGTGGTCACCTGTCTCTCCTGCAATAAACATGCACGATATCTTGTGGTGAAACCTCATGTCGGATGAAGCGAATCGATTGATGCAGGATCTTAAGCCTACCGTATGGATTGGCAAACAGGGCTGTACCGAAACTATGATCGAAGAGATCGTAGCCCAGCTCAAGAACCGGAAGATGATCAAGGTTAAATGGCTCCAGTCAGTTGAAGTCGATCCAGCAGCTATTGCCATTCAGGCGCATGCGAAACTGGTAGAAACAAGGGGCCGTACGATGGTGCTTGCAGATAAAAAGTACAATCTGAAAAAATAAATCTGCTTTTTCTTCGATCAAAGCGGTGTTCCGTTTCTCGAAATATATAAAACCCTTCTCCACAAATAAGTAAAGACTGTTATTGAAAATTCAACAGTGAGGTCTCTAGATGACAACAGTATACGATGTCCCCGCCGACCATATTATCCGAAGGGTCGCTGAGGAGCTCAAGAAGCGGAAGGAAATTGTTACGCCGGAATGGGCTGCTTTTGCAAAGACCGGGGTACACAAAGAAATGCCGCCTGAAGATCCCG
>JANYBK010000056.1 GCA_025360805.1 Methanomicrobiales archaeon
TCTCGATCTTTTCCCAGCGGGGATGGATTCCATCAGAACCATAAGCAAATGCATTTGGCGAGACAAAGCGGGCATGTTCATACCGGTTTGCGAATTTTGCGATCGCATCGATCGAGCGGTGCCGCATGCAGTGACTAAAGATCTGCGGTGTCTGGCAGTACCCGCAGGCGAACGGGCATCCCCGCGAGATCTCCACGAATCCCTGCTTATCAGAAAATGCCGGGTATGCATCGAGCCTGACAAAGGATGTTGCCGGTTCTGAATGAAAGCGTGTCGTCACTCCGGGTATATTCTCAGTGCCGTTACGTTCGATCTCTTCTAACAAACGGGGTAACGTATACTCTCCTTCCCCGACAATAACATAGTCTGCATACGCAGCAACTTCAGCTGGACAGGCAGTTGCGTGTGGTCCGCCAACAATGGTGATACAGTCTGCACCTGCGATTTCATCCCGGTAGAACGGCTCATTGAGCGAGTTGAGACTGTAGCATGTCACATCCGCTTCAGGATGATCTAATATACGGAGTGAAAAACCATCCAGTTCGCATGCGGCAGCGAGTGCTGCATATGAGTTCCGTGCCGCTTGGATCTGTCTCCAGTTTACCCGCATGATAAAAAAAATCTCCTTTTGTGCTTGTAAAAAGAGAAAGAAAAATCGTTTACTGGCGGGTCCGGTACGGGCTCATCACATCATTAATCGTGTAACTCTGCCCGTTGTCCATGGACACTCTGACAACCACACGATCCGTTTGTTTTGTGCCTTCGAGATCAACCCACTCGCCTTTCTTTACATCAATGGTTGCAGTCTTCACCTGGCCATCAGAACGGTACAGGGTTACATCGATCCTTTTCACGTGGATCTGGCCCATTCCGCCCTGGAATATGACCTGGATATTACCTAGGTAATCTTTCTCGTTGACATCGACCGTGACCAGATTATAATCCGGCACTGAATCGGTTGGTGAGACTACCAGGCTCCCGGTATAAGCAGACGAACCTGAAGACCCGGCCCCTGATCCTGCAGCAAGTGAAGAAGGTGCATTTTGCGTCCCGGTACAGCCGGCAATCACAAGAGCGGCACAGATGAGAATAATTATAGAAATAGTTACTCGATACTGCATACCAGACAGTACGAGTTCGTGTTATATGATGCTTGTGCTCAGAATCAAAAATCATGCAGGGGCAAGCTCACCTTCATATTCCAACTCCCCAAGATCCCCATCCACTGTTGCGCGGGTTCCGTTTTTCAGGCTTGTTATTGACACATCAATCCGGTCGATCATGGGAATTTTGCTGATGATAGCACCGGTTGCAATGATCGCTTCTGCTTCAGCATTTACAATTGCCAAAGGTGCATGTCCGTTCCTGCTCAGTGCATACAGCACATAGGAACCGACCGTTGAACCTTTTCCATAAGGAAAAACCAGGACTTTACCGGATATGCACTGCCCTTTTAGCGGATGGCCTTTCTCGACAATTATACCAGATTCCGGATCCACTCCGGACAGAAACGAGATCGGCTGTGGGCTCACGAGCAGCAGGCCGCTTGCCTTTCCCATTGAAATACCTCTTCCCCTGATTAGCAAAATCACACCTAATAAATGTTTGAAGATTTCAGTATATGATAGATATGGAAGAGACTGCCGTTAAATTCTCTGCACCACAAAATGAGCTAAAATACCAGATTCAGCTCAACGAGTTAGAGGCTATTTTACTTGACTTAAAGGTGAAAGTGGACGAACTCCAGAAGGAGAACGGCCAGCTCAAGCGCGAAAACAACCAGTTAAAGCGCATGCCTCTCTTTGTAGCAGTCGTTGTTGACGTACTTAAAAACGGTGAGATCTATCTCCGCCAGCAGGGCAATAACCAGGAATACTTAACCCTTGCTCCAGAAGAACTTCGCCCTCATATCAAACAAGGGGCAAAAGTTGCAGTCAACAACGCGCTTTCAATTGTGAAAGTAATCGGCAATATCTACGACTCCCGTGTCAGGGTTATGGAACTTGAGGAATCCCCGGATATCAGCTATGCCCAGATCGGAGGTCTTGTTGAGCAGATAAAAGAAGTCCGTGAAGCTGTCGAATACCCGCTGACCCGACCAGAGATATTCAAGCGCGTTGGTGTTGAGCCGCCAAAGGGCATACTGCTCTACGGGGCACCGGGAACCGGTAAGACCCTTATTGCAAAAGCAGTAGCCCATGAAGCAAAAGCCACCTTCATTCGCATGTCCGGAAGTGAACTCGTGCACAAGTTCATTGGAGAAGGTGCCGGTCTTGTCCGCGAACTGTTCCAGCTTGCCCGCGAGCGGGCGCCAGCGATAGTCTTTATCGATGAGATTGATGCAGTTGGCAGCATGCGCACCAATGACGGGACTTCCGGTAGTGCCGAAGTCCAGCGGACAATGATGCAGCTCCTTGCCGAGATGGACGGGTTCGATAACCGGGGTGATGTGCGGATTATGGCTGCAACAAACCGGGTGGATATGCTGGATCCTGCCCTGCTCCGTCCGGGTCGTTTCGATCGCCTGATCGAGATTCCCCTTCCCGATCTGGACTCCCGGCTTGAGATCCTGAAGATCCATTCGCGGAATATGCATATAGAAGACGTTAGCTTAGAAATCGTGTCAGCCATGACCGAGAAGGCAACCGGAGCTGAACTTCAGGCAATCTGCCGCGAAGCAGGTATGATGGCAGTGCGGCGCGAAGCTGCGTCTGTCAGCATGGTTGATTTTACTATTGCGGTAAGAAAAGTCAAGCTGGATAAGATTACTGACACCCGCATGTATACCTAAAAATCATAATATGTCGATATCTTGGGTATAGAGGCACATGAAAATGGCATATCCATTTTCATTTCAAAAAGGTGTTTAAAAATTTCACACCGCACAGGACAATTCCAGAGGAGATTGCATGAACATCCTTGTGCTCCAGAAAGAAAAAATCGATCTCCACCACACACTTTTTACTTCAGAGACCAGCCGGATGGTGCTGCGTTTTTATCACCCGAAAAAAAAACCCTGCGGTGTTTTGATAACCACAACTTCATTGGGAAGCGCCATGTCCCTTGTGGCAGAACTGCGCTGGTATATCCGGCGCTATGCCAGGGAATCGCTCTTTGAAGTGGCAAAAGGTGTTTACTGCACCCAGCATATGGCACAGGATATCTATTACGAGCGGGTGACCGTGCTTGGTCCAACGTGGCCTCACCGCAGGCTCTATGGATTTTCCAATGGCAAACTTGTCAGCACTGTTATCATGTCACCGGGTTCCACAATCGAAGAATATCATCAGGAATATGCCGGTGTTGATAAGGCCATCGAGATTTGGTGCACTGAAGATGAAGTTGAAGATATCGGAGAACCAATTCCACTTGAAGAAGCGGGTGGGGCTGAAGGAGAAGAATAAATCGTTGTACATCCCGCACAAGATTTGCATGGTTTAAGGCAGACGCTAAAGAGATCGGGTGTATCCATTCTGATGGGAGAAACATCAGATCATAATCTTTAGCCCCTCACCCATTATGGATTTTTTTTAACCGGTTCCAGCAATCAATCGCTTATCGGAAAATTTTTATCAGTGCGTTTTTTTAGTTACGCAAACATCTCGCCTTCAACATCAAGAGAACCACGGTTAAAATCAAAGACAACCTTTGCAACGGCTGCACGGAAATTTTCCTGCGTGATGGATGCGCTCTCCTTTCGGATTGCAAACATACCTGCCTCCATGCAGATCGCATAAAGATCAGCACCGTTCCTGCCTTCTGTTAGCTGGGCAATCTCTTTGAGATCGATATTTTCATCAATGGCAAGGAAGCGGCTGTGCACTTTCAGGATCGAGAGCCGCCCCTCAACATCGGGAAGTGGGATCTCAATAATCCGGTCAAATCTGCCGGGACGGAGCAGTGCCTTATCTAAAATATCGATCCTGTTTGTTGCCCCGATGATCTTCACATCGCCACGGTTCTCAAACCCATCCATGCCGGCTAACAACTGCATGAGAGTACGCTGCACTTCACGATCCCCGGAAGTATTTGCCTCAGTGCGCGACGCACCCACCGCATCGATCTCATCGATAAAGATGATGGTTGGGGCCTTCTTCTTGGCAAGATCAAAGAGCTCCCTGACCAGCCGGGCCCCTTCACCGATATATTTCTGAACCAGCTCTGAACCTACCACCCTCATGAAATGTGCGTTGGTCTCGTGGGCAACCGCTTTTGCAAGCAGGGTTTTTCCAGTACCGGGTGGTCCATGGAGCAATACACCCTTTGGAGGTTCGATACCAATCCGCTTGAAGAGTTCAGGTCGCTTGAGTGGCAGTTCCACTGCTTCCCGGATTTCGTTGATCTGGTCTTGCAACCCGCCGATATCTGCGTAAGTTTCTGTAGGCGAATCCACCAGTTCCATACCATAGACCTGCGCATCGAAACTGTTTGGCAGCAGTTCGACAATCGCTAACGACTGCTGGTTGAGCGTACACCGGACACCGGGCTTGAGATCATCTTGATTTACCGAAGGAGAACTCCGCACCATGAAGCGGGGGCCGGCACTGCTCCGCACAATAACCCTGTTGGAATCTACAATATCTGTAACGGTCCCGATAATCAGCGGTGGACTTCTGAGTTGTTCGCTCTCGCTCTTGAGTTTTCGAACATCGCGTTCGTAGCGGATCTTCTGGGTTTCGATATACCTCTTGTCCGCTTCGGTCTGCCGCAGTTGCTCACGAAGTTCGAGGTTGCGGGATTCTAAATTTCCTACACGCTCCATCATCTGGACTTCAAGCTCGTGCTTGTCGTTCTCGATCTGGCCCAGCTGTTCACGGAGTTGTTCAGTCAGCGCACGGTATAGTCTGTAGAGCTCTTCCGGCGTCTGGGGTTCCGTGGAATGATGGATGATGTCACTCATCTCGTATCTCAATTAGGTATATAGGGAAAATGGTATAAAGTGTTTGTGAGATTATGCAGTGCGAAATGTGCGGAGAAACAGTACGCGGCGCCCCAAAATTAGTCCGTGTTGAAGGAGCCGAACTTCAGGTATGTTCAAAATGCGAGAAGTACGGCACAGAGGTGCAGCAGGTCCGGCGGACTGATCTTAAGATTCCAGCCCGTGGATCTTCAGCAAAACCATCTTTAACATCTGCCGGTGCACCTGCCCAGTCCTGGCATAAGCGGGATATGTTTGATTTCATGGGGGGTGAAGTTGTGGACGATTACGCAGTCCGTATCCGGAATGCCCGGATGGAAAAAGGCCTCTCCCAGAAAGATCTCGCAATGCAGATGAAAGAGAAAGAACACTTGATAAAAAAGATCGAGAATGCTGAGCTTATGCCTGAAGACAGTGTTCGGAAAAAATTAGAGAAGGTTTTAGAGATCAGGCTTATCGATGCCCCGGCAGAGTTGGAAGCGGAAAAGAAGGTTCAGGGCAGTCTTACCCCAACCCTTGGGGATCTTACCATTATACGAAAAGTCAAGAAATAAAAATACCCGTCCTCACTCTATCCTTTTTTACGCAAGATCAATCACCGCATTGTGCAGTGTATCTAACGTATCGCGCATTGCCCGTCCCGCATCCCGCAGGTGATGATAGATCTCCCGTGTCCGCAGGGCATTCATCGCATCATCTGTCCTGAACAGTTCAGCCATACTGGTGATATACAGATCTTCCATCTGGTTGTACGTATCCCTGGCGTGGCGTATCTCTTCTTCAACCGCGTTTTTATCGGAATTTAATTTTTTTATCCCCCGTGAGATACACATCGTTCCATCCAGAAGATTTTTTGCCATCTGACGTATCGGGGGATCCGGTTTTACGCCAAATGCGTACATCTCTTTTGCCGTCTCTTTTGCATAGTTGAGTATGTAATCCATGTCGCGGGAGATGCTGTAGATGTCCTGGCGATCAAATGGCGTAGAAAAGGAACGGATAAGTTTGTCCTCCATCTCGTGACGCATATGATCCACTTCATTTTCAACCCGTTCGAGTTCATGAGGATTAATTAGTGGAACTGTTTCCAGCCACACAACGAATGACTGCACACCTTCAACTGTCCGATCGGACTGAATGGCGAGCATGGATTCAAAATCATACTCGCGTGGGAAAATGGCAGATAGAAGACTCTCTCTGCGTTCCGGTTGGGAATTTTTTTGATGATTCTTTTCATAGTTAATCACGGGATATCACACTCTGATAATGAGGGAAATTATCCAGTATAATCCCGCTGATATCAGCAGGGTGACCGGAATGGTAATTATCATAGCAATGAGGATATGAGTTCCAACAGACCACTTCACTTTTTTGGGATTTTCGGCCGCCCCAACCCCAATAACTGACATGGTAATGACCTGCGTTGATGAGACGGGTGCCCCGGCAAGAGTGGAAAGCATAATAGAAGCAGATGAGAAGAACTGTGAATCAAAGGAATGAATTGGCTCAATTTTGAAGATCCTGCGCCCCAGTGTGTTCATGATGCGCCATCCGCCGCTGATAGTGCCAAACCCCAGAAGGAGTGCACAGGCAATACGGGCCCATAATGGCACGTCCGCAGCCGCAGACAGGCCGGCAGCGAACAGGGCAAGGGCGATGATACCCAGTTGTTTCTGTGAATCGTTTGCCCCGTTTGAGAACGCCATTACTGCAGCAGCGCACCAGTTCAAACGTATGATCGTTTTGTTTGCCGTTCGTTCAGCGTTACGCAACAGCAGGGCATTCGTTTTGTGCATAACGTAACTTCCGAAAAACCCGATCAGGATTGATATGACGAAAAATAAGAGGATCTTTACAAGTCCTGCACATGCATACGGAGGCGTGATGAGTTCTTGCAGGCCCCAGAAGACGCTTCCGATCCCGGCTGCTGCAATACCGCCCCCGACAAGACCCCCGATAAGGGAATGCGTTGAGGATGCCGGAAGGCCAAATTTCCACGAGATGATATTCCAGAACGTTGCAGTCAGGAGTGCAACCAGGAGCACCAGCATCAGCTGATCTGATGATGGCAGGGTGAGCAGACCGGTGATTGTGAAGGCTACAGCACTTCCCCCGAGGATAGCCCCCAGAAACGAGACTGCTGCAATAAAGATGACACCTTTTTTTGGTGTTGCGGAACGTGATGCGATGAACGTTGCAGCAATGCTGCTGGCATCCTGAAACCCGTTGGTAAACGTGAACGCCAGAGCGAGTATGACCGTGATGATGGCAATCTCGAACATGGGAAGATGCCGGAACGCAATTCTGCGGGAGGAAAACCAGCCCGGCAGCTGGCTCAACGCTCTATCTCACTTCTGCTCATAAAAACATGGTGCCTGTTTTAAGCTCATTCTGATTCATCCATTATACCTGAAGCGGTATATGTCCGGTAATTCACGAGCGGTGTGAGACAACTTACGTTGTGGACAATACCGGGGATTTTTTATCGCACCTGTTGAAATGCGCTTGACTGCAGGTACCCCAAAATATAAGAAGTGAAAACGCGGAGAGGGATCGTATATGCCGGGAACAAAAACCCTCCTTATTGTAGATAATATCAACAGTGGGGTGTTGCAGCCATTCAAGGATTTTTCTGCTGGTACGTCAGCTCCTTCCAGAGCGGGTACCTGCACTATCAGTTCAATCACCCACAGCCCGGTTGGGATGACGAAAGAATGGAAGCGTTTTTTAAAAGATCTTGAGATCCCGTCACGGACTCTTGAAAGGAGTGAGTTCACATCAGAGTTTGGATCCGTACACCCCCTGATGACATTTCCTGTTGTGCTTATCCAGACCGGAACTGAACTGTCAGTTCTTCTCAGTAGCGATGAGATCAGCCAGTGCAGGGATCATCATGACCTTATCCTTCTATTGAAAAAACGACTTTTATTCGAATAATCTTTTCACTCTTCCGGAAACCGGCAGGTTTTTGGTATTTCCCGAAAAATAAAAACTTCGAAGTAAAAAAGAGGATTTCTTTAATGAGAGATTATTTTATAATGGTCGATATGACTTGGTACTGCTGCGTGCATTCGCCATCGAGCACCGACTCGAATGTCCCTGACTGACCGGCTTCCATTGTGCCGAAGAATACAGATCGCGAATCGCGTATCGTTCCGGTCCGGGTATCGACAAGGTTGAAGTTCAGCACAACGTTATCTACCGAGGTGTTTCCCGTATTGTAGGCGTAGCCGGAAACAGTCCCATAGCATCCGAGGCCGATCGACCAACTGTCATGATATTCATAGTGGGCCCTGACCGTGTCCCGGGCGGTGTCCTGGCCGGCATTTGGTGTTGTGATACATCCGGCAAGAAATACCCCCACAATAATGAGCAGGAAAACAATAGCAGTTTTTTTCATTGTCCAATCTCTTTTTTTGATTTTATTCTGTGATATGATTATCCCGTTTTCGCTATTTATTAGTGGTCTTTACACACGGACCCCCCGGCTCATAAATTATTGATTGTGTCCAAAGATCGGCTAAGATAATATCCTGAATGGGATGATCTCATTGTTAGTCAAAAACAAAAGGAGACCACCCCAAATGGAAATTATAGTCCCACTACAAGTAAAAGTTTGCCTTCCTGAAGATGAAATA
>JANYBK010000139.1 GCA_025360805.1 Methanomicrobiales archaeon
TATTTTTTTGGGGGGGGTCAGGAATAGGAAATATATCGCTTACGGGGGCGGGTTTGCAGCAGGGACCTATATCGGAATGGCTATCGAGGAGAAGATCTCTCTTGGGCTGACCAGTGTGCGTATCATCACCAGAGATGATCCGGCAGATCTGATGCATTACCTCAGGACGCACGATTATGGAGTCACCAGCATCGATGGGGAGGGTGCGACCGGTAATGTAAAAATGGTCTTTACCATCATAAGGCGGCAGGATCTCCCCCTGGTGGTAAACATCATAAAGCAGTTCAATCCCACGGCTTTTTATTCTGTAGAGGAGGTAAAATCCGTTGCAGAAGGTGTATTTCCTCTTAAGAGATCGCATGGAGTTTTTTCCTGGATGGATTCCCTCGGCTTTTACCGGAAGGGAAAATGATCCCTGCCTGTGCATGAGAATGAATCGCAAATGAAATCCGGTCCTGCGACGTACCTTCATACATTCAGCTTCCCTGATCATTGGGTGAACCCTGCTCATTCCGTACCTGCACAGGACAAGTTTTGCTGTATATCTTAATTATGCGATCAGGGTTGTGAGCCCGTAAAAGATGAGATCCCTTTAACCGGAAAATAAAAAACCCCTTATAGCCAGTACTCATAACCAATACCTTCTTTTTGTTGCAGGGTGACGAGAACATAACCGGAGTTTTCATGCCCATACAACAGATCCATGTGGAAAATTTCAAGAGTTTTTCCAAACTCGATATTGATCTGTCCCGCTTCAATGTGATTATCGGATCGAATGCAGCGGGAAAATCCAATTTCATCAGTATTTTTAAGTTCCTGCGGGACATTGCCCGGCACGGACTGACAAATGCGATCGCCATGCAGGGTGGTTCAGAGTATATCCGGAATGCGAAGATCGGAAACAAACGGGATCTGGTAATACGGGTTTCTTATACCCCTGACCAGAAACTGGATACTATCGATCACAAGAACGGCGATGATGGACTTCTGGGAATCCAGTCATGCGAATCCTCATACGAGTTTGCGATACGGTTTGAACCCGACGGGAATGGATTTGTAATCATAAAAGACCGGCTTGTGATTGGATGTGAGGTCTCTACGTGTGAACGAGACGGAACGCATGTCATAAAAAAAAGCACTCTGGGACGCGGGGAGATACAAGTGACTAATGAGGGGGGTGATGTGAAGTTTGCAGTTAACCTCCCAAAAGGATGCCCACTGTCCCAAAACGATATCATCCCGCTCTTTTTCCGCGGGGTACATCTTCCGGAATGTGTTCTTCTCCTTGAGAGCTCGTACACATGTCCGCTGCCGCACGTAGAGAAATTCTTTGACCGTATAGCAGTGTACGATATTGATCCAAAACTCTCAAAACGAGGAACAGTAATAACCGGAAAACGCGCACTAGAGGAGGATGCCGGCAATCTTGCCCTGGTTGTAAAAACCATTATCGAAGATCCCGAAAAGAAACGGAAATTTTCAAACCTGCTCCGGGACATGATGCCTTTTATAGAGGATTTCTCTGTGCAGAAGTTCATGGATGTCTCTTTAATCCTCACGCTTCGCGAACGATATGCCAAAACCCATGATCTTCCTGCGTCTTTTATGTCAGATGGCACTATCACGATTTTTGCCCTGATAATTGTCCTCTATTTCGAGGACAAACCGTTCGTTGTCATTGAAGAACCGGTAAGACATATCCACCCGTTTTTGATCGCCCGTGTCATGGCGATGATGAAGGAAACATCCAAACGTAAACAGCTGATGATCACAACTCACAGTACGGAAGTTGTAAAACATGTCAGTTTAGAAGATATCCTGCTTATCTCGCGGGACAGCGAGGGTTTCTCCATAATCTCGCGCCCTGCGGATAAAGAAGATGTGAGGACATTTCTAAAAAATGAGATTGGAATTGAAGATCTCTATGTCCAGAACCTGCTGGGATTGTGAGCATGAAAAAACGGCTGTTTATACTGGTCGAAGGGGAAGATGATATCAGGTTCTTTGGCCGCATCATAAAAACCCTGTTCGTCTCACGGTATGAATCCATTGAGATCATTGCCTATGCGTGTATCAAGCGGGTGAAGGTGAACAATTTTTTAAAAAGTGTCTGCCAGATGAACAATGATTACATATTTGTTGCAGATATCGACAGCGAGCGCTCGGTCCGGGACAAAAAGCAGCTCCTCTACTTCCATTTTAATAACATCGAAGGCCACAGCATCGTTATTGTGATCAAGGAGATCGAGAGCTGGTATTATGCCGGGCTTTCTGTCACTTCTGCACAGGATATCGGGGTTGCTAATCTCAACACTACTGATGATCTCTTCAAAGAAGATTTTAATAAGCTCATGCCACGACACTTTGAATCACGGATCGATTTCATGTTTGAGATTCTCAAATCCTTCTCACTTGAGACTGCTGTTTTGAAAAACCGTTCATTTAAGTTCTTTGTTGAACGATACCATCTTGCAGACACTACTTCCGGTCATGCTCTCCCATGATGCATAAAACCGGCTTTTACTTTGAGACTCTCCAATTAGAGAGTTCTGAGTAAAAACCTATCTGTCTTTTTCAGATCTCCCGTTCATTCACCGGTAGATCTATATACTTTCCCGGTGCCCCCATATGTCCAATCTGGCATATGGAGAACAGACCTCAAA
>JANYBK010000173.1 GCA_025360805.1 Methanomicrobiales archaeon
TCACCGATGAACACTTTCCCGAGGTTGTCGGGGGTGTGCACCTTGAACCAGCTCTTGGCTTTCCAGCCTTCTACTCTTCTTCCAACCTGTTTCTTCTTTGCCATACTTACATCACCTGGTGATTGTTTTTGAGAGCGGAAACGCTGCTGGCGTCTTCCGCTATTGCCAGATTCATCAGATAATCATCCACCGATGCAATGACCGACCGTAACTGAGTTCCGGTGATCACTGTAGTTACCCTGTCGCACTCTGCAGTCGTGGTCATGCTGCGCATATTGTCAGGAGTTAATGCCAAAGCAACTGCGCCTGCATTCCGATGCAGGGTCGTGATCCTGCCTTCGATTTGCATCATGATGCCACCGCTTCCTGCCAGGCTTTTGTAAACGCACCGATCTGATCGCAGGGGATGGTTGCGCCGGCTCTCCGGTTGTGTCCGCCACCATGTCCGTTGTTTGCAAGTGCAAGTGACCGGAGCAGGGGCCCGAGTTCGTGTTCAACTCCGGCAGGACAACGTGCTGAGATCCGACAGGATTTTCCATCCCGTGCGTAGACCAGCACTGGCTGTGCGTTTACCCGGTCTCGGGCAAACACATCAGCAACATCGCTTGCGAGCGTGACATCCTTAACCTCAAAGACGCCCGGTGCACCATCTGCGGGGTGAGCGGTGTGGATCGCTTCGATCACGCTAACGCGGTGCTTTCGTGCAATCTCCCATGCCCGGTCGATATCCTGAGATGACCGGAGGCAGAGGGAAGCGCCGAGATCGCCGCGCCCGGCTTTACCACAGGCATCAATGACTGCGGTGAGTGCATGGGCATCTTCGATCACTTCGCGCTGGAGGTGGTACGTGTCACCGTAGATTGCATTCAGACCGGCAGTTGTTGTAGCCGATGCTGCGGTTATCACAACCTGCGAGAGCAGGTTGTCAAGCCGTACACCGTTAACACCCGCGGACTGGTTGATGAGCGTAGAGACGAGTTCTTCTGCGCCACTCACGCCTTCAAGGTAAGGGCTGATCGCGGTATAGAACCGTTCGGTTAAGTCCCTGCCCGGCAGGGTGAGTCCCCGATCCGGTACAATGATGCCGTTTGTGATCGCCTCGTTGAAGATCTCAAGGTTTTTACCTTTCATCTCCTGTGCGTCACCGAGTATCCCGGGAATCACTAACCCGGCAAGGTCGCGGTTGTCTCCCATATTCTGGGCAACAATGTATGCGGTTCCTGCTGCCGAGAGTTCGCTATCGCCGTCAATACTGGCAAGACACGGGTTTGCATGGAACTCACCGTCGAATACCGGAAGGTGGTGATCAACAACGATTGTGTCGTGCGGGAGATCGTTTAAGCCTGCACCAAGATCGCAGAGCAGGTAGGAATCGTCACCGGTTAAGTCCTTTGCAGTAATTTCCTTCCGGACGCGGAGCCGGAAACGGATACCTGAACGCAGCATCGCATGACAGAGAATCGAAGCGGCGGCTATGCCGTCTGCATCGTGGTGTGCGAACACCTCGATGAACTCCTGCCGGGAAATCTGTTCGGCCACGGTTTCTGCTGCGGTATCGAGCGACATTTTGTATTGTGGATAATTATTCAGATGGATTATCTGGACAGCAGAATCTCTGCAGTCTCCGGCTTGTACACAAACTCTTTGGGCAGTTTTTTGCTTCCCGTGTAGTACTTCACGAGACGGCGGACCTTGGATTCGGTCAGCTGAAGCTGCCGCTTGTTGTGCAGATCTTTCTTGTTCTCACTCAGGTGCTTGCGCAGACCGAGCGCCTTGATCATGAGGTCACGGAGATCTTCGGGAATCTCGGTTGCGACCTTGTTCTCTTTTAAGATATCCCCGAGACGCTTGCCGGTGGCAAGTTTAATGTTGGGAACTCCATAACTGTCCCTGAGGACCAGTCCAATCTTGCTGCTCGACGCGCCTTCCTTCCGGAGTTCAAGGATAACTTTTGTAATCCCTGCTACGTCCTTGTTGGACCATGCGGGGACTTCCTTGCGGTAGGGGCGGACTGAGCATGACTTGCCTCTTCTTCGAGCATGCATTCGTGCCATAGTGTAGCCTCCTTATAGACTAAACGTAAGTCCAGAAAAGTACAGTATTTTTACTGACTCTCTGTAATCCCAAAGCCTTGTTTGAGGCCATGCGTTGTCGCACGTCGGACTTACATCTGCCAGCACATTGTTAAAAGTGCTTACCATCATTCGATGTGAGGTATAATAAGTGTAACTGAGGCGGATCATACCTGCTTTGCGCTCGTAACCTATGCTAACTAATCGTAAATACTCCCTCTCCCCAATCTCTTTTCACGCATGACTTCCCAACCCATTGAGATTCAACCCATAGGTTACGTTCGATCCCCCTACAAACAAAAGAGTGATGCCCCGCGACAAGGGCGCCTCTCGGATACTATATCTGAGATTGTGATTGATGAACGATTCCGCCCCGCTCTCTGGCAGATGGAAGGGAGGAAGCATCTCTGGATTCTCTGCTGGTTCGACCGGGCAGACCGGACCGTGCTCCGGGCAATCCCACCCGGGACTTCGGCAGAGAAAGGAGTGTTTGCCATTCGGTCACCAGACCGCCCGAACCCCGTGTCGCTCTGTATGGTCGATCTTCTTGAAGTGAAAGAGGGTATCCTGAAAGTGAGAGGGCTGGATGCATTGGATGGGACACCGGTCATAGATATTAAAGTGTACTCGGCCGAGATTGACTGTGCCAAAACCTCCTGATTCCCTCACCCTTTTTCACCTCCCAAAGAGAACGGAATACTACAGATGAACAAGATCCCCCTTGAGACAAGTGGCGATGAATCCCCGATCCAGTTTCGGGACTGTTTCTCAGTACGGTATATCCAGTCGGCAGCACTCCTCTGCCATCTCGCATATGCAATCGAGCAGGAATACCGTGAGGCAAAAGAGATCTCTGTTGATCTCCAGCTCCGGCACGAAGTTTTTGTCCTCAACTCGGTCCTGTCTTCCATCTCATTTCTCGAGTCCACCATCAATGAGCTCTATGCTGATGTTGCTGACGAAGCCTACTACTTTGCTGATGAAAAGCATGAAGCACTTCTGAAGTTGATTGGCGAGAAGTGGAAGAACGAGAAGAACTTCGACCGTGCTCCGCTGTTATCAAAATACCAGAAGATCTTAATCATCGCGGGAATGCCTTCATTCGATGAGGGCGACCAGGCATTTGCAAACCTCCGGGTCCTCATCGAGATTCGCAACCACTTAATGCACTACACCCGGGAATGGGTGGCCATAGGGAACAGGGGGACACAAGGTGTCCGTGA
This sequence comes from Methanomicrobiales archaeon, assembly GCA_025360805.1. GTDB lineage: Archaea > Halobacteriota > Methanomicrobia > Methanomicrobiales > Methanospirillaceae > Methanoregula. Next base: position 3,296 of record JANYBK010000173.1, read on the forward strand.
TGAAACAACCAGCGGGAAATTTGAAAAAACCCTTCGGCAGAAATTCGCAACAAACCCGCTCGCACTCAAAAATCAGCCATTTTTCCCCAACAAATGTTTGGGACACGGGTGTGCTGAATGGGCAGTGGTCAACAGCCTGATCTTTACCGATGAATTCTTCCGGAGGCTGGAACTGCCGGCACCGTACGAAGGTATATGCGGCGAGATGAGGACACGGTAAGAAAAAGACGGGGGCCTTGAAAGCATGGACGGCTATTCAAATTCCCTGACAGATATCTTTTACTCGATGTAAGGTATAAATTACATATACAGCCTATGAAGCAAAACTCATTTTATATCCTGACTGGTCTCGTAGTTACGGCCCTCGTTGGTATTTTCTGGTTATCGCTGGAGTGGAACAACGCTCTTCCGATACAGATCGGGTTTATTATCGGAGTTATCATCCTGTACCTGGCCCGTAGCAGGGTTGTGGGGATCATAGCAGACGAGCGCTCTATCGCCATCTCCCAGAAAGCCGCTTTCCATACCCTGGAGATATTATGGGTAGTCTTTTTCACGTTCAGTCTTGGGTTTATCGTCTGGACCAGCAGCAATTTTTTCGGCCTTGAGCGGACGCCGACTTTCCGGTATATGCGCGAGCACAACCCCACGGATATGGTGTTTGGCCGGCCGTTCTTGAACCCCGGCTTTATCCAGCTCCTCTTCCTGTGCATGATCATCTTCCTCTATGTCGGCTTTAAGTTCTATTACGAGCGGAAGTACGGCGGGGAGGATACAGATGAAGAATAGCATCAAGGTGTTCCGTGCAAAGGCAAATATCACGCAGGAGCAGCTGGCAACAGCCCTCGGAGTGTACCGCCAGACCATCATCGCGATAGAAAAAAGCAAGTATGTCCCGTCCCTCACCCTCGCTTTCAAGATTGCACGGCATTTTAACGTGAATGTCGAAGAGATCTTCGAATGCGAAGAATCAGATCTCAAATAATTCCCTCTCTTACAACTCTCCATTTTTACCGGTTTCTGGAACAATGTATTTTTAATGGTACAAAAAGTAACTTTTAAATTACATTAAGTAATACATAAGTTACGTAAGCGGTGACCTGCACATGACAAAAATTTGCAGCACCCCGCTTCAATTAAGAGGAACACCCATGAAAACACCAAAACTGTATTTCGGCGCCATTGCGCTCTTCTGTACTGTCGCGCTGGTCATCGGCACTGCAGGTGCAGTAGCGGGATCAGGCCCTGATAGTAGCTGTTTCGGCAACAAGACCGCACATGGAGGAGGACCGGTAAAAATGCTCAACCTCCTCGAAGAGCGACGCATTGATGTATCAGCTATCCGTGCAGCTGTTGAGATTGGGGATATGAACACCGTCCACACCCTCATGCAGCAATTCATGGAAACGCATAAGGATATCATGCCCGGTCGGAATGCAACCGAAAGGGATAACCGCGGCTCCGGACCCGGCATGATGGAAAACCGTCTCGCCCAGCTTGAAGCAAAAGGGTATGATGTATCAGCTATCCGTGCGGCTGTTGTGAGTGGAGATATGGACACAGTCCACACCCTTATGCAGCAATTCATGGAAGCGCATAAGGATGAACTTCCCCAGCCCGGGTTTGGCCGTAACCGTACCCAGTCAAGAAGTGTCGCAACAACCTGATAAAACCGGATTCCTGCAAACCCGGGGATGACTCTTTCGGGTGAAGAGGGGGAAACTTACACACCGGCGCCCCCCCCTCATGCAGAAAAATTTTCCAGATTTCTCCATATTTAAAAATACTTGATCCAAGCGTCCTTCCGGGAAAAATCCATTATTCCTACTTAGGGGAAACAACTGGAAAATACCTCTATTCTCATTATGACTCAATAAGGTCAGAGAGACATTCATCGCATTTGTGGAAAGTATCCGCGGTTGGATCTATTATTGTTCTAAAAAGTAACTTTTAAATTACATTAAGTAAGAATTAAATTACATAATTATTGAAAAGAGATCCCATTTAAAGACCATCCGTACCTGAGTCCTTGAAAAGTTCAGCAGAGAGACAAAGGCAGAGGGAAAAAGGGTATAATCCTGCAAATTATTACCGTGAACAATGGAGAAATCATGAAGAAAAAACCCGCCATAATCAGCATATTTCTGGTATTGCTGTTGGTATCAGTAATACCCATTGCAAGTGCCGCCACTAATACCGCATCGATGTTATATGTATCCTCAGTCACTATGGACCCTGCAGTTCTGTATCCATTTGAGCAGGGTACAATTTCAATAACGCTTGGGAACTCCGGCAATCAGTCAATCGGACTTTCAAATCCGAACATCTTTAGCACTACTGTCGATGTTACCGGTACTGATACCTTTAAGACAATGAGTTATATCGCATCCGGCTCCACGATAACGTATTCGTTCCTTATTTCGGCACCTCCGCCTGAAGGCAATCATTTCGGCATTTTCTCTGTAGAACCAAAAGATGGCGATGTATTCCATTATCCCTTCCTTATTAAGGTGGATTCAACGAATATCATGGTGGGTATCTCCGATGCACCTCAGGTATTTCCACTTGCTATAGAAAAACCAGTCAACCTTAGTGTCATCAATCCCCGTGATGGGAAGATTGATAATATCCGTATCACAGCATCCGGCAGCGGGATTAAAATCAGCCCATCAGAAAAATATGTCAGTTCACTCGCTGCACAAAGTTCTCTCGAGATTCCTTTTACGGTAACTCCCAGCCAATCTGCAAACCTGAGCTTCCATATCAGTTACCAGAGCGGGGACACCGATCATTCTACGGACGTAATCCTACCCATTAATATCGGGAACGACAAGACTTCAGCAGTACCGGTTGTCAATAATGTTGTCCTGACCACCAAAGGATCCTACTACGACATAACCGGAGATATCACCAACACTGGAATCACTGATGCCAAAGGTCTCACGGTCACAGTTGGCTCCCCGGCACAGGCAACAGGAACGTACGCTGAATATGCAATTGGCAGCCTTTCTTCCGATGATGCCGGGACTTTTGAAGTCACATTCACTTGCCAGGATCTCACGTCCGTCCCTCTTATAATGCGCTGGAAAGATGCAGTAGGGAATGATTACAGTGTCACCAAAAAACTCAATCTTGGATCTGAGTTAGGTACTGGCGGTAACAGCTCCGCATCGAGAACCTCAGGAAGCACAAGCGTGGGAACTGGCGGGCCTGGAGGTTCAAGCAGAACCGGTGGCAATTTTGGAGGCGCCAGCCTCTTTTCCGGCAGCCGGGGTGGCGGGATCAGCTCATTCTACCCGGTTATTGCGGCAGGAATTCTCGTAGTTGTCGGTATCGTTCTGTATATCAAACGCAAGTGGCTTATTGCAAAATTCAGGAAACAGTAGGGGATCAGTAATGATCGATACCCCACTTATCCGGTTTGCGGATGTCAGCAAGGTATACCATCTGGAAAGTGGCGACTTTACAGCGCTCGACCATATCTCCCTAGAAATAGAAGATAACGAATTTATCGCGATCATGGGGCCGTCTGGTTCCGGTAAGTCGACGATGATGAACCAGCTTGGCATTCTTGATGTCCCGACATCGGGAGAGTTGTTTATTTCGGGAAGGGATGTGGCTAAAATGACTGCTCTTGAACGGACGCATATGCGCAGGGATACGATCGGCTATATCTTCCAGAATTTTTACCTGATCCCCCTGCTCTCTGCATATGAGAACGTGGAATACCCGCTTATCCTGAAGTACAAGAAACGGGATGAGTCCGGTAAAGCCAGCGCCATGCTCAAAGCCGTAGGGTTTGATGAGGCTATGAGTGCCCACCGTCCTACTCAGCTCTCCGGAGGCCAGCAGCAGCGTGTGGCTATTGCCCGGGCGCTGGTCAATGACCCGAAGATCCTGCTCTGCGATGAACCGACCGGCAATCTTGACCGAAAGACCGGGTTCCAGATCATGGATATTCTCTGCGGCCTTCACAGCGAAGGTAAAACGGTCATCATTGTCACCCATGATCCGAAGATCGCAGAGTACGCGAACCGGACAATCACCCTTGAAGATGGGAGGATCGCTGCATGAAAGATATATTCTTCAATCTCTCCGTCAGAAGCGTCCGCCTGAACTTCATGCGTTCTCTGCTGGCGTCGATTGGTATCGTAATCGGTGTTGTAGCAATCTCTTCAATGGGGATGCTGGGGACCAATATGCAGCTCCAGGTAAAGGATCAGCTCTCTTCTGGTGCAGATACTATCGTTATCTCCGCAGACGCGGTCCGTATGGGTCCGACTGGATCCAGTTCCTCATCCTCATCATCAGCAACGGGGATAACAAAAACGCAGCTTAATAAGATCAAACTGGCTGTGGGAACCACGAATAAACTTGTTCCGATATATTCGACAAATACCCAATTCACGCTGGCATCTACTCCGGGCAGAAGTACGGTTTACGGGCTCAATCCGGATGACATTACAAAGTTCCTCACGATCTCGAACGGGACAAACATTGAAGGAATCAATGATGCCCTTGTGGGATCCACCTTCGCCACCAACTTCAATTTAAAGATTGGCAACAGGATCCGGATAGGTAAAGATACCGATGCGTCCCGTCCGGTGCTCAGGATTGTCGGGATCCTCGCACCGCGGGGGATGTCATCGGATAACGTGAATACTGATAATGCGATTATCGTGTCCGATGACTGGTATACGAATCAGTACGGCGGAAAGGACATATATAGACAAGTGAACGTGATTGTCAAGGATATTAGCACAATTCCTGATGTGGAATCCGTGATTGATGCGAAACTGAACACAAATCCAAAAACACCTGTAGTAAGGATTTCAGATGCCAGTTCCCGGCTTTCCGGTATCACGTCCTCCCTGTCATCGATAACTACCTTTATCCTTGCGATCGGGGGGATCTCGCTCCTGGTCGCTGCCACGAGCATCTTCAACGTGATGATGATGTCAGTAAATGAACGAATTCAGGAGATAGGAATCCTTCTCTCCATCGGTACCGAGAAAGGGGAAGTTCGCAGGATGTTCCTTTACGAAGCAGTCATTCTTGGGATACTGGGTGCAGGTATAGGGGGAATAAGCAGCCTCGTCATCGGATATTCAGTAGTTAGCTACATGATCGGCACGACGAAGTACTTCTTCCTCCCCGAAAGTATCATGTATATTCCAATGGGTATGACGATTGGTCTCGTGGTCTGCATCATCTCCGGGCTGTACCCTGCCTGGAAAGCATCCAACATGGATCCGATAGATGCGTTGAGATCGGAGTGATTCCCTTTTTTTTAAAAATGGGCCATAACGTCGTGATAAAATCCGGCTGCAAGAAAAAATCCGTGGTTTGCGTGAAGTGATATCAGATGTGTCAAAACACTCCCTGACGTTTTTACACCAACTGGAATTTTGTTTTGTCGCGCCACCACGATTTAATCGGGCAACATTCAGACGCAGGGCCAACACTACAAAACATATACTCCCCCCAGTTGACGTGGGTAGGGGTCTTTAAAAAAAATATGGTGAAGGAGTGAAAAAAGCAGGAATATGAAACGGGTGAAAAAACTTATTGTTTCTTTGACCTCTTCTTCTTCGACTCATCCTTTGCCATGGACATGAGATCAATAATATACGAGCCTTCCTTGCCCACGCTCACGATCCGCTCATCGCTTTTTGCCATCTTATCGAGATTGAGCTCGTAAGACCCGGGGGAAACGATCCGGATGGTTTCGATGCGGTCATACATCTCCACTTCCTTTTTCCGGGTTGTGGGTTGCTCAACAATCTCAAGCACCTCTTCATGGGACTCGTCAGCGATCTCTTCGATGGACTTCTCTTCAAGCACATCCTTGTTGATCTCTTCTTCTTTGACGTAGAGGAACTTCTTGCCCCCGCAGCTCGCGCACCCCCTTAAGATCTCGGTTGATCCATCCTTGTATTCCCGCCCGCATTTCGTACACTTGTGCGGCATGGTCTTCACCCGAAGTATTCGAGCATTGTTTCGTAGAGATCTTCAACGTTCCTGCCTTCCAGACCGGAGATTGCGACAACCGGGTGCTGTGGGAACGCGCTGCGGATACGTGCGGGTGCGGCGTCGGGCAGATCGATCTTGTTTGCAACAATAATGACCGGGAGGTTCCTGCTCTCGATGATCCCGATCATCATGATATTCACCTGCATGAACGGATCGAGTGTCGAATCAAGCATATAGATCACACCATCGATATCCTCGCGAAGCCAGTGCATTGCTTCAGCAACACCCTCGGTGGCTTCCCTGGCGCGGATGATCGCCTCATCCTTCTCCATGCCGAATTCCAGAAATTCGTGGTAATCGACCTTTGTAGTGACACCCGGTGTATCCACAATATCCATCGTTACTGTATTACCGTTAGCGCCCGAAATTATGATATCTTCTTTCTTTCTGGCCCTGCGGGTCTCGTGGGGGATCTCACTTACCGGGCCAACGGCATCTCCGGTCCAGTCCCGGGCAATGCGGTTTGCCAGCGTGGTCTTTCCTGCATTAGGGGGACCATAGATACCGATCCGGGTCCGTTTCTTCTTGAAAAATGAGTTGAGGAAATTGGAAAATTTCTTCTTTACCGTACCAAACGTCTGAAAAAATATTTTCACGCTACACCTCGTTGGCTACGTATCGTACCTGTGTACAAATAATTCACCATGATTCGTTAGTAATGTATAGAATACGCAGTTTATTAGGTTTCTCGTGTTTGCAGATGCAGGGTCACCGTAAGATCTCTTTTACTCCCCGTACAGACACCCTAACTTATTACTGCTGTGCATTGTTGTCTGCCCCTGCCAAATTGTATTTATACAAGGGGATGGGAGTATGCTAATTGTAAAAACATCAGAACAAAACACACCCATGGAGGTGACTCATGAAAAAGACGACCAACGCAATCCGGTTTGAAACCCGCGTTCCCATCGGGGAAGTGATGACACGCAATCCTACTATGATAGACATTACAGCCACAGTAGCAAAGGCTGCTAAGGTGATGTGCCAGGAAGGTGTAGGCAGCGTAATAATCCTCGATCATAACAAGCCCATCGGCATTGTTACCGAGGAAGATATCAACTGCAAGGTGGTAGCAAAGGATCTCAAACCAAGCAAAGTACACGTGAATGAAATCATGAGCACGCCACTCATTACGGTGAGTGATGATAAAACATCCGGCGATGCAGCCCATATGATGGTGAAGCACAAGGTAAGAAGACTCCCCGTTGTGGATGAACACAACAAGGTGATCGGTATTGTTACGGTCCGGGATCTCCTTACCGTGTCAACCGAACTCAATGATCTTTTAGAAGATATCATAGAGATCAACAGGGAAGAGATCATTGAGCAGGGCGTATGCGATCGCTGCAGCCAGATGTCTGATGACCTTAAGCGGGTGGATAGTGTTATGATCTGTCCACGATGCCGTGAAGAGGATAACATCACATGAAAACAGCACAGGATTTCATCTTAGAGATCCCTGTGCTGAAAAACAGTGACCAGATAACAAAGGCACGGCAGATCCTGAGAGATGGCTGCTTCCGTGAAGTCTATGTAGAAGACGCAAAGAAGATCCTCTTTGGCTATATTGACTTAACAGACGGATTGCGGGTGACTGCAACGAAATCAAACATAACGGTTGAGGGATTTGTAAAGGATGCACCGATGGTAAATCCAGAAGACTCAATCGAGCAGGTGGCAAAAACAATGAAACGCTTCCATACGGATAGTGCTGCTGTGGTTGATGTGATGCACCATATGCGGGGAGGGGTCCTTCTTTCGGATCTCTTTCCGGTCATCATCTCACGCAATGAACTGCACGGAACCGTTGCTTCATTTATGAACAAAAAGGTGATCACAGCAAATCCTGCTGATGAACTACAGAAAATACAGTCATTAATCATCGAGAGCGGATTCTCTGCCTTTCCGGTCACTCATAAGAAGCGGCTTGTTGGGATCATCTCGAGGCGTGACCTGATCAGTACCAAACGGGTGCGATCGGTTGTTGCACAGCACGCACATACAACGATCGAGGACGTGATGATACGTGATGTGGTATCAATTTCACCTGATGAGCCGATAAGTTATGCAGCAGGACTGCTGGTGAAACATGATATCAGCCGTCTGCCCGTTCTTGACGGGGAGACACTTGCCGGGATTGTTGACCGGCACGATATCCTTGCCGCACTGGCTTAAAAAAAGCACTTATCAGACGGATCAACATAGAAAAGAAAAGATCTGGAAGGAATCATCCAGGAACAATAAAGTAAGCGGGTCTTAGGATCCGAAGACGAGGTGAGAATGCACCAGAACGATCGGGGCATCAAACAGGGCAATCGGCTCTTAAAGATGCAGGGAAAACTCGACCGCGGGCCGGTTGAGTTCAAATCACATATTGCAGAACAGGAAGGCGAGATCATGGCGATCGCAACCCGCGATGTCATTTCTGTACCTCCTACCACGAGCATTATCGCGGCAGTGGAGCAGATGACAAAGTGTGGCTTTCGGCGGCTTCCCGTTACCGATGCCGGTACAAAGAAGCTGCGTGGAATCGTTACTTCCGGAGATGTGATCAATTTCATGGGCGGGGGTGACAAGTACAAGCTGGTACAGGTCAAACATGGCGGCAACCTGCTTTCAGCGGTAAATGAAAATATCCGCACAATTATGACGCAGCAGACGGTTACTCTCACGCACGATGCAACCATCCGGGATGCGGTTAAAGAGATTGTCGAAAAAAAGATCGGCGGACTTCCCATTGTTGACCATGACGGTGTGCTTGAGGGGATTGTGACAGAGCGGGATGTGATGCGGGTGCTTGGGGCACAGCAGAGTTCTCTCAATGTCGAAGATGTGATGAGTTCGTCCCTGAGGGTGATTGCTCCGGACTGCACGATCGAAACAGCCGCACGTGAGATGACGAAATGCCGGTTCCGCAGGTTACCAGTTGTGAGTGACGATGTAGTGTATGGTATAGTCACGGCAACTGACCTGATGAGCTATATCGGCAGCAGAGACGTATTCTCACGAATGACTACCGGGAGTATATCTGAAGTGATGGGACTCCCAGTCCGGATTCTTATAGCAGGGGATCTATACACAACCACTCCGGCTCGGAGCATAAACGATGCTGCCCGCGAGATGCTCGAAAAGAACATAGGGGCACTTCCGGTGATTGAGGACTCCCGCCTGATTGGACTCGTAACTGAATTCGATCTTGTCCGGGCATTTGCGAGAGGTTGACTGCCATGTTCGCACGTGATGTAATGACTGCACCTGTCTTTTTCATCTCTCCGGACGCAACCGTAGCCCATGCCCGCAACCTGATGGTAAGACACAAAATATCCCGCATACTTGTCATGGATGACGAGAAACTGACAGGAATTCTCACAAAAAAAGATATTGCCTATCGTTTAAAACAGGGCGAGCCGGCATGGAGACGGCGCCCGCTCGACCGGATCCCGGTGGGTGCGCTGGCCACAGAAAACCCGGTGACTGTCGATCCCGGAACCGGGATCCAGACGATTGCAAAGATGTTTTCAGAGAGAAATATCAGCAGTGTCCCAGTGGTTGAAGCAGGATCCGTTCTCGGGATCATCACCAAGACTGATCTGATGAAATCCGTCTTTGTCCGGGGCCTGAGCCTCCCGGTCCGGGACGTGATGGAGGATGTGGTGACGGTCAGTCGCTACCATTCGCTCGATCATGTGATCAGCGTGATGCGTGAACGCAATGACAAGGTGCTGGTGATGGATGATGATGGCCAGCCGGCCGGAATTATCACAGAAACAAACCTTGCATTCTATGAAGATGAACCAAAGATATCTGGTGTGGTTGGAAAAGACTTAGCGATAATGAGACGTGAAAAGCCGGACGGAGCACGCGGGCAGAGCTCGCTCATGGTCGCTTCGGTTATTGCACAAGATGTGATGACGAGTCCCGTTATTACAGTCCCTGCAACAACCCTGCTCCCTGACGCTATCGCACTAATGGACAGACATCATGTCAACAGCCTTGTTGTCATGGAGAACAACACAATTTCCGGGATCATAAAACGCGATGATATCATAAAGGAAGTGGCGAAATGACAAAAGAAGTTTTTATCAAAGATGTAATGGTAAAACCGACTACCATAGCCAAATCGGCAAAGATCACCGAAGCGCTCGATAAGATGCTCTCAGAAGGCATCGACCCGTTGATAGCGGTAAATAATAATTCTGTAATTGGAACGGTCTCACGACAGGCAATCGCTGAGAAGCTGGGGAGCAAACAGAACGCCGATCTTGCTCCCGCTGCGATCCATGTAGCCAGTGTAATTGAAGAGGACTTCACCAGCGTATATCCGGACGAGAGCATCAACGTGCTCATCCCGCTGCTCCAGCACTACAAACTGGTGGTGGTTTATGACGGGGACCACAACCTCATCGGCCAGGTAAGTGCCGTTGACCTGCTCAAAAAAGTCACTCCGGAGAATGTGATGGATGAGGTTGTAGAAAAGGCAGTCACCATCGAAGCAAACGAACGGGTTGTGCACCTGAGGCGCAGGATGCTCGACGATAATATCACCCGGTTTATTGTAACCGAGCAGGAAAAGTTCACCGGTATCGTGACAGAGACTGATGTGGCTATTGCAATGCGGAAGTTCCGCGAATCGGTCGATGACAAGCACCAGGATCACCGGATTCGGAACCTGCTCGTCAAGGATATCATGAGCGCCCCGCTCCTGACTGTAGAACGAAACGCTGCCGTTTCCGGGGTTATCGATACGATGGTAAAGAAAAATATCAGTTCAATTGCAGTGATGGACAAGGGCAAGCTCTTCGGTATCATTACCCGAAGATCGCTTGTCAATGCAATGTGAGACGATCTGATTAAAACTCTTTTTTTTTAACGTCCTGCTGTAGCGGTGTGTTACACGTGTGACAGAAGTTGACCCGCCGGATTATGCTAATATATTCCTGTTAAAGATGCCCTTGATAGCATGACAAAAACCGTCACGCGTATGTAGTTCTCCTGCCAATAACCGTACCGGGAGATTTGAGATGATGGATGACATTCTGTTCAGGGTTATGACAAGGGCGGAAGTTTCTAAAGCAGTTGAGTGGGCTGCGACCGAGGGCTGGAATCCCGGGCTTGCTGATGCAGAGTGCTTTTATGAAGTCGATCCTGAAGGCTTCTTCTGTGCGGAAGCTGACGGGAGGATCGTGGGCACAATGTCGGTAGTCAACTACGATGACCGGTTCTCGTTTTACGGTTTCTTTGTTGTCGATCCGGCATACCGCGCCAGAGGGATTGGAATGCAGCTCTACCGGTTTGCGATGCGCCATGCCGGCACCCGGGTGGTTGGCTGTGATGGAGTTGTCGCGATGGTGGACAAGTACCAGCAGAGAGGCGGCCTTTTCCTGCACTATAATAACGCACGATACGAGGGAGTTGGCGGGGGATCGATGCCGGAAGGGCTCTTACCAATCGGGGATGTCAAATTTGATGAGCTTGCAGCGTATGATGCAGCGCACTTCCCGGCCCGGCGGGAGCGTTTCCTCCAGTGCTGGATAAAACAAAAGGGGCATTATGGTCTTGCACAGCTGGACAGCGAGGGGAAGATCTCCGGGTATGGTTTACGGCGCGTCTGCCAAAATGGGCACAAGTTAGGTCCTCTCTTTGCCCGTGAACGGGCAACTGCTGAACGGATACTCGATGGCCTCGTTGCTGGAATCCCCGGTGAGCAGTTCTATCTCGATATCCCGGTACCGAACGCTGCCGCAGTTGCGCTCGTGCAGAACCGGAAGATGACACCGGTCTTTTACACCGCCCGCCTTTATTCGACACGGGATCCTGTGCCACTTCCATTGGATGAGATCTTTGGTGTCACTTCATTTGAGCTGGGGTAGGTTCGGAATTACGGAGCCTGCCAGTTTATTTACTACCGGGCGCAGGACTTTCCGGCTCTCCGCCCTTTCCGCCCGCCATTGAACATAATTCAGGAACATAAAACCGCTTCCCGCCACTCAGGGCTTTTCCACAGAAGTCCCGGCAGGTGGCCGGTCGGGTCTCGTAGATCGCACAGCCCCACTTCCTTGTTCCGCTACCGTCAGGCTCCTCTTCGCGCAGGTGCTGGCAGGGGGAGTCGGCAAGAAAATATCCACCTTCTTCTTTGAGTCCGCGCTCGCGGAGATAGTGCAGCTGGTGGGGTTTGCACTGCCAGATTAGTATAATGGGGAGCCAGCGGCAGCATTCGCCACATCGGTTGCAGGTGCCGGTTGCCGGGACGGGTTGGGAGGGTTTCATTGTAGTACTTCACTGTACCGGAATAACACAAAAAGAGTAAGGTTCGGATCCCTCCGGAACGGGTTTTTTAAAATTTCACCAGCTATTTTTATTGGCAAAGGGTAGGAAGAGAGATCTTTTCCGTCACCATGGTCCAACACTGCTGAGTAGGCTATTTGTATACGACCGAAGCGCCGGGTCTTCATCCTCATCCTGAACAAACTCCTTAAGCCCGCGAAGAGCTCCGGTGCTCCGAATATAGGAGAGTGCAACTATTGCCTGTTTTCGGGTGTCTGTCCACTCATTCCGGTCCCTCATCCGTCCGATAAGATCCTCTACCGGACGGCCGCTCTTAAGATGGCTAAGAGCCGTTGTTGCGGACAGCCGGATCTCCGGATCCGCATCGCTTAACAGATCCATCAGGGGGCTGACTGCCCGTGGATCATCACTCATCCCAAGTGCGGTAACTGCACGAATTCGCTCTGCCGGCTCCGCTCCGGACATGGCAGCATACAACAGATCATAGACTGCCCCTTTGCAGGGTAAGGAATTATACCACTCGCCATCAAATTTCTCAAGACTTAATCCCATACATTCCACCTTAATTATCTCAAAGTTCACAAAACTATTCCAAAATCCCTGCCGGATTTCCGAAAATGCAGGTCTTAACAGATAGAGAAAAGCAGCCGCTTACCATGAGCGGCACGTACCCGCGTTACGTTGGTTTGCCTGAACGAAACATACTGGTACATTGAAAAAGCATTATGCAATTCGATTATAAATAATTAATCGATAAAATGAATCCCCGTTACTCCCGGTCTGGAGGTATTGGAATATCCAGGTGACTAAAAGGAAAAATGGACTTTTTATTCTGCACTGGTTTTTCATAGTAGAGGATACGTCGTAACTCGTTTACGTATTCCCGGTTATCTGGGAGATACTTATCATCCGCACCAGATTTAATCGCGGTACTGTAATTCTCCAAGCAGATGCATTCCATCAGGAATTCTCAACGAACGGTTTGGGGGATTTTTTTCATCATTCGTGTTTGGCAATATGGCAGATATCGGTGTGGGACATACAAAATTCCGTGAGATTACAACATCACCCGCGATCAACAGATGATGAGTCACTTGTGGTACGGCTCGCCCCTTATGATCCGAAATGCCCGGTACACCTGCTCCACGAGAAGCATCCGGGCCATAGGATGAGTAAACGTCATTTTTGAGAGTGAGAGCCGCAAGTCGGAACGGGCAATGACTGCCGGACAGAGCCCCAGGTCTCCCCCTATAATAAAAGTCAGTTGATTCTCCCCGGAAAGCTCCCGTTCGCGGAACAAGGAGGCCAGCTCCTCACTTGACCAGTTCTGCCCCTTCACATCAAGGGCGATGACAACGGAGCCTTCAGGGATAGCAGCAAGGATCCGCTCTCCTTCCTTTTCTTTTGCCATAGATTCAATCGACGGTGATGCGGACAGGGAGCGTCTCTCGTCTGACAATTCAACAATATGCAACTTCGCGTACGAACGAAGGCGTTTCTCGTACTCGGCAATACCTTCCTGAAGATATCTCTCCTTTATTTTCCCTACAGCTATGATACGGATCTGCATGGTTTACCCTTCGAGAAAGTTAAACATTTGACCATACGGCACACTAAAAGGATAAAAAGAAGTGGGGGTGGAAGGAAGTTACCTATGGATTACTCTTGGACTCTTTTGGGTCAATTTTCTGGTGAGATAATACTTCAATGAGCACTTCTTTCATCATATTTTTCATGAGTTCCCGGCCCTCATCTGATGACATGTAGTCTTTGAACAGCTCTTTAAACTGTCCCATATCGTGGTGATTATCGACGAAGCTTAATAAAGCTTGCGTGATGCAATCCGAGACCGTGGAGAACTTCTTTTCCTCATATACGAGTTTATTGACCTTCTCAAAGATATTCGGGGGCATTTTATAGGATATTGCAACACGTTCCCCTCGAGTCGCCGGTAATTTTTCTGCCATTCCCTAAAAACTAGGGCTAATTACTATAAATAGCCTGTTAATTGCCCGCAATAATTCATAAGTAATACACATTTTTGGAAAGTATGCTATAAAGCATACATATGGAATACTTTTTATAGCGCGGGGGGTAATAGGAGATCATTCCGAGGTAGACATATGAACGAAATTATCCTTTTGCTCTTGGCAATCGTTGGCATCTTCTCAGTTGCCTGTAGTGTCGCGCTCATCGCTCTTGGCAAGATAATTGACCGGTACCCGTCCGGGGATGAAACGGGTCGGGAACGGAGTCTCTCAAGTCCGGCCGAATCCACAAAACTCGCGGTTATTGTATTCTGGTGTCTTTTCATTCCCGGTGCCTGGGCGGTTCTTCAGGAAGGGATCATTACCCGTATTGTAGGAATTACAATATTTTTTTCAATCTGCTTATTCATGTTCACCGCATTGGCTTTCTCATTCGCTGTACTCAGTACCATGAAAAGCCGGAAAAAGGAGATTGGGGACACCGGTTTACCAGCATTACCTTCGACAGGGACACCCAATCCAATTCAAATGACAAAAAGTGCCCCGGACACAGTAACAACAAAGCGATATAATTCGCCGATATCAAATTTTATGGTCAGTGCGTTACTTAAAAAAGAATAATCTACCCGAAAATCTTTTTTGACTGCTCCAGTGCATCAACCGCAGGAAGCTTTTTCCCGGTCAGGAACTCGATACATGCTCCACCACCAGTTGAGATATGGGTGAAATCCTTCTCGATGCCGAGTTTTTCAATGACCACTGCGGTATGTCCCCCACCGACTACAGAAAATTCCACTTTTGAAGCGGCCCGGAGTAACTCAAAGGTACCAGTAGCAAAGTCTGCATCTTCAAAGACACCAGCAGGCCCGTTGAATACCACGGTGCCAGCCTTTTTTATTTCATGGACGAGGGTTGCAACTGCATCCATGCCGAGATCCAGTACTGGTGCATCGGGCGGTATTTTATCAATTGCATACTCAACACGATGGTTATCCTGTCTCACGGCAACAGATTCGGGCATCACGACTCGATCGCGATAACGGGATAAGATCTCTTTGGCCTTTTCGATCTCCGGCTGGTATTTGAGCTGGGCGATTAGCTGCGCCGAAGGTTTGCCGATATCATAACCCGCAGCGATCAAAAAGACATTCGCCACAACACCAATGACAACAACCTGATCAGCAATTCCATTATCCAGCACATGCCTTGCTACATCAATAGAGTCGTCGACTTTGGTACCTCCGAGTACCATACAAACCGGGCGGGGGGCTCCGGAGAATACTTTTGAAAGAGTGGAAACTTCCTTTTCCATGAGAAGTCCCCCCGCTGAGCGCATAACGAGAGGAAGACCTACAACAGTAGGTTGCGAACGGTGAGCAGTCCCAAATGCATCATTGACAAAGACATCTGCCATTGCAGAGAGCTTCTTTACCAGGTGCGTCTTTTTTGCTTCTTCAGGCTTTAAAGTCAGGTTCTCCTCTGCATTGAACCTCACATTTTCGAGCATCAGCACTTCGCCAACCTTCATCGCATGCACAGCTTCCCGGGCATGTCGCCCGAAGATACTGTCCACATAGGCAACCGGTTTTCCAAGCAGGTGTTCAAGCTTCTCTGCATGGGCTTCAAGAGGGGTAAAATCTTTCTTTCCCGGCCTGCTCTGGTGGGTCACAATTACAACACGACTGCCAGAAAGAGCGCGAATGGTGGGAAGGTGTTCCCTGAAACGCTTATCATCCAGAATAAGATTGGAGGTGGGGTCGATCGGGGAGTTGAGATCGAGCCGGAGGAGGACTGTTTTTCCGTCACACCCCAGCTCCCTGATGGTTCCAATCGACATTGTTGCCACTCTCGCAGATTTATGCAGTATTCCGGGATTTGATTTTTTTCATCCGGAAGAGTTCTTCTCTCTCCATCTCATCGAGACGCATCTTGATAAAGTCCCGTGCCGCGGTCAGTTCCGGAATGACCTTGAACTCCAGCGCATTGACACGGCGTTTGGTCTTCTCGATCTCATCGAGCAGGCGCTTCATTGTAGTTTCAATCTCTGCACTCTCGATGATCGATTCTACAAGTTCCTCAAACGCTGATGCAGTCTCATCAATGACCGTTGATGTGCCAAGTACACCATACCCACGATCAACAAGGCTCTTTTTTACCTTGGATGATTCAATCTGAGGAACGACCACACCCATGATGTTCTTGCTTTTTAGGGTGACCTCGGGTACTTCCTTAACTGAAAACGCAGCGGATTTCACACCGATTGCACCTTCGACAGTGTTTGCCACCGCCATCATCTCGACTGCCTTTGCGTACTTCCTGAGGAGGTCGCCCCGGGTGTCCTTCGCATTTGCCAGGATCTTGAAAAATTCAAGGATCAGTCCATCGCGCTTCATTTTTAGGATCTTATAGCCCCGCTCCGATAACTGGATCTTCCTCTTTAAGTTGATCAGTTCGGAACGGGTTGGCTTGATATCGCGCAGGGCCATGGACTTTCTACTCCTTCTTTGCACCGGTGCGGAACTTAGGATGGTACTTGTTGATCAATTCACGGTCAATACGGGTCAGCTGCTCGACCGGCAGGGTAGCGAGAAGATCCCATGCGAGGTTCAAGGTATCCTCGATGCTGCGGTCCTCGTCATATCCCTGGCGGACAAACCGGTTCTCGAAGAGATCGGCGAACTCTAAGAGCAGCCGGTCGCGCTCGGAAAGGGCATCCTTACCAACAATCGCAACAAGGCCACGAAGATCGTTGCCTTCTGCGTACCCGGCGTACATCTGGTCAGAGACTTTCTTGTGGTCCTCTCGGGTTTTTCCTTTACCGATACCGAGATTCATCAGACGGGAAAGCGATGGCAGCACGTTGATGGGTGGGTATATACCCTTGCGGTGGAGATCACGGTTGACCACGATCTGGCCTTCGGTAATGTAACCGGTCAGGTCGGCTATCGGATGGGTGATGTCGTCACCGGGCATGGTCAGGATCGGGATCTGGGTGACAGAACCCTTCTGACCCTTGATCATACCGGCACGCTCGTAGAGATTGGCGAGATCCGTGTACATGTATCCCGGGTAGCCACGGCGACCGGGGACTTCTTCACGGGCTGCACCGATCTGACGGAGCGCTTCACAATAGTTGGTCATGTCCGTAAGGATAACGAGCACGTGCATACCGAGCTCGAAAGCAAGGTATTCGGCAGTGGTCAGGGCCAGACGCGGCGTGATGATCCGCTCCACGGCCGGGTCATCTGCAAGGTTGAGGAACACGACTGCACGTTCCAGAGCACCGGTGCGCTCGAAGTCCTGCATGAAGTAGTTCGCTTCTTCCTTCGTGATACCCATTGCAGCAAAGACTACTGCGAAGTTCTCGGTTGAACCGGGCACCTTTGCCTGCCGGGCGATCTGCAGCGCAACATTGTTGTGCGGGAGACCTGCTCCAGAGAAGATCGGGAGCTTCTGACCACGGACAAGAGTGTTAGTCCCGTCGATAGTGGAGATACCGGTCTGGATGAAATCCGCCGGCATACCACGGGCGTACGGGTTGATAGCTGCACCGTTGATGTCGAGGCGCTTCTCCGGCACAATATCAGGGCCGCCATCGATAGGCTTACCGCCACCGGACAGAATACGTCCGAGCATATCCCTGCCCACGGGCATCTTGATTGTCTCGCCCGTGAACCGGACACCACTATCCCTGCCAATACCGGCAGTGGTCTCGAAGATCTGGACAACTACGAGTTCGTCGCTCGTGTCGAGCACCTGGCCGCGCTTGGTTGTACCATCAGCAAGGATGATGTTCACGAGTTCTCCATAGGCAATCGGCTCGGTCTTTTCTACAAAGACAAGCGGCCCGGCAATCTTGCTTATCGTCCTGTATTCCTTCATGCTGCCGACCTCAGTGTGTTGAACTCATCGTCCATCTGTTTCATAATCTTCGCAAGTTCAGGAGTGTAGTCCTTGATGAACTTGATCTGGGCCAGCTCGTTCTTGGCCTTGACCGCATTGATTTGGGCGGGACTGACACCGACAAGTTGGGCAGAGTACGACAGTTCGGCATATGTCTTGATTGCCTTCATCATGGCGTACTGTTTCTTCATGTCACAGAATGTGTCGACTGCGTCGTATGCATTCTGCTGGAGAAAGATCTCACGAATCATACGGGCGACTTCGATCGTTACCTGTTCGGATTCGGGCAGGGCGTCGGAACCGACGAGCTGCACGATCTCCTGAAGTTCCGCCTCTTTCTGGAGAATTTCCATGGCCCATGACCGGATGGTGTTCCATTCTGGAGAGACTTCCTTGTCATAGTAGTCGTGAAGGGCTTCAAGATACAGTGAGTACGAGTTTAACCAGTTGATGGCCGGGAAGTGCCTGCGCTGGGAGAGTTTTGCGTCCAGCGCCCAGAAGACCTTGACGATACGCAGGGTGTTCTGGGTGACCGGTTCTGAGAAATCTCCACCGGGCGGGGATACTGCTCCGATAACCGAAACGGAACCACGGGCCCCGTTGAGGGTCTTGACAAGACCAGCACGCTCGTAGAACTCCGAGAGTCGGGCTGCAAGGTATGCCGGGTATCCTTCTTCGCCAGGCATCTCTTCGAGACGCGAGGAAATCTCACGCATTGCTTCTGCCCAACGGGAGGTCGAGTCTGCCATCAGGGAGACGTCATAGCCCATATCACGGAAATATTCTGCAATGGTGATACCGGTATAAACCGATGCTTCACGGGCTGCAACGGGCATGTTGGACGTGTTTGCGATGAGAACGGTCCTTTCCATGAGGGGCTTGCCGCTCTTCGGATCTTCGAGGTGCGGGAATTCCGTAAGAACTTCCGTCATTTCGTTGCCACGTTCTCCGCAACCGATGTAGACCACGATCTCGGCATCCGACCACTTGGCCAGCTGCTGCTGGGTAACCGTCTTGCCACTTCCAAAGGGTCCGGGAATTGCGGCGGTACCACCCTTTGCAATAGGGAAGAGACCATCTAGGATACGCTGACCGGTGATCAGCGGGATCGTCGGGTTCATCTTCTCTTTCACGGGTCGGGGAACACGGACAGGCCAGCGCTGGAGCATCGGATACTCGCGACCGTCTTCGAGAACACAGATGATCTCGTCGATCGTGTAGTCCCCGCTCTTGATAGTCTTTACCGTCCCCGGTTTTACATTCGGGGGCAACATGACCTTGTGGACGATGTTGGTCTCCTGGACCTCGCCGAGAATAGCACCCGGTTCGACCTTGTCACCAGCCTTGACGAGCGGCTTGAAGGTCCATTTCTTTTCGTGGGAAAGACCGGGCGCAGTTACACCACGCTCGATAAAGTTGCCCATCTTGTCCACGAGAACTGCAAGAGGACGCTGGATCCCATCATAGATACTTGTCAGGAGGCCGGGGCCGAGTTCAACTGCAAGCGATAGCCCGGTGTTTGAGACCGGTTCGCCGGGTCTGATACCGGCAGTATCTTCGTACACCTGAATGATGACACTGTCACCCTGGATCTTGATGACTTCTCCCATCAGCTCTTCTTTGCCGACCTTCACCACATCGTACATGTGGGCGTCAAGGTTGACTGCCGTCACGACAGGGCCGGCGATTCTTTTCAGAACCCCTTGTTTCTGTTCCTTTGCATGTTTGGTTTTTACTTCCACAGATCAACACCCACCGATCTCTTGATTCTCTCTCTCATGGTCAGACCCCCTTCTTCCTCGGCACCGATCGCAATCACGGTCGGCTTTACGGAATTTTCCAGAGTTGCGCGAAGCCGGCGGGGTACTTTTTCCATGTCGCTGCTGTTGAGTACGAGAATAGCAACCTCGCCATCCTGCAGCACGTTGGTGATGTATTCATTGAGTTGTTCATCGTTCTCGGCAGCATAGGTCTTTCGGATACCCGCAAGCCTGAAGCCGAGAATGAACTCACTGTTGCCAATAACTGCGATCTCCATTTACATCACCAGGTATTCCGCTATCCTCTCAGATGGCAGTTTTGACTCTTTTCCTCTGGCAAGCGCCCGGAGATTGAACACCTCGTACTTCTTCTTCTCGAGATAAACGAGAATCGGATGAATTGAGATGGGATTGCGCTTTGACATCCGCTCCATCTGTTCCAGCTGCACACGGGTGAGCCGTACTTCAACATCACGGATCGTTTTTTCACTTCTCATCTCTTCAAGAAGTTCGATTATTGACTTCTGACGAATTTTTCCCTTGAGTATATCGATAAATTCGTTCTGATCCTTAACGGTATTCAAGGCAGCAAAATCAGTTGCTGATAGCGTGCCGCCCTGAATATGCATGGACCGGGCATCTTCCTCAAAAGTGTCCGCCCGCAGACGGAACAGGGTCTTGACATTCTTGATATCAATTTCGAGCCTTATGAAATCAAGGAATAGTTTCCCCCCTTTGATTCCACTCTCCGCTTCAGCGATGATCTCTGCGTAGAACTGTTTGTAAAGCTCATTTTCCAACCGTGAAAAGGAACCACTTTCCTTTGACAGGGGATATTCACGTATGAATACCTGAGGATACATCCTGTATCCCTTGAGCATTTCCACAATTTTGTCTAGACTGTCCTCTGCCAGAAGGCGGTCCAGAACAACTTTGTCAAGACTTCCTGCAGGAACGAGGATCTCTTTTATCTTACCGGTTTTGGCACCCTGCATCTTGCCACGGAGTATGGTGAGAACATTCTGGATATCCCAGCGACGAAGATATGCCTGGGTAAACTGTTTTAATGTGCCCGGTGTAATCTCCTGAATTTTCTGGTACTCTTTTGCAAGATTCCAGGAGAGTGCGACTTCAATAAGGTCGATACCCTTAAATGTCGTACCCAGCTCATCAATCTCCTGCTTATAGTCAGTTTCGCCAATCAAACGGGTGATCTCGGGAAGATTCATGTTGAGCATCCGCATGTACTCCTCCCTTGGGAGCAGGGTAGTTTTTCTCACCCGCATCCTGGTACAGACATAAATGTACGGTGCGGCAACAAGCTTCAGGCCAGCCATACCAGTACCTCCTTATCCAAACAGGATATCAGATGCATCTTTCAACCCGGATTCCCACACCTTTGTAAGGAATGTGCGATAACTGTAATCAATCTGCAGCGCTGCTCCTTCACCCTCTATGAGGATCCCGCCATCAATGTTGACCGGGTCACCGATCTTAAATCCCGCGAAATCGGGATTCTCGGCAATGATAGCCTTTACTGCTGCCACATCCCGTGCATTGCAGTAGACCTTTCCCTTTGAGATCTCCTTTTTGGCTTCGATGAGGAGCTTTTTAATCGCTTCACGATGGAAGCTTTCAGGGAGGCCGGCAATCTCCTTTCTTGTCGCTTCATAGACCTCGTCTAAAAGCGCCTTTTGTGAATTGAGGATCTCGCGTTTGCCAAGAAGGTTTGCTGCAGAGACATCCTGACCAATGATGTGGGAGGTCTTTTTTTCAGACTCTGCCTCTGCGGCAAGTTTAATCTCTTCAACACGCTTGTTTGCAGCTGACAGGATCTTATCAACATCCTGCTTTGACTCCGCTTGGATCCTTACTGCTTCGCTCCTGCCTTTTTCCCTGATCTCTTCTACAACGGCTTCCAGTCCCATTGTCTGCTCCGGTTTATACGAACAAGAGCAGGAGAGCGACGACCAGACCGAAGATAACGATGGTTTCGGGGATAACCGTAAATAGCAGTGCAAGACCGAACATATCCTTATTTTCGGCAGTTGCACCGACTGCGGCTGAACCTATTGCCATTTCTGCCACACCTGCGCCGATACCGGTCAGACCTACTGCGATACCTGCACCAAGTGCCTTCATTCCCATCTGCGATGCCTTGATCATTTCTACTGTCATAACAACTTCTGCTGCCATAATTTAGTCCTCCGTAAATCTTCTTTTCATTCCAAATGGAACGTACTTAACGCCTCCACCTTTATAGAATTTGGTGAAGAATTCAACATAATGCAACCTGATTGAGTGGAGTCCTCCACCCAGAATGCCCAGAACTGTGTTCAGTGCATGCCCTAAAAGGAACACGACCAGTCCGGCAATTATAATGAAAATACTGAAAATTGAAAAATTTTCCAACTGGGGTTGAATGAACATCCCAATGGATATAAAATTCACGACCATCGCGATAGCGACCGAAGAGAAACCGACCGCAACAATACGGGTATACGATAAAACATGTGAGATGATCGTCGGAATTTCAACTACTTCTAGCACTGAGTCACGGGCTATTAACAACACACCCACAACAGCGAGAACCGCGCCGATAACTACACCGATATTTACTATCGATACCACTGGGGGAAGCCCGGTCAGGTTGGGCATGAGCGGTAATGCTGCAATCGACCAGATTGCAATCAGGAGACCCCACATGACAGCAATCCAACCAAAATTTGCCATCATTGCTTTGGTCCTGTGCTCGCCATGGTCCTGGCGCGAATGGTTGATAATGCCAAGGATACGCCCGATTGTGATATGCAAAACACCGATCCAGATGGCCAGAACCATCAGATCCGGAATCATCGGACCATGAGCGCCATGCTCTACCATAAGGTGACGGGATGGCATGATCGGTTTGAGTCCCGGAATCGCAAAACCAAGAAACTCACTGAAGAGCAGCCCAAAGATGATGGTCGATATGCTTGCATTTCTGAGCACGGTGAGCAACTGTCGGGCTTCTTCTCCCTTGAAGAGTCTCCTGAGTCCCAACGCCATCGCAAGGAGGATCAACCCGTACCCGACATCCCCGAGAATCAACCCGAAGAAGAGGGGGAACACAATCGATACCATCAGAGTTGGATCGAGCTCGGTATATTTTGGCCTGCTGTAAACGTCCATGAGCACTTGGGTGGGTTTTGCAAACGACGGGTTGTTATACTCAACAGGCACACGGTCGTGTTCAAAGTCGATCGGCAACACCGTGACATAGATCTTTCCGCCGGTAGCTTTGATAAGTGAATCAGTCACTGCATCAACACTATCAGAAGGGATCCAGCCTTCTGCTACAAAGGTCTGTTTGGTTGTTGCAAACCGCAGCGGTGCTTCAGTCTGCTCCACTTCAGCCTTTAAAAACTCCTCGCAGGCTACCAGAAATCCGCTGTGTTTCTGTCGGACATCCTCCAGTTTCTTGTGAATTTCTGCGATCTCGGTTGTCATAGAGGAGATTTCAGCAGTATAATAATCGATACGTGCCTTCGGAGAACCAGTCTCCTCCGGAACAGGTACTGACTGGAATGCAGCCTCCTGCAATGCCCGTTCAACCTCGCTGCGCTGTCCGACAGGGACAACAATGACTATGAAATTCTTGTCTTTACCTGGTGAATATGACATTTCGCAGGGCACTGAAAGAGTTACTTCACGTGCAACATAGCCCGCAAAAACGGTAAAGCCCGTATATCCGCGGTACAGGTCAAGATCCACCGGTAAGGTAAGAAACGGTGTGATCTCGGCAATTTTTTGCTCATTCTCTTTTACCCGGGTATCTAACTTTGAGCGCCTTACAGTAAGATCTTCTACTTCTTTTTCAAGAACCGGGAGTTCACGTTCAATTCTGGATTGCAATTCTGTCCGGGTGCAGGCTTTTGCTGAATCAATGTCATCCCCATGTATTGAGGTGGCATTTTCTATTGCCCGTATCTTGACGAGATCAACAGATGCTTCGCTTGCTCCTGAAAGAGGTGTGCCGATCTTAAAGCCTTCATAACCCTCTGCCCCTGCTTCCACAAATTCTTCGATATGAAACAGGTGATGGCGATAGAGTTCCGCAACAACCGGGGCCATCCGGTCCCGGGAGGCGGCGATGAGCAGCCGGCTCATCTGTTTAGGCGCTAACATGCAGCTGCTCCTTAAACCGCACAACCAGCAACTGCACTGCTTTTGAAAGGTTTTTCTCGCCTTTCTCTTTCAATGCCGCTGCGCGCTGATTGCCACTTTTTATGATTTCAGCGTGCTTAAGTGCCGCCTGGTGACGTGCTTCTTCCAGTTTCAGCTTTTTGTATTGTTCAGCATTACTCTGCGCTTTTGCGACCAGATTATCAGATTCTAGCTCAGCCTGGGAATGCTTATGCTTCTTTTCTTCCTGGGCCTTGCTGATCACCGATTGGTACTCTTCTTCAGCTTTCTTGATGTCTTGTAGGACCTCAGTCTTCATCCAACCCTCCTCTCACGGCAGTACAATAATTGGTGAAAAAAGGAATATATGTATTGTTATTTACGATCGGTATTGTTCTACTCGTTCAAAAAATAAAAATAAAAGAGTAATCAGGAAAATTCTGTTTTAATCCGGCACTTTACTCTCAGGAGAGAGAGCCCCGCAGGAACCGGGGATATCTCAACTCCTGATCCAGTACCTTTTAGAGTTATTCCAGCGAGTTCATCACTTGAGCAGACAAGGTGCTGTTCCGGGTGTGTTCCCCTCTGAATCGAGCAATTAGTAGAAATTTCCGGTGAAACGGATACTACACAGAAAATCCGTTTTGATCCCGGGTGACCTTTTTTAAGAACCAGAAGCGGCATATGATATGCTCTTACGAGTTCGATGAGCATCATTGCCGGTTCAACTGCCCCGCCTTCGGGCGCTGAAACCACAACCAGATCCCCGGGTTGGACGCCCTGGACATATTCATCGTCCTGAGTTTCTATACACAGGGCAAAGCGGGTCCTGGTCTTTGCAACAAGTAAAAAAGATTGCGTCCCTGAAATGAGCAGCAGCTCATCTTCAAGGGGAAAAATCATATTTCAGTCACATCTTCTGACTGGCAGCTGGGACAGATGGGATTTTTCCCTATTCCCTTGAATCGCTCACTGCATTCATTACACCGGTAATCTTTCGGTTTTACACGGTCCGGGGGAATATCAATATCCATAGGTCCGCCAACACTACACATGTCCAGTTCACCTCACTACGAGATTACTCCTGCATTATTTAACACTATCTGAAACGGATCTTTTTTCAGCTCTTTCTTTTGCATCTCATATCGCGAGTAAAACATTGAAGATAACCAGTGTGATTATGATAAGGATACATGAGTGTTTTATCCCCGATTCAAGCGATACCTCACTCATCTGCCCGGCGATAATGCCGGAGAAGAGTGCTTGGATAATACATGCATGATACAGGATCCGATTGATGGTCTGGATCGGAATTGAACCGATACCCGACATTGCCCCGACTGCGGGAATACCCGTTGTCGTGATATTTGCAAGCACAGGGAGGAACTGGGTGGCCAGTACTCCAACGACAAAAAGAAAGACAAAAAATGAAAGGTACACAATCGCGGTGTAGATAAACATCTCGATA
Source organism: Methanomicrobiales archaeon (assembly GCA_025360805.1). Classification (GTDB taxonomy): domain Archaea; phylum Halobacteriota; class Methanomicrobia; order Methanomicrobiales; family Methanospirillaceae; genus Methanoregula. The sequence continues at coordinate 28,897 of JANYBK010000173.1, forward strand.
AGACGCTCTTTTTTGAGGACTTCGGTCATCTTTGCATCGCTTGCTGCAATCGATAGCACCACAGAGATCTGTCCACTCATCTCGCTTGCTTTTGTAATCAGTGTCACTGTCCTTGCAATTGAGGGGGAGCTGACCCGTTCCTCAAACCGCACCAGGGCTTCAGTGAAGTTAGCCCCCCATTCCATATCCCGTTTGATTCTCCGGATTTCATAACTCAGGAGCCCCAGATTGGTATTCACCATGATGGCAATCGCCTGTGCTATGGTGAGTCCTACCTGATTGATACCCGCCATACGTTCAAGAAAGTCAGGTATGAGCGACTGGATCCCAAACACTTTCCGTGAATAAATCTCGTAAAAGATCGCATAGGGTATGAGCACGATGAGAAGCCCGATAACTATGTGATCATCAATGACAGAAATGAAAAGCTCCTGACTTCTGTAACGGGGAATGTTCAAAAATACAACCCCGATATATATGAGAGCAAGCGGTACTGTCACATAGAGGGTATGATTCACATTATTTACAAAATTCTCAAAAGGGTGCTTGAGATAATAGATCAAATCTCTGAGCTGGTCATATATTTTCATTTGTGAATACTGACGCCCTTCATCCTCTTTTTTAACAATGGTAACTTCAGAAAAAGCGTGAAGCCACTTTGTTTTTGTGTATCGCTCAGACTTTTCTGTCTTTATTGATATGAGATCGAGAAGCAGAATGAACATAAATGATCCAATGGGAATAATTGCATAAGTTAACACGGACAGCTGAAGAACCGCACCTCCGCCCATCATTCCCATAACTACCATAATGATGATCAAAAAAAGTGGACCTGCCACAAAAAGTGTGACATAGGATTCCGCAACAAGTGACAGGACATTGAGAAACTGTTTTTGCTCTAATTTTGCTTCTTCCTGGTAAATCTTGACTCTTAATGAGAGAAAATCTGACATGTCCCCACCACTTTCAATAACTGACAGGAGATCCTCAAGAAAATTTTTTAGTTTTTCTGATGGAGTGGTCTCAGACAGATGACGGATAGCAGTAACAATATCGTACCCAAAAAAATCAGCATCTCTTACGATCTGGCGAAATTCCAACGCAACTTCCCCATAAATATTTGCTCGATCTGACAGGGATCGAAATATTATCATGAGCTCGGCGCCCCCACGTCTCATCGCATACATATAAGCCACTGCATTGTGCAGAGTCAGGTTGATCTTAATCGAGCGGTTTTTCTTTTCGATACCGGGTATGCGTAGCATAAGTTTATGGCCAAGGTACGCACCGATACAAAGCGCAACTATGACCAGGAGCACCATAATATATTCTGATGGATAAATGGCATTGAAAAAGACCGGTAACTGAAGATTAAAAACATTATATATTCCAATTTTTCCGGTCGGGAACTGCATACTCAACAATGGGCTGATTAAGTATCCCAGAAGGGCAAAAACGACACCAATCACAAATGTGATCTTAACCGAACGCCAGAGATACTGTTCAAGAGTAATCCCGATCCTGGCAGAGATCAGATCTGAACGAAGACTATCATACCTATGAGGGTCATGCTCAATCCACTTCCTGATGTAGTTCCTGACAATCATTGAATTACCGTACGAAGATCCGAGATATTGGCTATCACTTCTTTAGCATCGATACTATATGCATGGAACAGGGATGCAACCGAGATATAATCCTTAAGCCCTTGCTTTCTCATCTCTTCAAGGAGATTTTTCCGGATTGCTATCTCTGTCTCAAGCTGTTCACGAGTCCATCCTCGTCTTTCTGCGATCTCTGAATATATCTTGGAACGCCCGGTAAAATTGATCTTGTCATGTATAGGATCATAAACAAAGACGTTGTTGACACGCAAATTCCCTGTGGAAGGATCTATACCGGTAATCTCGACAATTTCCTGAGAGCGACGTACGCGCTCTGTCCCATGGAAGATTAATCCCTGTAAGCTGATGATATTGAGTGCCTGCACCATGTTTCTTGGTACATTCAACGGTTCACTCTCAAGACGGTGGATTGCTGCATCGACACTTCCTGCATGCATGGTTGAAAACGTGGTATGCCCGGTGTTCATAGCCTGGAAAAGGGTCTGGGCTTCAGCACCACGCACTTCACCGACAAGGATATACTCGGGTCGTTGTCGCATTGCTGCCCGTAACAGATCAAACATGGTGATGGCGTTGCTACCTTCAGAAAGGGCTTCGCGGGTGACACTGGCGATCCAGTTATCATGATAGAGAGTGATCTCACGGGTGTCTTCAATACTCACTACTTTGGCAATCGGAGGGATGAAGAGAGAGACGGCATTTAACGATGTAGTCTTTCCCGATGCGGTCCCTCCAATAAAAAGCAGACTTCTGTTATTCTCAATAGCCATCCAGAAGTAAGCGAGAACTTCTGCATTGAATGTCCCAATCTCCATGAGTTCAACAGGAGAGAACGGTTCCTCCCTGAATTTACGTATGGTAAATGATGTCCCACGCGTAGTCACTTCAGATCCGAATGTCAACTGGAGCCTCGAGCCATCAGGGAGTGTTGCATCGATAATCGGAGATCCGGTTGAGATATGTTTGCCCGAACGCTGGGCAAGAGTGATGGCAAGCGAATTTAGAACATCGGGTTCAAAAGCGATATTTGTCCTGATGTTCCGGTAGTGCCGATGATAGAGGAAGATCGGGACTTTATTGCCATCACAGGAGATATCCTCAAGATTGGGATCCTTCATCAGCGGGTCAATACGCGACCAGCCTAAAAAATTCCGAATTAAAAAATACTGGATCTTGTGGAGGGAGGATCGTTCAAGCGTAACGCCATAATCATTAATAAGTTCATTCATCTTTTCGAGTAAGATGTGCCTGCGATCTTTTTTGATCTCCTTTGATGACAGGATCAGCACACACCGCAGATCCTCATACAGTCTTTCCAGAAGCTCATATTCAAAATCGGACAGGGATGGTTCGAAAAGGAGATACTCCTGCTGGTTGGTTTTTTTATTCAGGGCAATAATGATGAGCGAACACCCGTTTTCAACCCAGTACTTGTCGATCTGCTCATACGTATCATCCACATTTGCTTCTACTAGCGTACCGTCCCGCTCAAAGTCGTATTCGTCTACAACCGGATTTTTAATCCCTTTAAGCAGATGAAAATAGTGGAGTAATCCGGCAGTGGATTTTTTTGGTACAGGTGCCGGAGTTTTCTTTTCATCACCGCCGGCAACGGTTTTTTCTGGTTCTGCGGGTGGCTCAGCTGGATTCTGTGCCCCTTTTTCCGACTGATTTTTTTTAAGCGAGTTTAAGAAATCAGAGATCTGCATACTGCACAAGCCCCCATCCGAAAAATAATAATGTTCCCGAGCTATAATTCGGGAGATCATTCTATATAATTATGTGTCATTCCGGAAAATGCGTAGATTTTTGTCATTTTTCCGCAGGTGTGTCGGTCATTTTTTGCGATCAGATATATTTATAACACTACCCATAAGAGTTTCTGTGAAGGAAAATTGGTAATTAACAATGGGGGTTTATGCAGGAATTTATCAATAAAAAGATGCCTACAGGGATCTCATCCCTCGACCCGATTCTTGACGGGGGGGTTCCACCGGGTTCTGTCATCCTTTTACTTGGGGATCTCGGAGCGGGCAGCAACGAGTTTGTGTACAGTTCAATGATAAATCTGATGGATGCAAAAAATCATGATGAATTAAAAGATAAGGCATCTCCAAAAGAGCTCCGGTATATCACTTTTACAAGGCTCAAAGATGATGTGAAACAGGAGATTGTCAATTCGCTGCATGTTGACAATGTAAACCAGATTGTAGAATCAATCCATTTCGATGATCTCTCTGAACTCTATTTTGACAGAAGTGTTGTTCCTGATGAGTGGTACAGCCACAGTGATATCATTACCAGAATGCAAAAGCGGTCCGCTCATGAAGATGTGTTTGTCCAGCTCTCAAACGTAATCAATTCAGCACAACCACAAAGTCTGATCATCATGGATTCCATCACCGATATTGCAACACAATCCAATAATTCCAGCAGCTGGTCAAACTTTACCGGTGTTTTACGGGGTTTGCAGCGGGTGTCAAAACAACGGGGTCTTACCTGTTACCTGCTGCTTACCCGGGGCATCCTTAATTCAGCTCAGGAGAAGGAGATTTCAGATATTGCAGATGCAGTGATGCTCTTCAAATGGGAAGAGAGTACCGGTTCACGCAGGCAGCGGGTGATGTATTTTGAAAAGTTCCGGGGTGTTATGCCTCACCTGGAGGAACACGATCTGGTGAAATTTGCAGTCCGCATTTCGACTACCAGTGGTTTTGAAGTGAGCAACATCCGGATGATTGTATGAGTGAAGAACGGGTTAAGGTAGGGATCCTTGGGCTTGATGATATGCTGGGAGGGGGATTGATCCCCGGAAGCATCTGTGCAATTATTGGCACGTATGGTACGGGTAAAACAACCTTTTCCCTTCAGTTCATCTGGGATGGACTTACAAGGGGAGAACGTGTCATTTACATAAGTCTTGAAGAACGCGAATCAAGAATCTTCACATATATGAAACAGAAGGGATGGGACATCACACCATTCATAAATAAAGCTCTCTATGTCATCAAGCTCGATCCCACGGACTTCAATGTTGCCAACAACCGGATCAAAAATGAACTCCCAAAACTCATCGAAGAAGTGAAGGCCAGCAGGGTAGTCATCGATCCGATCTCCCTTTTTGAAGATCTGTTCGATACAGACTCTGAACGAAGGCAGGAGATGTACAGGTTTATTGAAGGGCTCCGTGACCGGAACTGCACGATCATGATGACTTCTGAAACCCACCGGGACAATGTATTTTCCAGTAGACACGGGCTGATCGAATACCTGTCAGATACAGTGATCCTGCTCCGGTATGTCCGCCCCTCTGATCTTACGGATGTGCACCTTGCACTTGAAGTGGTAAAAATGCGGATGTCTGCCCATTCCCGTGAGATCAAACCGTACGAGATTGAGCAGGATCAGGTCATGGTTTATTCAGAAGCAAATGTGTTCTGAAAATATAGGCGCAAACCTGAAGATTTCCATTTTTTAAACCAAAAACCATAAATTCCGGGTATCAGCATTTTTAAAAAGGACAGATGTGAAGTCATCTGCTACAGGAAATTAAAAATCGTTATAGGGTTTACAGGGTAAATCCGAAAATATCCAACAACACTAGGATACAGACACCCGGCAACCCCCCGATTGCTGAGATGAGCACTGTCGCAAGGTCCCACCCAAGATCCGGTTTTCCCATCCACTGCATGACATGCAGGAAATTGAGAATAAAGAGCAGGATAAGCCCAAGGATTGCATTGATCACAAGTACTGAGAACTTTTTTACCAGATAGTAGACAATCGCAACAATTGCCACTACCAGAAGAATTGCAATGAGTACTGCGCTCATAATTGTCCCTTATGTCCTTTATTTACCAATGATACGCTGCTTATTTATCCTTACCGAAGGCAAAATCAGCGAGCCGATTGAACGGGATTCATGGCTTAAACCGATGATTTCGTTATGCAGCGAAAAGACGTTACCTGACAGCATAGCACTCCGGATCGGTTCTTCAAACACTCCGCCCTCCATCCAAAACGCATTGGAGAGTTCAACGGAAAATTCCCCGCTCATCGGGTTTGCTGTATGAGCGCCAACCACACTGTGCACATATACAGTGCGTTCATCTGCAATACTGCTGCGCTTTCCGTCAACTACGAAATTATGGTGGCCAATTCCCGGAGAACCACCGTAACCACCCCGAACCGCACTTGCGGTACTGGTTTTTCCGTACCGGTAAGCGGTTTTGAGATCATAGGCAAAGGCTTCCAGCACACCATCCTTAATGAAATCTATCCTGTGTGTTGGCATACCTTCTGCATCCCAGCTCACGCTGCCACTTGCTCCAGTGAGAAGCGGGTCATCATACATCGAGATGAGGGGATCAGCAACAGGTTCTTGCAATGACTTGACAAACCGTGATCTTCCTGCATGTACGTTCCGCCCGTTCAGGGCTGGGATAAACACACTGCTGAGGAGTTCGGCATAAGCAAGCGGAGAGAGCAGGATCTCATAATTCCCGGTGGGGATCTCATTTCCTCCCGCAGATTCATGGGCAAAGAAGCTTGCCCGCTCCCCGACATGGAAGGGGTTTACCTTGTTAATGAAACTGGAATGATCGAATTCTGAGCCCGTTGACTGTCCATGGATGGCTTCAATCGAGAGCGACACTCCCGTGTGGCTGTCCGTGTAGTGCACCCCCCTGCTGTTAGCAAGGGTCACAGTTGCAGTTGAGAGTCCGGCAGATCCGGCAGTCACTTCTGCCACATGTTCTTCTGAGCCGGCAAGCATCTGTTCGAGCAGTTCCAGAGCGGATGCTGGCTCGACCTTCATTGATGGGTCAAACGTGAGCGGTGTGCGGGAAATGTCCTTGGCCCCGGGCAATCCTTCCCACGGCAATGAAGTGGCGAGATGGCCGCTTGCAATAGCCGCATCCAGACATTCACTCCAGTGGCTGGGATCGTTCGTACTCGATGATCCGATCCTGCCCTTATGGATGGTTCTGATTCCAAGCCCGCAGTCTTCTGAAGCAGAGGCCAGATTGATCTTCTTTTGTTTAAGGTCGGCAGATACGCTTCGACCTTCAACATAAAATATCTCGACTTCATCTACGCTCTTTAACCCTTTTTGTATAATCTGATCAATCCATTCCACTGCCGCCCACCACCGCATCGCACAGGAGAATTGTTGGAGCCCCGTCACTCACCGGCACACTCTGTCCACCTTTCCCGCAGTATCCCGGGCTCATCTTACGGTTCTTACCGCAGAGTGCGATATTGTGCAGGGTTGTTAAGATATCTCCTGATAAAGAGACATCTCGCACCATACCAGTACACTCCCCGTTCTTCACGAGATACCCATACTCTGCATTGAACTGGAAAACTCCCCGTCCCGGGTCAACCTGACCCCCGCGGGAGCCTTTGAGAAAAATCCCGTCTTTACATTCTTCAAAGATCTCGTGGTCAGTGGCATCACCGGCTTCTATAAAGGTGTTGCTCATCCGGACAAGCGGGGGTTCTCCGGCCATGCCCCGTGCATGGCCAGCTACGCCATTACCTACTGCCGCCAGTGATTCGCGATTGTGGAGGAACGCATTTACAACCCCGTTTTTGATAATCTCGGTTCTGCGCACAGCCACACCTTCAGCGTCAACAGGGTCGAACCCGAACTCGGGAATACCGGGATCGTCTACAATCGAGAGCCTGTCGTTTCCAATCTTCTGCCCGGTTTTATCTTTTAAGACAGAGTTGCCTTCCTGAATAAGGTCGCCTTCACTGGCATGACCAACCGCTTCATGGGCAAACACTCCTGCGAGTTCCGGATCGAGTATGGCTTTTAACTTCCCCCCATGTGCTAATTTCGCGTCAAGCAATGCCACTGCAATATCGGCAGCTTTTTTCCCGAGAGTCTGATGGTGCCGTAGATTGAACCCGTGGATGGAGTGCTCACGTTCATACCCCATCTGGGTATTGTCATTGCGTGAAGCAACCGCCAGCACATTGAATCCTGAACGGCACATCTCATAGGTATATTCATTTCCGGAACTGTCCAGAAATTCCACCTGCTCTACCCGCTCGATGTAGTTTGCCCGGCGGTTCACCACAGAGGGATGAATCGCACCCTTCTCAATCTCTGAAAGAATAGCGGATTTTTCCTCGATACTGACCGAACGGGGATCTTCTTTCATTGCTGGAACAGCAAGCACCCCATGGGATACCTCCCCGAGGCATACCTGCTCTTGTGTTATCGCAGCAAGGGAGCAGGCATTCTGTAACAGTTCGTCAAACTTTCTGCCAGTGCAGGGTTGATAATTATCGATCTGGAGAATCCCCCAGCCGGTTTTGCTGATGACACGGAGCACAGCTTTGTTAAAAAAAGTTGTTCCTGCTGATTCAAATATACCGTTATCTATGTCAATATGGGTAATTTGTCCGGTTACATGACGCAGATCATAATAGGTGATACCGGGCATGTTTGCTCATGCCACCGGGTTGTTGACAGTAGTTACATCTGCAATCATTGCAGTTGAACGAAGAGCCATATTTTTGAGCTTGATGAGGAATCCTGCGGAATTCTCTGGTACAAGGGCTAACTTGAGGACATCATCGATAGTGTCCACGGGAATAATGTTGACAAGAGGCTTGTACCGCTCTTCAATCAGTACATCTCCCATATTCATCCTTGGGATAAGGACCGTTTTTATGCCGGCCTTTACCGCAGCTTCGATCTTGTAGGTCACCCCTCCTACAGGAAGCACATCGCCCCTGACTGAGAGTGAGCCAGTCATTGCTAAATCCTGACGGACAGGAATACCCTCGATTGCACTTACGACTGCTGTTGCGACACTGACAGACGCCGAATCTCCCTCGACTCCCATATAGGTGCCGATGAACTGGATATGGATATCGATATTCCTGACATCCTTGCCTGTGAATTTTTTCAAGAGAGCACTCACGTTCTTAATGGATTCCTGGGCGATCTCCTTGAGCATCCCGGTGGCAATTACGGTACCGCTCGCACCCTGTGCAGGTGTTACCTCAGCCATTATCGGGAGCACGGATCCTGCATCACTTCCGGTGACCGCAAGTCCGTTAACCCTGCCGACCCGCGTACCTTCCACTACAGCCATATCATACTCCCGCAGGTGGCGGGTAACCTCGTCGGATACCTGATCTTCAATGGAACGGGCAGTTTTCTTTGCCTTGATGACATGGGCGGCAGTGGTGATCGTTGAACCTTCCTCCCGGGCGATGTCGCCAGCAACACGGATGAGGCCCCCCATATCACGCAGCTTTAGGGTGAGGTGTCCCTTGCGGTTCGACCGGCGCTTGGATTCACGGATAATTTCATCGATTGCGCTCTGGTCGCAATGCGGAATTTTTCCGTCATTTTTTACTTCCTGCGCAATGAATCGGACATATTTCTGCCGGTTTTCAGGAGTGTCATCCATACTCTCTGCCATATACACTTCGTAACCGTACCCCCGGATACGCGAGCGGAGAGCCGGGTGCATTCCCTGGATTGCATCAAGGTTTCCTGCCGCAACCATCACGAATTTGCAGGGTACAGGTTCTGTCCGGACCATCGCACCACTCGACCTTTCGCTCTGACCGGTGATAGGGAACTCTCCTTCCTGCAGTGCAGTGAGCAGGTTCTGCTGAGAATGCGGGTCTAACGTGTTGATCTCATCGATGAAGAGGACACCACCATTCGAGCGGTGGATCGCTCCTGCCTCAACCCGGTCATGGGACGGTGTTTCAAGCCCGCCACTCTGGAATGGATCATGGCGCACATCCCCTAAAAGAGCACCGGCATGCGTGCCAGTTCCATCAATAAAGGGAGCAATGTTCTTGGTGTCATTCGAGACAAGTAGTTTGGGCACCATTGACTCCTCTCTGGGCATACTTGTGCGGAATGCTATGAAAATAAAAGCTACTGCAATAAGGCCCATTATTATCTGCCCGGTGATTATAGCATATCCACCGATCCCGATGATGGCTATGAGGAGGAGCATATTCCGGAACTGGATCTTTTTTCTGGCTTCCGCTTTGTGAGCAGTTACGATCTGTTTTCCCCGTCCTGCTGCAACTGTCCTGATGATAGGGTTGTTGTTGTCATCGGAGTTTGGGTAGACCATAATATCGATTAACTCTTCTTTTGGCAACAGCTCAGCCATCGCCTTTGCCAGCATTGATTTTCCTGTACCGGGACTGCCGATCATCATGACGTGGCGTCGCTGGATCGCCGCTTTTTTGATCACTTCTACTGCTTGTTCCTGACCGATCACCTGATCGATCAGTTTTGCGGGAACTTCGATTGTTGATGTTGCGCCCGCAATTTCTGTGGATACCGCTTCGGGCGATGCGGGTTTTATTTCATTCTGCTGCGGGGGGGTTTGCTCAGATATTTCCATTGCGGTTTTAACCTCTTTTAACCTTAAGATTTTCATATAATTTGTTCTATGATAGTTTAAGTACTTTCAGCTGGTCACATCAGTGACGGGAAATCCACTCTTTGGACATCCCTTAAAAAAGTTCTTTGTGAAAGAATACAATAATTGAGTGCGGTATATTATCACCAATACAACATACAATAAGTAAAGAATTACTGCTCGTCTGCGATCAGGAAACGATATCATGAAAGTGATCTGCACTGAAAAATCCCAGATACTTGCCACACGCCTTGCCCGGGCGCTAAAGACCTTGGTTGTCAATGTCAAATATTCCCGTTTTCCTGACGGAGAGCTATATCTTGTTGCAGGAGATCTTGACGATGAGACCATCATTGTCAGCAGTGTGGTGGACAACGATGCACTTGTCCAACTGCTCCTGTTGATCGATGCTTGCGAAGGTTCTGATCTCCGGCTGGTTATCCCCTATATGGGATATGCAAGACAGGACAAACAGTTCCGACAGGGAGAGCCGTTAAGTGCCCGCGCGGTTGCGCGGACGATCAGCAGAGGTGTTTCTGAATGTATTACTGTAAATATTCATGAGCCCGATGTGCTCAGATTTTTTGGAGCACCGGCCCGTAACATATCTCTTGCCCGTGATATCGGCACATACATCAAAACACTCAATCTTAAAAATCCGCTCATACTGGCTCCTGACGATGGCGCCTTGGCTTTTGCCGGAGAGGTGGCGTCAGCCGGGGGATGGGAGTATGATCACCTGGAAAAGACCCGGCTGAGCGGAGAGCTGGTGACAATGGCCCCAAAGGCATTGTCTGCTGTATCTCGTCCTGTTGTGATAGTGGATGATATCATCTCAACCGGGGGCACGATCTCTACTGCTGCAGGTATGCTCTATGCACAGGGTGCAACAGATGTATATGCTGCATGCGTACACGGGGTACTCACCGGGGGTGCCTATGTCAGACTTGTTGAAGCTGGAATACGGGATGTCATATGTAGCGATACAATCGAGCGCGGGTGCAGCAGGGTATCTGCCGCAGACCAGATCGCCCATACGCTGCAGACATGTTCCACCCGTTGAAGAGTAGCCAAAATATATAGAAATACCCCCCATCCCATTCCTGTTCCGGGTAGCCTTATGAAATCCATTCTCGATGCAAGTGTTTTTTTCTCAGAATGTCCTGTGGTTGGGGAGTTATTCACAACGCCATCCGTGTGTGATGAACTTAAGGATATCCGCTCTAAAGGAAAGTTTGAGAAGTTGTGCGCGGAAGGACTCCGCGTAATGTCGCCGGGACCGGAGAGTACAGATAAAGTGAGAACTGCTGCAAAAAAAACCCGTGATTCAGGAGTGATCTCTGAGACCGATTGCGAACTGCTGGCCCTTGCGCTTGAGATGGAAGCGGTCCTCTACACCGATGATTTTGCAATACAGAATGTTGCCAGTGTTCTTTCAGTGCAGATACATCCCATCCTCCAGCGTAGGGCAAAACGGATTCACTGGAAATACCGGTGTACCGGTTGCGGCAGGTATTTTGATCATGATGGGGAATGCCTTATCTGTGGCTCAGCAATAAAAAGAAAACTTAAATAGATTCCGGCGAACCTCTCTGTTATGTCTTCCCTTGACGATCTGATTAGCAGGGCCAGGATGCTTCTTGGCGAGGGGCACAGTCCGGGTCAGATTGCAGATGAGCTCTCTTTGTCCATGGAAACCGTGACATGGCTATTAACACAGGCAAAAGGAACAACCGCTCCAAAAGATGTCCATATTGATTGGTCAGCAGTCTCCAGTCACGCACCCCTTCTAGAAGATACAGCACTGATGCTGCTTCGGAGGTATTATCAGGATCAGGATTCAGAGTGTGCATCTCCTGCGGCGGAGGTTGTCGTAGGTATCGCCCTTTCAGGGATCCCACTTGCAACACTCATTGCTGTACAAGAAGCTGCACAACTATCTATCTACCACCCGGCAAAGCAGAACCAGAGCGAAAAACCGATGGGATCGATCAGCGGGAACTTTGCTCCTGTCAGCGGTAAGCGTTGCATCATCATCGATGATGTGATCACTTCAGGAAAAACCATGCTTGAAGTGGTGAAATACTTAAAAAAGCACAATGCGGTGCCTGTTGCCATCTGGGTGATCTTTGACAAGCGCGGTATCAAGGATGTTGAGGGCGTACCTGTATATTCACTCTTCAAAATATCCCGTATCGACTGATCCCCATCTTTTTTTAAGAACCGCTCTCAACAATTATATATAGAAGTTCAATTCCACCTTTTACATCATCGGAGAATCCATTATGCTATCTGGACAGCCAATTATCATTCTAAAAGAAAATGTAGAGCGTAATCGTGGCAAAGAAGCCCAGCGCTCGAATATTACAGCAGCAAAGGCAATCGCTGGAGCTGTCAGGACAACCCTTGGCCCACGGGGAATGGACAAGATGCTTGTCGGTTCCACTGGGGATATCGTGATCACCAATGACGGCGCGACAATTTTAGGTGAGATCGCCGTTCAGCACCCCGGTGCAAAGATGGTCATCGAAGTCGCGCGGACTCAGGATGATGAAGTCGGCGACGGTACCACTACCGCAGTCATCCTTGTTGGCGCACTGATGGAACAGGCAGAAGTCATGCTCGAACAGGGCATTCACCCGACCGTTATTGCAGAGGGATACCGTTTAGGTATGAAAAAATCGCTCGATATTCTCAACAGCCTCTCCCTCAAAGTCGACCCGACAGACCGTAAGACCCTTTTAAAGATTGCAGACACTGCAATCACAGGCAAATCAATCGAGTGCGTTAAAGATAAGCTTGATGCCATCATCGTTGATGCAGTTATGGCAGTGGCCGAGAAAACAGGCACAAAATTCCTTGTCGATGAAGATGATGTGATGATCAAGAAGCAGAAAGGCAAGTCAATGGACGATGCTGAACTGATTCGAGGCGTGGTCATTGACAAGACCCGTGTCCACGATGGGATGCCCCGTAAGATCACGAAGGCAAAGGTAGCAATGCTCGCCACCCCATTAGAGATCACAAAGACGCAGGTCAAGGCCAAGATCAAGATCTCGAATGCCGACCAGATCACTGCATTCAGCGAGCAGGAGAGAGAGACGTTAAAGAAACTTTCAGATGCGATTGTTGACAGCGGTGCAAATGTCTTACTCTGCCAGAAGGGCATAGCAGATTCGGTCCAGTTCTACCTTGCAAAGAGCGGGATCCTTGCAATCGAAGATATCCCTGAAGCAGACATGAAATATGCAGCTCGGGCACTGCATGCAAATATTCTCAATAAGGCTGAATCCTTAACATCAAAGGATCTCGGCATTGCAGAGCTTGTTGAAGAAGATAATGATGTTAATCTCACCAGGATCTCCGGGTGCAAGAACCCAAAGACGATCACAATCTTACTCAGGGGTACAAGCGATTACATACTTGATGAACTTGAGCGCGCAGTGGTCGATGGGACCCGTGTGGTCATGGACGCAATGGAAGATGGCACCTATGTAGTCGGTGGCGGTGCAGTCGAGACTGAACTGCTCATGAAGGTTCGGGACTATGCAGCAACCATGGGCGG
>JANYBK010000205.1 GCA_025360805.1 Methanomicrobiales archaeon
TTTTTGTAAAAAATGCAAAACTTTGTAAAAATGTAAAATTCATTCGATCATTATATATGTAAATAATTATATATAATAAAATGACTGTTTTTATTATTAAAAAAATAATACCATCATGTGTTTTTATTATTTCCACACGAAACTAAGGGGTCTCTCCCTACACTTTATTTTGCTTGTTCATTTGGATTTGGAATGAAAAATCTCTTAAAAAACGATGTAAAATAAAAAATAAGCCATAACATAACAGACAAAAATATTAAAAATAAAATCCGGCAATTTTGTCATAGTTTTTTATTTTAAGGTGTTTTAGCAATAATTTCCAATGGAAGTAATGGGGTTTATAAAGTCAACACACCGATCGTTTTTAAAGTATTCAAACCAACTTTGAACACCGCAGTGTAACCATGCCCGAAACAGAAGACCCATCAACCGGACTATTCAAAAAATATCTCACCAACAACAGGATATTTAAGGACAGGGAAGTGCTTCGACACTCTTACCGCCCCCAGATCCTCCCTCACCGAAAACCGCAGATTGAAGAAGTTGCATCTATTCTTGCCCCATCTCTAAGAAATGAAACCCCCTCAAATATCCTGATCTATGGAAAGACGGGTACCGGAAAGACTGCCTGTGTCCGGTACGTAGGGACAGAACTCGAAAAGGCGAGCAGCAAGATGGGTCCTATCTGCCGTCTCGTTCACCTCAACTGCGAAGTGATCGATACCCAGTACCGGGTACTTGCCCAGATCGCAAAAAGTCTGGATGTATCTGAAGAACTGGGTAGTGACAAAGCACGCACACACATACCCATGACCGGGTGGCCAACTGATCAGGTGTATGCTGAGCTCAAAAACCAGCTTGAAGCAAGTGGCGGTGTGTTGGTCATTGTGCTGGATGAGATTGATAAACTTGTAAAAAAAAGCGGAGATGATACACTTTACAATCTTACCAGAATCAACTCTGATCTAAAAAATTCAAAAGTCAGCATCATTGGCATCTCAAACGATCTTAGTTTTAAGGATTTCTTAGATCCCCGCGTGCTCTCCTCCCTCTCAGAAGAAGAGATCGTTTTTCCTCCTTACAATGCACCTCAGCTGGTGGACATTCTTGCACAACGCGCAGACGGTGCATTTATTGCCGGAGCACTTGCAGAAGGAGTTATCCCCCTATGTGCTGCACTGGCAGCGCAGGAGCATGGTGACGCCCGGAGAGCGCTTGACCTGTTCAGGATCTCCGGTGAACTTGCAGATCGTGATGAATCCACTCAGGTTACTGAAGCACATGTCAAACAAGCGCAGGCAAAGATCGAAACGGACAGCATGATTGAATGCATCGCAACCCTGCCTACCCAGAGCAAGCTGATCCTATTCTCAATGCTGATATTAGAGAAACTCGGCCAGAATATCTTTACGAGCGGAGAAGTCTCACGTATTTACCAGGATATTGCACCTACTATCCAGCTCGATGTGCTCACCCACCGCCGGATCACCGATTTAATCTCCGAGTTGAACATGCTCGGTGTGATCAACACCCGGGTAGTAAGCCGCGGACGGTATGGCAGGACAAAAGAGATGTGGTTTGATTCCAACACGGACAAGATCCGCGAGGTTGTTTTGAAAGACTCGCGGCTCAACGGGCTTAAGGATCTTGATGTGTCCCAGATGGAAGCAAAGTGGTTAAAGACTTGGTTCAGGTGATACAGGATGGATGAAAAGGATCTTGAACTCCTCCGCATTCTCGAGGAGAACAGCCGGCTATCAGCGGATGAAATTGCAATTATGACGAACCTCTCAACAGCAGATGTTGAAAGTCGGGTTCACGCACTCGAAGCTGCGCAGGTGATCAAGCGCTATTCCACCGTTATAAACTGGGAACGGGCAGGAAATGGTGAGGTATCAGCCGTCATCGAACTGAAAGTAAGTCCTGAACGTGATTACGGCTATGACCGGATTGCAGAACGTCTTTCCCGGTTCAGGCAGGTCAAGACCCTCCGCCTCATGACCGGTACCTATGATCTGCAGCTCGTAGTAACGGGTAAGAATATGCAGGAGGTCTCGCGGTTTGTATCGGAACATGTAGCTCCCATGGACCGGATCCGCGAGACAGCCACGCACATCATCATGAAATCGTATAAGGAAAACGGCCACACGCTCTTTGAGCAGCAGGAGGCAGAACGCCTCCCGTATTCCTTCTGAGGAGGAGATATGCGTAATTTTGTTTCAGAGCGTGCAAATAAAATTCCCCCATCCGGCATAAGGAAATTTTTTGATCTGGCCCTCACGATGGAAAACGTGATCTCACTCGGTGTAGGTGAACCGGATTTCCGAACCCCGTGGAACATCTGTGAATCGAGCATCTATTCCATTGAGCAGGGGACCACATCATACACGTCAAACAAGGGTCTCCTGTCCCTCAGGGATGCACTGTCCCGGTATCTCGGGCAGCACTACAACCTCCCGTACACCGGCAGCGATGAGATCATCATCACCAGTGGCGTGTCTGAAGGGCTTGATATTGCTATACGCTCGGTCATTGATCCGGGTGATGAGGTAGCCATTGCCCAGCCCAGCTATGTCTCGTACGCCCCCTGCGTAACTCTGTCTGGAGGAAAGCCGATCCCGGTCAGGTGCACGGAAAAGGATCATTTCAAGCTCAATCCAGAAGCCCTCCTTGAACAGATCACGCCAAAGACTAAGGCACTTATTATCAACTTCCCCAACAACCCGACCGGCGCGGTAATGAACGGGAGCGATCTGAAAGCAATCGCAGATATCGTGATTGATAAAGACATCCTGCTGATCAGCGATGAGGTCTATGCAGAGCTGACGTATGAGAGCACCCATGTGGCTGCGGCAACGGTCAGCGATCTGTGGGAGAGGACGATCACGCTGAACGGTTTTTCAAAGGCTTATGCAATGACCGGATGGCGTGTCGGGTATCTGTGCGCCCCCAAAGTACTCTGTGATGCAGCCCTCAAGATTCACCAGTATATCATGCTCTGCGCCCCGGTGATGGGTCAGGTCGGGGCACTCGAAGCACTCCGATCAGCTGAGGAAGATAAGAACAGCATGGTCAACGAGTACCGCCTCAGGCGCAACATGTTTGTCGCTGGTTTAAACCGGATCGGTCTTTCCTGCCATGTACCCGAAGGAGCGTTCTATGCGTTCCCCTCCGTTAAAGGAACCGGTCTTTCTGATGTGGAGTTTGCCGAACGACTGTTAAAAGAACAGAAGGTAGCTGTGGTTCCGGGCAGCGTTTTTGGGGATGGCGGAGAGGATCACATCAGGTGTGCCTACGCGGTCTCAAGAAAAGATCTATCTGAAGCGCTTAGCAGGATGGAGACTTTTATCAGCGGACTCTGATCCGCTTATTTTTTTTTACCCGGTTTCTTGTATCGTTAATTCTGCCATTAGCAGGGTACAGAGAGATAAGGGATAGTTTATTTTGCAATTCAACCTATACTACATGAAACAAATATGAGTTGCACAATCATCGTTGGTGGATTTTTTGGGGATGAGGGCAAGGGTAAGATTGTCGCTCACATCGCCTTTAAGGATAAACCCGCAATTATCTCCCGCGGCGGTGTGGGTCCGAATGCCGGGCACACTGTCCAGGTCGGAGACAACAAATACGGTGTCCGCATGGTTCCGTCCGGTTTTGTCTATAAGGATGCGAAACTCTGTATCGGGAGCGGTGTGCTCGTTGATCCAAGAGTGTTGAAATTCGAAGTTGACACTTTGGGGTTAAAAGGCCGGGTTTTTGTAGATAATCGCTGCGGGATCATCACAGAAGATCATATCGCACGGGATAAGGGGAGCGACCACCTTTCAAAGACGATTGGGAGTACAGGATCCGGATGCGGACCTGCGAATTCTGACAGGGTCATGCGAGTCTCCCCGCAGGCAAAGAACGTCCCTGAGCTGGCAGAGTACATGCTCGATGTCCCCAAGGCTATTGATGAAGAGTTAAAGAAAGGCAGCAATGTCCTGCTGGAAGGTACACAGGGTTTCGGTATCTCCCTGTATTACGGAACCTATCCGTTTGTCACCAGTAAGGACACCTCAGCTTCCCAGATTGCAGCAGATAACGGTGTCGGGCCAACAAAGATTGACGATGTGGTCGTGGTCTTCAAGGCTTACCCCACTCGTGTTGGGGAAGGTCCATTCAGCACCGAGATGTCGTTTGAGAAATCCGATGGAATGGGGATTAAGGAGTTTGGGACCGTAACCCACCGGAAGCGCCGTATTGGCGTATGGGATGGGGAGATGGCCAAGTACTCTGCCATGATTAACGGGTGCACACAGGCCGCGATCACCGGTATTGATCGTATAGACAAGGACTGCTTTGGCGTAAGGGACTATGCAAAGCTGTC
>JANYBK010000206.1 GCA_025360805.1 Methanomicrobiales archaeon
GTCGCCCCACGGTTGAGCATGTTGTAATCCGGGTGGAAAGCGGAGAAGTGCATCGGGGTTTCCGGCCCTAGGTGTTCTATCACCCAGCGAATCAAACCCTCCTGCTCTTCCATGCTGTCATTGAGACCCGGGATCACAAGAGTAACGGTCTCGACATGCATGCCAAGCTCCCGAGCGAGCTGTGCCGAGTCGAGTACCGGCTGTAGCTTCGCACCGCAGATCTTTTTGTAGAAATCATCAGTAAATGCCTTGAGATCTACCCGGAATGCTCCGAGCATCGGTGCGAGCTCGCGGAGTGCTTCTTCTGTTATATACCCGTTTGTCACATAGATTGTGCCCAGTCCTTTTTTCCGGGCAATCGCTCCCATATCGAGTGCGTACTCGTGCCAGATCGTAGGCTCGTTGTATGTCCACGAAATGCTTTTACTCCCGCTTCCAATTGCCCGCTTCACACCTTCTGCCGGCTCAAGAGAGCGGAGCATTGCGCTGCCCGGTTCAGCCCGGGAGATATGCCAGTTCTGGCAATGCTCGCAATGGAAGTTGCAACCAATAGATCCCAGCGAGTATGAGAGTGTGCCGGGCAGGTAATGAAAAAGAGGTTTTTTCTCGATCGGGTCAACCGCCTCGGCGCTGATCTTTCCGTAGGTTGTCGCCGCAAGCGTACCCTTTTGGTTCACCCGCACACCGCAGACGCCATGCTTGCCGTCATTGATCGTACAGCGATGGCTGCACAGCGAGCACTTTACCGCATTATTTTCTAATCTGGCATACTGGCGTGCCTCGTGCATACCCTGCTCCTCAAAGTGTTATTTGGGATGATCTTTATTTTCCTTTTCTATCTCCCGAAAGGCATCGGCACCATCGATTTCGAGCACAAACGAGCCACGATATCCACAGTCTTTGCAGAGATATATTTGTCCGACACAGCCGCCGGCAACGGGAAATATCTCCTGGCTTTTACAGTTCGGGCAGTAAAACATAGTGAACAACTCTATATGAGCATCAGGTACAAAAACTAGTGCAATGAGAAATATTGTCATCTCGCTGGGTGGTTCTATCCTTATCCCAACCCTTGAGCAGAACCGGATAAGCAGCTATGTCCCGGTGCTAAAGGCGATTGCAGAGCACCACCGGCTCTTTGTTGTTGTTGGCGGTGGCGGTGCAGCACGGGATTATATTGAAGCTGCGCGAAAACTCAGTGTGGACGAGGGCACTTCTGACGAGATCGGCATACTTGTCACCCGGCTTAACGCCACACTTCTTATTGCTGCTCTCGGTGATGCTGCCTACCCGAAAGTGGCAGAGAGTCATTCTGAGGCAAAAAAGTTTGCAGAATCAAAAAAGATCGTTGTGATGGGAGGTATCACTCCGGGCCAGACTACCGATGCAGTTGCTGCTGTGCTCGCTGAACGTGTGAGGGCGTCGGTATTTATCAACGCAACCTCAGTAAATGGCATCTACGATAAAGACCCGAAAAAGCATAAGGGTGCAAAGCGTTTTGAGACTCTCACCCCCCAGCAACTGTTAGTGATTGTCAGCCAGATTGGTCTTGGCGCCGGATCCAACAATGTGCTTGACATCATCGCTGCCCGTATCGTCGAGCGCAGCCATATTCCTCTTGTAGTGCTTGACGGTCAAGTGCCAGAAAACCTGTCAAACGCGATTCTCTATGGAAAATTTACCGGGACTGTTGTTTCTGAAAACAACCAATCCCCCCTCCCCGTTTAACTGTGGTAGACCATTACCTATTTTTATCATCGCGGCACATCTATGATGTCGCGGGGTAGTAGGGTAGCCTGGTCCATCCTAGAGCGTTTGGGACGCTTTGACGGCGGTTCGAATCCGCCCTACCCCATTGGCTATGAAAAAAAAGGACGCAGCGCTTATCTATTCTCTTCTTGTGAAGCGCTATCCTGATGCCCGTGATTCTCCTGCTATCATCTCGAAAGGCTCCGCCTTTGAAGTGCTCATCCTTACGATCCTGTCAGCGCAGACAACCGATCGCGCGGTGTTAAAGGTACGAGGGCCCCTGTTTACAAAATACCCGACACCCGCTGCTCTTGCAAAGGCAAACACAGAAGATGTGGAAATAATCATCCACAGTCTTGGTTATTATCATGCAAAAGCCCGAAATATTATCGCTGCTTCCCAGACCCTTCTCTCAATATTTGGAGGGAATGTTCCCGAATCGATGGACGAATTGCTCACCATTCCCGGGGTTGGCCGGAAAACGGCAAACATCGTGCTGTATCACGCGCTCGGCAGGAACGAGGGAATCGCAGTAGACACTCATGTTCGCAGGCTTGCACAGCGGATTGGTTTTTCCAATACCGATAATGTCACGGTGATCGAACGGGATTTAATGGCAATCTTTCCGCAGGAGCAATGGGGAGATCTCACCGATGTGCTGATCGCTCATGGGCGGGCATGTTGCGATGCAAAAAAACCGCAGTGTGAAGTCTGCCCCATTAGTTCGCGGTGCCGGTTTTTTGCGAGCTCGGGAAAAAAGAGTTGATTATTTTTTGAACCGACAATAAGCCAGATCATCAAAAACACAACAAAACCGATGCGGGTGCTGATTGGAATTGTCAGGTTCTATCCATGAGCGACGCTCCGTGTAACAATCCATTTTACAGTTCTTGCTCCCTTGGTAATACCCACGACCATGTTCGTCCTGCAGATCACATAACCTATTTTCATTTATCCCCCATATGGGACCTCGGAAATAAGGGTGTATGTACTATGAGGGAAAACAAGCCTAAATTGGGCTCCGTTTGCCGGATTCCAGTCCGGAAAACCCCATAAAATCGTGCGTTTTGGTTTCTGTAAAAAATACGCCTATTTAGCGGCCGGTTTGCCAAAATAAGGGAGAAACTCACCTCTCTCAAAGCCCGCCAAAGGCCTTTAAATCGAGGCATTTTTCGCTACCCGATTTACCCCATCCGGACCCAGAAAACCCAACCGGAATGCCAATATGAGGCTCTTTTTTCCGAGGGTATTATTATAAAAATAAAGTAATTGTTTGT
Source organism: Methanomicrobiales archaeon (assembly GCA_025360805.1). Lineage (GTDB taxonomy): Archaea > Halobacteriota > Methanomicrobia > Methanomicrobiales > Methanospirillaceae > Methanoregula. Next base: position 3,027 of record JANYBK010000206.1, read on the forward strand.
GCCCCAGAAAACCAGATTTTTGGAGGGTGTTAGTCGAGATAATCACGTATTTTTTTGACGAGAGCAAGCTGATTATTAGCTTCAATTTTCTTCTCTTTCTCAATGCATTCCATGATCTTCGTGATAGATTTTGCAAGCTCATAGACTTTATTTGGCCGGCCCTTGTTCTCTGAGGGACTATCACAACTTTTAATCCAGCCCTGATTCATCAGGTACTTCATTGCGATGCTCACTTCGGGCTGGCGCATATCAGTCTCGCGCTCGATTGCCCGTGATGTTGCTTCCGGTGTGTTCGCAAGGAACACCAGTACCTTTGCAACATTTTTCTTTGTTCCAATCTCGATTAACAGATTGACAAACTCTTCTTGCTTTTCAGTAAAGTATTCAATTGTTTCCTGTCTCATTGAACCACCCGATTATTCCATAATGTTTCAATATCGTCTTTATTATCTTGTTAAATGCATTCCGGTCTGTGTCTTTGTAAAAATGATAAAAATGAATTTCAACTGATTTTACAGAGGAGCCGGTCGCGTAGCGGGGGGGAGTGCGAGTACACAAAAAGGTACACGAAGCGTGCGACGCGGGCGGCTATAGACCGGCTGACGCAATCCATATCGCAACGGTCCATCTGTTGACATGAAGATCGAACGAGACAGTCCGTCACCACTGCAATGTGGCTAGCTTTGCTCCCCTCCATTCCGCTCCGCTCACAGACTCTCCCTTGCTTTACCGGAGTTATCACGTTGCTCCTGTGCCAGCGGCTGCACCGCCCGCTCGTCACACCCTGGGTCACATAGTGTTCGTTGCTGTGTACTAAATAAGTGTATAAATCTCAGCGACTCACTTGCACGAAGCAAAGAGAGCATGGACTCACCGCAGATGCGACTCGTTAGATTCTCACCCTTAAGTGTTGCTCCCTCGAGCCGCTGGGCCGGGTTGTGAACCCGGTGAGCGCTCAGCAGGTCGTGAGGATTATTACCGGGATTATATAGATTACAACGGTGCAAGAATATTATTTTCTTTAATGATAGTCGGGGGAGATACCCTGCGAATGGTCAAGGGTGTACCGTATGGGGTTTTAACAACGATCGAGATAAATTGCCGGGGAACGAGCGGGGCTTTGGGGTCTATTCGGATGACAAACTGCTCCTTATCCTCAAGCCGGTTATTAGGGTTGCCAATCTCGTTTACCACGTTCACTATCCCCCATCCTCCTTCTGGGGGATCACCCCGATAGCCTTTTACCGGGACAAGCGTTTCTGTCCGGATTGCATCGGCGTAGACAATGGAGATGTTCTCCATATTGACGGGTTTTTCTCCCGGAGCAAGCCCAATGGTAAAGGTAATGGTATCGATTGTGCCCCCAACTATACCATCCCCGGTCACTTCACCCATTGTGTAGAGAATCTGACCCGGCTGGATAGGACTTATCGCGTTTGGGGGCTGACCGGGAGGTCCCTCATCAGTGCAGCCTGCTGCAAGAATTGCTGCAATGAGAATTCCTGTCAGAAGAAGAGATTGCCATTTCAATACCAGATTCTCCTTTCACGGTGCTATTGATAGTGTGGGAACGGATTCTTATAAAAACACTTACACCGTCAGAAGTTAGTTCAGTGCCCAATCTCACATAGTTAATCGGGAAGAGAATTTTCTGATAATTTCGCAGATAGTACACCCGCGTTTATCTTCTCCTCTGAAATCGTCTTGGTTATGCGTGTACCTGTATCGTAATATACGATTGTCACAGTTAAGTGATATAATGTAATGTTTAACGTACATTTAGAATAAATAATTTCTTGCATTTGGAAATTCAGGGACTGGAAAAATATGCCATAGTTTCAGGAGGGTAAAACCCGAGGACTGCCCTACTTTCATTTTAATGGTGAAAATCGATAAATCCCCACATGCTGATATTACTGATAATAAATTCCGGAGAACTCCCGTGACAATGCTGGTAAATGTGATTGTTGAATTAATTCAGTTGATCCTTGCCATAGTTTTGGCCGTAGTTTCACTCTATGCAGGATTTTTTGCCTTCAACCGAATAGTAAAAGGTATTGATGTCCCGTCTGAACTTACTAAGGGAAACAAAGCAATTGGAATTTTTGTTGCTTCTGTTTTCATAGGGATATCGGTGACCGTTGTGTCGTGCATCCAGGGTGTTCTTGTAGGATTAAATAAGATCTTTGCCGATGGATCTCTGAACATAAACGATACTATGGATATTTTTTTGTCGTGTCTGGAACTTGTACTGGGAATCCTGCTTGCAATCGGATCGATATACCTTGCCATCTACGTTTTTTCACGGCTTAACAACCAGACCGATTTGATCAAGGCAATCAAAAACGGGAATGTCGCCATTGCCTGTACTGTGGGTGGGATGGTTATTGCGGTTTCCGTGATTATCCATTACGGCATCCTCGGAATCGTAACGGCATTGTTCTGAAATACCCGTTTCCCAAATTTTTTTTCGTTTTTTGCATAACCTTGCAGTATAACCGCTTCTTCTTAGTGAGGACGATATGAGTACAACCCTTGACAAGACATCGCTCGATCAACTGAAAGAAAAGACCGCACGACTCTCGGTCATCTCCAATACCGGGCTAGTCCTGATGAAATTTGTCGTCGGGTTTTCTATAGGTTCGGTCAGTATCATCTCTGAAGCAATTCACTCTTCAATGGACCTGATCGCTGCAATCATTGCATTCTTCTCGGTGCGAAAATCCGCAGAACCTCCTGATGCTGCACATTTGTTCGGGCACGGTAAGTTTGAAGATATTTCCGGTCTTGTTGAAGCCCTGCTCATCTTTGTTGCCGCGATCCTGATTATCAAAGAGGCAGTCACGAAGTTGCTGGGCGAACCTGCGGAGCACTATTCTCCGGAACTACTCATTCTCGGTATCGCTGTGATGGCCATCTCGGCACTCGTGAACTGGTATGTCTCTCAACGGCTCATGAAGGTGGCAAAACAGTCGGAGTCTATTGCGCTCGAAAGCGATGCATGGCACCTACGGACTGATGTGTATACTTCAGTTGGTGTGATGGTCGGACTCGTCCTGATCAAACTGACAGGCATCACCATCTTCGACCCGCTCTTTGCGCTCGGTGTCGCCGTTGTAATCATGAAGGCAGCGTACGATCTCACGGTCCGATCGTTTGCTGACCTGATCGATCACAGTCTTCCGGACAAGGACAACCGGCGTATCGAAGAGATCATCTGCGAACATGCCAGTATTTACGCGGGGTTCCATGACCTGAGGACACGTCGGTCAGGCCCGGAGGTATTCATTGAATTCCACCTGGTGATGCCCGGTGAACTAACCGTACTGGAGTCCCATGATCTAGCGGATCATCTTGAATCGGATCTTAAACTGGAATACCCGAGAGCAAACGTGACAATCCATATCGAACCCTGCAATAAGGGATGCACCCGGTGTGGATCGTTCTGCACGTTTTATAAAAAAAAACCGCATGAAGTCAAAGACTTCGCACCAAAGCGATGAAAATTTTGTGTTACAAATTCATTTTCTATTTGTCTGCTCTATCGTCGGCATATTTCAAAATTTTCATGACAAAATAAGAGGAATGAGAAATCTTTAACAGAGTAAATTTGAGTTCCCCTCTTTACAATACCATATCCAGAGGAACACTCTTTTAAATACAAATATCCTTTCATACAATCAGGGATGTTCAATGGACTCGATAGTGTAAACAATTTGCTGTAAAAACAAAAACGCCCTGATCTCTAATCATGCAACAAAAGGAGACCAGA
>JANYBK010000103.1 GCA_025360805.1 Methanomicrobiales archaeon
ACTACTTCATCTTCTGGAAGGCAAACTTTTACTTGCAGTGGGACTATAATTTCCATTTGGGGTGGTCTCCTTTTGTTTTGGACTAACAATGAGATCATCCCATTCAGGATATTATCTTAGCCGATCTTTGGACACAATCAAAAAATTGTGTGGTGGATGTGAACCCACAATGGGTAGATACTCTTCCCTACACCGTGAAGATATCATGGTGTGCAGTGATGCGGAAGTATCCGCACGTAACACCGGCATCCAGCCAGCCATGCCCGTAACTATAGCAGGCAAGAGCGTCTTCATATGCCCCGATTTCACTGTACCTGGAACCCTGAGATGCATACTGCGCAGTGATTAAAAGAACCGTACCGGCAAAATCATTGCTTATAGTTGCTGGCTCTCCTGCACATTCCACCGAGGATCTGGCTGTGTTCAGCAGACGATCGTAGCGAAGGGTCTTCTCCCTGAGTTTTTCTGCAAGCGATAAGGGCAGGTTCTCTGATGGTCCGGCAAACGGGCAGAATGGGTTTTTGTCCTCGCAGTGCAGGAGACCGGATGAAAGCCCGAAATGCAGCCAGCCGGCTCCATACCAGAATGCGGCAAGGGCATTGACAAGATCGCCTTTGTTAAAAAAGGTGGTCCCGTCTTTCTGGTAGGCTTCTGCCATCTCCATAACTGCAAAGGCTTCCCGCTCAAGAGGTGTTTGCCGATCTGCTGCACTACTGGTGCGAACAAGAGCATCAGCGAGTTCATCCCCGCATTTTGCGATCTTCATAGGCCGGCAAATATCTCAAGGTATTCGCGTTCCATGTCGTGCAGTTCAGCCGGGACAATGAGGATGTGGAGTGGTGGCCCGAAATCAGCAGAAATGATCTTTTCTGCCGGACCTGCAATAATTACAGGCTGGTCCGATCCAGCCCGGGCAATCCCGACATACAATGGTATACTGCATACTTTTTTTTCTGCCATTGCTTCTAAAAGAGCTACGGCTTCTGGTACAGTCATATACCGATTGTCCTGGATATCAAGATATACAAGGGTGTGCAGGCGCAGGGACAGGTTCTGTGCGATTACATCGATAGGAGTTGTTGGGGACCAGTTCTTTTGCGGGAACGGCACTGAACAGGACTTGCCGAACCGGTAGTTCTGGAGCCCGGATACCCCGCAGACTGCGCTTGATATGGATGCTGCATGGATGATTGCAGTCCTGATGCCCCGTTTAGCAGCACGCATCCGGAGATCTGCATGGGTAGTAGAGACCATCGGGTCTCCTGCACAGAGAAACACTACGCTGCTCTGTTCAGCCCGGTCAAGCATATCTTCCGGGTGTTGTTCCACATCCTCCCTGAAAAGTGGGTAAACGGGTTTACCGTAATAGTTCCCGAGTTCTTCTATTGTTGTGCCCATGAGTCGTGAGGTATAACATTCGAGATAGACATGGTCTGCATTACGGATGCAGTTGAGCCCTTTTTCCGATATATCGGTCTTATCGTAGAGCCCGAGCCCGACAAATGTCAGCATAAATGCACCTTAATATCAGAGTTTCTCGATATCTGCATTTGCTCACACCTTAATACGGAAATTGTGTGATGAAGTCCACAAAGGATTCAAGCAAATGCCTGACATCCGCTTTCTGTTTTGCCGATATAAAAACGACGGGGATATTCTTTCTAATCCCAAGTCCCTTGCGGATCTCAGCCTCGCTCATCCTGTCAGGCAGATCGCCTTTATTTGCCGCTATGATCATAGGGATGTTACGTTCTTTTACAAGGTCTTTCATCTCTTTTGCCCGGGAAAGGGACTCTGGTTTGGTTGCGTCCACCATCAGGATCACTCCCATCGCATGATTGAACATCCCCGGAATCATCAGGTCGAATCGTGGCTGCCCGGGAGTTCCGTAGAGGGTAATAAAAAATCCCTTCCATTCGAGCAATCCAAAATCCATTGCCACGGTTGTCGAATCCTGGTCAGGCCCAAACCGGTCAACCGATATCCCGTCATGGGATGCCGTAGTGATAAATGTGGATTTTCCAGCTTTTGCTGGTCCGGTAACCACGATACGTGGGATATACGGAACAATGCGGCCTTCGTTAATAATAAAGGGAACTGAACGTGCAGGCTTGGGAGACCATGAGGTATGGACAATGGTAAAATAATCAAATGGCGCCAATGGGGGGAATGAAGATTTTATGGAAATCACTACATCAAAAGAGAAGTCATGGACAAACCGATCGAGTTGTTCATCCCCCTCAAGATTCAGATATTCAACAACCAGGGTCCGCTTCGGGTCGTCTTTCTCCGGCTCAAAAATTTTCAATGCCCTTTCGATCCCAAATTCCTCGGAGAGTAGATCAAGATAGACAAATATGACCTCTACTTTTTTGTCCCTGCATATCCTGGAAATTTTCGCTTTCCACTCTTTTTGTGCTGTATCTGTAGAATTGGTACCCTTCTGAATCCTCTCCCGGTCAATAGCATCGATAAAAGTAAGTTTTTTTGAGGAGAATTTGATGGATCCTGACCTCGTGGTCATTGCATCATGCTTGAACGAATCAACAGTTGTGAAGGGCAGGACAACAAGGCAGGAGAGTTTTTTGGCAAGGGCAGAAGCGAGCGTAGAGATCACTAAGAGCTGGCCATTGACGCCCGGTTCCATGCTGTACACCACCCGGCTGCCTTTCGGAATACCCTCCCCCAGCATGTCATTAATACCACTGATTCCTGAGGGTATCATGGGAGTATGGTCACCTGCCCTTTGTTCACAGAAAATTTCTGCCATACCGGGTTTATCCCCCGAATTCCCATGATACGCAGGTAACTGCCGTCCTGCTCGATCTTGATCTCAATAACACAGTTCATCAGCTGTTTGATTAAGGACAGTGTCTTGTCATCGAATGATTCACTGTTTAAGATGTAGATGCCCACACCCTCGATCTTTTTTAATTTCGCAGTGAGCACATGCAGGAACTGGTACAGTACTTCGAGTTTGCGATACATGAGCAGGGTAGAAACGGAATTCACGCAGAACCGGATCGGGGGAGGGAAGAGACCGGCCTCACCATCAGAAAAATCACCCTCAAAAATGGCCTCGATCATATTGGAAAATTTGATCCCTATCCCGGTGAGATCGGTAGGGCTTGAGACAAACCTGAGTCTTGGGGTATCGACAATGCTTGGAGTTGAGCTCTTGGTAATCGCATCAATAACGCCTATAAACCGCTTGTCCGATCCTGCGACTTTGAAAAAATTCACCACTTCTGCTGCCCGCTCATTGGTAGAGAGTGTTATGGCATATTCACCCGTAACGGGTTTTGTCAGGGCATAGGCAAGCTGATCGGCATAGCTCATGGGAGGTGCAAGGATGAGAATATTGGTCCCTGCTTCGAACCCGCCCGATAAATGATCGATCTGCTCTATCCCTGTCTTATAAGAGTACATTTATGATTTGTTTATTTCATGAGAATGTTTATAATTGCTCCTATGAAAAGGCCGAGAAAAACCGTGTAAATTGAAGTAATGATGGCAATTCTCGCTCCCAATTGCCGGTAAAGGACGGCCATCGTAGATACGCAGGGAACAAAGAGCACGCTTACGACTGCAAACGTGTACAACTGGACATTGGTCATCACTGAGCCAAGATTGGCGGTACCGGCAAGAACAGCAAGCGTCTCAAAGGCGAGTTCCTTCCTGAACACTCCAAACAGTAGTGCAGTGGATGCATAGACAGGTAATCCAAGAAGGGTGACCGTAACCGGAGCTACCATCTGCTCGAACAATTCAGTCAACCCCAGATACTGGCAGAGACCAAGAAGGATGCTGGTGACTATCAGGACTGGCATTGCAATAAAGAGGAACTCTTTGATCCTGAGCCAGGATTTTGCCAGCACGAGTTTTGCCTGCGGTCTTCTCAGGATTGACATCTCTACAATCATGCCAAATTGTTCTCCAGGGGTGATTCGGCTCAACACAACTGCTGTGAGAATGAGCAATACAAAGATGATCAGATAGATGGAAAACGCCCAGAAGATCCCCACAAAAGCAGCTACTATACCGGCTATAACCACGGTCCGGGCAGAACATGGGATCATGGTGACAAGAACTGCTGCGATCGTCTGTTCCCTGCGTGTCTTGAGCAGACGCAGGCTCATCACCGCAGGGACAGTGCACCCAAAACCGATCACCATGGGAATTATTGCCTGACCGTGAAGCCCGATCCTGTGCATAGCCCGGTCAGCAAGAAATGCAGCCCGTGTCATATACCCGGTATCTTCGAGAAGGGAGAGCCCGATATAGAAGGTAAAGACAAAAGGAAATGCGATCCCAAAACCAGCCTGCAGTGCGATCAGGAGGGAAAAACCGATCTGATTCCACAAAGGTGGCAATGCGAGTGCAGTAAATGGGGTGATGATCATGCTAGTGAATGCCGCAACAATAATCCCCTCCATCCATGAGCCGATCATGAAGACGGACAAGAGGAGCAAAAAGAGGATTGTACAGAGGATTGGGATGCCGGGAAATGTACGGGTGAGCAGGCTGTCGAGATCATATGGTTTCTTCCGGTCAGTGCGCTTGATAACAGCAGATGTGATCTCCCGGGCGTAGTTATGCCGGTTAGTTGCTATGATCTGGCTAACAGACATCCGGTGTCGCATGCTGATCTCCTGTGCAATTGCCCCTGCGGCATCGAGCAGCACCGGATCGTCTCCCGTCCCTTGAAGAGCGAGCAGGTTCATATGTATGGGAGTCCCGATCGTCTTTTCGAGGCTTTTTAAGGCGGCTTCGATATGGTGGTCGTAGGGAACATGCACTCTTGCGGGTGTTGCCTCTCCCAATGCTACCGGAAGAATCCTGTCGATATTTTTTCCTTCCGATGCAGCCGCCAGAATGACCGGGACCCCCAGGTGTGAGGAAAGAATGCCGGCATCGATGTGCATGCCCTGCCGTTCGGCCGCATCGATCATGTTGATGACTGCAATCATCTTTGGGGAGAACTCTGCGGCCTGCACAAAGAGGTAGAGATTTCTCTCAAGTTTTGTGGCATCGAGAACAGCGACAATTACATCCGCTCCGCCGCTCGTCAAAAACGTGCGCACCAGCGTCTCTTCTTCAGAATTGCCATCAAGGGAGTAGATGCCCGGCAGGTCAACAATCTCGGTCTTCTCCTGTTTGTAGCAGACATTGCCATATTCCAGTTCCACAGAAGAGCCCGGGTACCGGTTTACTTCAACGCCAAGGCCCGTGAGCTGGTTGAAGATTAAGGATTTTCCCACACCCGGGTTTCCTAACAACGCAATTTTCATGGCGAGCGCTCCACACCGATCGCAGAAGCGATCTCCGGGCTCACTGCCACATCGCATCCTTTGACCTGTACGACAAGCGCACCATTGGATAATTTTCTCCTGATTGTGGCACGTTCACCGGGTACAAGTCCGAGATCGAGAAGACGCTGGGCACATGCCCTGCCATGGATACACTGGATGATGACTACATCCCCCTCAGAGAATTCAGATATGCCGGGTGACTGGCAGAAATCTTCGGTTTCCGCCCTGCATGTCCTCTCACCAGCAAATTTTCTGTGTCTTCCTTTTCCTTGGTGCTGGTGGTTATCGTGGGTCACTATCAGTTTTCCCAACCGGTCTATAGTCTCATCAGATACCGCGTGTTCGAGTGTGCACGCCTCATCGGATGCCGAGGTTTTGTCCATACCGAGAATTTCAGATAAAAAACACTGGAGGGTCTCATGTTTTTTCATGACAGAAGTCCCGGTCTGTTTTCCCTGCACGGTCAGGGCAATCACTCCGTTGGGAGAAACAATTACATCCCCTCCGGATATCAGCTCTGCCATATCAGAGTGCACTACAGGCACGGTTTTTAAAAGTGCTGAAGCAAGCTCTTCATAACTGGGAAATCTGGTATTTTTTTCCGAGAAGAGCTGGACTGCTTCCAGGTAATCTTCCCGCAGGGATGGATGCATGATATTATCTTTTAATATCTGTGTGTCTGCTGACTTTATTGATTTGGATAGAGGAAGCTTTTGTATCAATATCACAGCGCAAATTCTAAAGTCTCTTTACCTTTAACTTACAATAATTTGCAGGAAATGATATACTGGCTTTATGAGCACATGCTCAAACGGCAGATAACGGTCTTACCGGGGCATGTCTGTTTCATGATCAGTGGGCATGATATGGCAGATGCACCGGAGAATCTCTACAAAGCTACTGCATGGTGCAATGAGATATCTGCATTTGTAGCAAAGAACAATGCCCCCGCCCAGCCGGTGATTCGCGGTATTACGTATCATATCGCAACTCCAACTCCGGATAATATGAAAAAATGCTTATCCGAGATCAGGAAGATTGGCACCATAGCCCGTCTTATCCTTCATGTGGGAGACAAAGAAGAGGTGATTGGCGAGGGTATGGATGTGGTAGTTGCGATAGGTAAGAGCGGAAGGGAGGAGATCACTTCCTGTATCAGGAGAATGGCTGAGGCTCACATCTCCCCTGAAAATGTGGATGAAAAACTCCTTGAATCCTACCTTACGTTCAAATATACCCCTGATGTTGTGATCAAGAGTGGCGGAGATCATCTCACAGATTTCCTCATATGGCAATCGGTCTACTCCGAGCTCTTCTTTTCCGATGTGAACTGGAAATATTTCCGGAAAGTGGATTTTTTGAGGATATTGCGGGACTACCAGTCGCGGATACGCCGTTTTGGAAAGTAAAAAAGTTATTTCAACCGTATATTTACCCAGCCGGGAATACCGTTTATCGTCTTATCAAAGAAGGCAAATTTGTTCTTTAAGGCAATGGAAAATGCCTTACGATCCGGTACCTGGGTGATTTTATGCACCCGGCAGAATCGGGTAAATGCCTGGTACATATCATCTTTGGAGACTACTGCATCATTTGCTTCACTACGTGTGATCATTGTGCTGACAAATTTTTTCAACCCGTCATCTTTCTGTGCTTTTCCAGCAGCTGGTTTTTTGGTTCTGCCTGCCGGATCTGCGTGCGCTGATTGTGAAATGGGGACGACTTCTTTTTTTTCTGGGGGAGCAACCAACGGTTCCGTCTCTGTTTGGGCGGGCCGGGTTTTTGGCTGCTGTTTGGCCGTCCTCACCGTCAAGCTTGCGGCGGGGTCATCGGCATTGATGACCGGGGAGTGATCAGCTGGATGAGCAACCCCTGGATGCACTTTTCCTTCTGTAGCAGAAATGTTCTGTGCGATGATTACAGGTTTTGTTACCGGTACGTTATCCAGATGTTGAGGGCGGTAATCCACACCCAGCAGATCTGCAAGTGCCATGTTGCAGACATTGGATATATCGATGCCCTGCTCGTGCGCCTTTGAAAAGATATCTGCCCGTACAATAACAGGCGTGTGACGCCACGAGGTGTCAGTTTCCTTTTTTCCCGTCATGAGCTGTCATCTGTTGATCTGTCTGCTCAAGGAAATATAGTACGCGATCTGGTTTTTGAGAGAAAAATATGAGAGGGTGGTTTTGCTGATATTGCTTGATATCTGCAACATGAGATGGCCTTATCCCAGGATTATATGTTTTTAGACTATCAATCCTGTTCTGTATCATTATTATTTATGTGAAATTTATACAGCATTCCAAAAAATGCACTCAAACAAAATCAATATATACTCACAACTGTTATGAGTCATCATACATTGTCGTGTCTAACGTTTGGCACGTGAAAGGTGTTTGAAATTATGACGTTTACAAAAAAGGATGAAGAAGCGGTATCACCGGTTATTGGTGTGATCTTAATGGTCGCAATCACGGTGATTCTCGCAGCTGTTATCGCCGCGTTCGTTTTTGGCATGGCAGGTAACGTGCAGAAAACGAAAGTCGTGGCAGTGACATTGACCAGAACGGATGGAACTCATGTAACAGCACTCTTCCAGGGTGGGTCAGATGCGGCATCTACATATAATGTCAATTTCTCGGTCAATGGTGCTCCAGTCACAACCACCTTGGGTGGGTCCTTTAATGCAGCCACTAGCACATCACCCGTAGCAGTTGGGTGTCGTACTTCTATTATAACAACAGCAAGTCCCCAACAAATAACAGCAATCGGAGTTTTCTCCGATGGATCAACGCAGATCCTGCTTGACCAAAAAATCTAATCTAAACTCGAATTAAAACCCGAACAAGGAATGGAAAAACAATCAATTTTTCCTATTCCCAGTTCAAAATCGTTTTTTAAAACAAAATGTTTAAGCCCCGTTCCTTGCAGATATCCGCTGGTCATAGATACGGATCGCCCTTAAAAGATCGATCTTCCGGAACAGAGGCCAGTACGGGGCGCAGAAATAGACGGCCGATTCGTGACCGCTTGCAAGCCATGGTAGGAAATTTGAGGTGCGGTATTCATTCCCGGTCCGGATGATTAAGTCCACCGGCGGAATTCCTTTTCCTTCGTGGAGGTGCTGCTCGACCATGTGGACATCAATGGTACTCGGGTTGATTCCCTTATTGTTCACTTCAGCAAGAATTTCACGTGCAGCAAGAACGATCTTATTTCTCCCTCCATAGGCAAGCGTGATGTTAAGGTTAAACCCGGTATGGTCCTTTGTCGCCTCTTCGGCATTATTGATTGCAGCCTGCAAATCATCAGGAAGTAAGGAACGATCCCCTACCATCTGGACGCGGATCTTGTATCTCTTGACCCGTTCATCGGTTAGCACGCTGATGAACTTTTCCTTAAAAAGGGAAAAGAGCATTCCCACTTTGTCCTGTCCCCTTGGTACCTTAAATATCGCGCAAAGCCAAAAAAAAGGAATATCCATTGATCCTGTTATTCATGCATCACGTAATTAAGGCTAATACAATGCATTATCTCATCTGTGTCTAACAATCCTTTTTTTAGATTCCATGACCCCATGATACAATAAAGTTGATGAAGCAATAGGGATGATGAGATTGTATGAGTGAATCAATAGAGATACCTGCCCCGATCATGCAGAGAATCAAAAAACTGAAAATAAGACCTGAAGAGACACCGATTGATGTAATATCACGGGCACTTGAGGTACTTAAAGACGATGATTATATTGATGATGAAACGGAAGCGGCAATAAGAGAAAGTATTGAAGAATATAGGGCAGGGAAATCTATCTCTCACGAAGAACTGGGAAAAGAGTTGGGTTTTACTTGATGTATACCCTCAAGTATTCTAATCACGCCAAACGGGCGTTAAAGAACATAGATCCTTTGGTTGGTATACGAATATACCGGGCTCTTGAAATTATCAGGATAGATCCGCAAATACATGTAACGGAGATGAAACGCTCCGGTAAAGAAGAACCTTTATTCAAATTCAGGGTGGGCCATTACCGTATTATCATGTCATTATTCTATGATGATCTGGTTATTCTTGTAGTCGATATTGGCCCGCGAAAGACGATATACAAAAAATATGGTGGGAAAGGGTAATTGTCAAGTCCTGAAAGTAATTCATATATCAAATAGTGGGCTGTATGTTTTCGCTCATGAGAAAGTGATCCACTAAACGTAGAAACGCTCATTTAAAATTGATCCTCCCAAGAAAAGTCCTTCCCGACCTCATCTCCCGTCTTCGGATCCAAAAGATCAAAACGGATCCCATAACTAGGAAAGACCAGTTCTGTACAGGTTTCCTTTGATTACATTCGTTAAAGAAACTCATATCACAGATGTCTGAGATCCCAAAATCACTGGATTTACCGATAAAGCCTCAAGTCCCGTTCTTTGCTGATACCCGCTGGTCGTATATACGGATCGCTCGTAGAAGATCGATCTTCCGGAACAGAGGCCAGTACGGTGCGCAAAAATAGACTGCCGATTCGTGACCGCTTGCAAGCCAGGGCAGGAAATTTGAGGTGCGGTATTCATTCCCGGTCCGGATGATTAAGTCCACCGGTGGAATTCCTTTTCCTGCGTGGAGATGCTGCTCGACCGTGTGGACATCAATAATATCCGGGTTGATTCCCTTATTATTCACTTCAGCAAGTATTTCGCGGGCAGCAAGAACGATCTCATTTCTTCCCCCATAAGCAAGCGCGATGTTGAGATTAAACCCCTTATGGTTTTTGGTCGCCTCTTCGGCATTATTGATTGCAGCCTGCAAATCATCGGGAAGTAAGGAACGATCCCCTACCATCTGGACGCGGATCTTGTATCTCTCAACCCGCTCATCGGTTAGCACACTGATGAACTTTTCCTTAAAAAGGGAAAAGAGATTTCCCACCTCATCCTGCTTCCTTGAGAAGTTCTCAGTAGAGAAGGTATAGAGAGTGATATGACTAATGCCAAGTTCGTGTGCCCAGTCCAGCATCTCTTCAGTCTTGTCTGCTCCTGCCCTGTGTCCGCTTGCTGTATCCACACCCAGCAATTTTGCATAACGCCGGTTCCCGTCCTGAATGATCGCGATATGGCGGGGCACATGCTGACACTGCATTCTTAAATATCGTTCGTAAAGGGGATCGATTAGCGTACGCAGGATCATAAGGGGGTCATCTCGACTATCATGCCGTTGTTGGGATATCGTTCAATAACGAACTTTTCTCCTTTCATCTGGTCGGCAAGTTCCGTTAACAGCCACCATGCCATCTCGATCCGGTCACCGCAATCCTCGTAGCTGTCTGGTTCGCACCGCTCTTTGCAGAGCAAAAGACAGGCACTTTTATCATTTTCTGATGGTTTTATGACTCCGTACACAATTGTGCCGTCTTCAGAGATCTCATCAAAAGGACGGGCAGTGTTCTGTGCGATCCTTTTTAATCGCTCCCGAAGCTGCACCGAGTCCTTAAACGCAGATGAACACCAGTGCACCTTGTTATGACGGCAGAGTTCTTCTGCCCAGCTAATTGCCCCATCAATCGCATTGTGCAGTTCATCGGCGAGTTCGTACCCCCGCTCCCGCATCTGGTATGCGTTTGACTCTCCCCATTCCAGCTCGTTGATGTTAAGGAAGTCAAGGTATGGCAGTGCGGGGATAAGGTGTTCGAGCCCGGGCAGTGCCGGAACTTCGATGCCGATATCAAACCCCATCTCCTTTGCCCGTTTTGCCGACCGGATATAATCTGATTCAAGGATCTTCTCCCAGCATTCCTGTGGGGGATGAAGCCGGATCTCATCGACAAGCCCCTGCATCGCTCCGAGTTCTTCATCGGTTGGAGATTTTGCGGTATACAGGTGAATCTGGTGTTCCGGGCCGAAATGTTTTTTGAGCAGCTGGCAATATGCAGTAACGTTGTCGAGCACAAGCAACGGTTCACCACCGGTGATGCCGGTGCCAAGCGCACTCATGCTCTCAGCCACCTCGATGATCTGGGCGGGAATATCTACGGGAAGTTCGTTTGCGTATACGGTGTCGGTTCCTTTCCTCTCTGAAGATAGCGGGCAGTACCAGCAGGTGCGATGGCACCGTCCCGTAACAAAGAGGACCATCTTTGCGCCCTGGTTACAGAGAATGCAGCCTTGTGAGAGTGTCATGGTTATAGATTATCTGTTGACTGGTGAGTGAAATTTCTTCATACTTTTTTGTGAGCAAAGCACAAAACTCTTCTGAGTAATCACAGAAGGTCGCAAATTTACGTTGCGTTCAGATATGATATCGTCTGGAGATCCTGACAATGATTGATATTTTGTAACTATCTTTACAATCCTGTTTTCGCATTGTATGTTCAGATACCCCCCCGGTAGACCGTAGATTCGAGCACAACAATGGCGCTTTTTTTTAGGTTTTTGCCGAAAATTTCTGATGCAGAGATGATTGGTTCAAGATCAGGACCTTTCGCTTTAGTTACCGGTGTAGGGACAGCAATAATAACAAAATCTTCTTCCTTGTTCTTTTTTGGATCCGTGGTGGTTTTGAGGTTATTGCCCGGCGTTTTATTCAGTTCAACCATTTTGGTAAACCACTTTTTTGATCTGTCAACATCCCGATAAATATCAACAGCAGGTTCTCCTTCCATGAAACGCGGTGTAGCATATTTTTGTTCTTGTTCTTCCGGTGTTAGTCCCATTACGCTCTACATAAGGAGCAATGATTCTGGGGAACCTATTTGCTTGAGCCGGAAATGATTATTTGATGGTACCCATTTGCTGAGCCTTTCCCCCTATGCATGAAACTTTTTTGTAATAGTGTGTGGTACCCAAAGTCATAATTTCATCATGTTCGTTTTCAAAGAGATGGTTTCATGGTTTTTTCTGCCCAAACCACAACACGTTCTGCCAACACCAAGGCTTCGTGATATTCTTTATCACTGACCGGACCTTCCAATCCGGGATATCGTGTTTGAGCTGCATACAGAGTGAGCGTTGAGGCAGTTTTTATATCATTGGGAATAATCACACCTTCTTTTTCAAGAGCTGCCAAAAGCTGCGATATGTCATGAATATAGGGAAATGAGAGTTTTTTTGAGATGTAAACTGCCTTTATCGCTTTTTCTGCAGCCTGTTGAGCCTGGAAACAAAGATCTTCGGAGTAAATTTCTCTGGAGTGTTGTTTGGCAAGAGCCATACTGCTCTTTGCACGATTCAGCCACTCAACCGGATTATCCGGTTGCAATCTTTTCCGCGTCATAGATCACAACCCCATCCCGTGTGGCAGGATAAATTACCAGATATGGCGAATCGCGATATTGTTCAACCTGTTTAGGGGAAACAACAATGATATCCACAGCCTTGCCAACACCATAAAGTCGCATATAGATCTTTGCTGCTATGTCACGGGTATTTCTGGCACCTTTTTTTATCACAAGAAGATCGATATCACTGTGTGGTCCCATCTCTCCACGTGCTGCAGAGCCGAACATGATGATCCGATCCGGATGTGCTACCTCAACAATCCGCTGGATAATGTCATGTAAAATTTTCTTTGGGACATTCTTTTTTTGCATAATGTATCCATTTTTATTATTATCAATTATTCAGGTATAATGCATTTGCATTCTTCTGTATGATCCTCGCCTTAATGTTCTTTCTTTCCAATCAGAACCAACGAGTCGCCCCTGTAAACGCTGCTGAGGCATATTGCTGAAATTTTTCGAGTGAAATGATAATTGTATCGCGGAACATGAGATGTTTTTCCTGAGTTCAGCCGAGTGTGTAATCCTTCCCCAACACCCGGCACGTATGGCGATGTTGTCGGAAGGCACGGAATATTTGTTGTTACGGCAGGTGATGCTATATCTTATGCCGGTTCCTGTTCTGCATCTGCCACATCCAGTAAAGGCTTCATGGCAATGATCACCGCATCCATCTTCTTATCCAGATAAGGTAAACGCTTTGCACAGAAATGCTTTATCATCGAACCTGAAATCGCCCCGGATAACCCTTTTCAGGGTTATGAGAGTAACCGTGTCACCTAATGGGTTCAGGTATAACAGGTTGAAATTCCAGAATAGGCAGAAGTAAAGTCAGGTTCCGGAACCGCCTCCGTTTACAACTAAAACCACCTTCGCATGGTTTACCATATCGCACCTCCCGATCCCCGATTCAAACAGCTTCAAACTGGCCGGTTTTCTCAATTGCAAATTCAATCCGTTTGTAGATTCCGTCTTTGACAAGACCAAGGCGATGGAATTCTTCCGCGTTCTATGGCAATGCATCCTGCACAAGCGAGACTCCCTCAACAATCTTTTGTAACTTTATCCGGATTGTCGTCTCCCGCATCGTTTTAGTTTTCATTGTATTGGCACCTGACCGGTGTAATCATATAAGCGGTGCTTAAAGTCGTCAAAGTCCCTGATGGTCTCTGTCGCTTTGTCATATAGGAACCTTATGTCGCGGGTATATACAGGGATACCTTTGAGTGCTTCGATTCTCACGTAGAGTGGGAGTTGCTCAAAGATCTGGATGTCGAAGAGTGTACCTGGTAGCAATGATAGGATTTTGTGGCGGAACCGTCCTGCTTCCTCGCGATCGCCGTCATAATACATGCAGAGATCGCTGTCGGAGTTTGCAGTCATCCGTTCTTCTGCCGCCGAACCATAGAGAATGATAAATTGTACATGTTCAAATCCTGGAATCTTCTGAATTTGATTTATTGCAGAAGCTACAGATTCGGGGATCAATTGTTTCGTTTTTCTGGATATTTTATGGTGTGACACTCTTTTTTATGGCTCCTGTGAAAGATTCTCATCCGGACCCTATAACCTTTTTTATGCGAAGATCTGACAAACGGATGATATCTTTCATGCAAATGGTTCCGTGTTTTGATCCCCGCTCGGATGGGAGAGATCTTTTATCGGAACCTTTCCACATAGTAGTTGTAAAATTTTTTCAGGATTTTTTTGTGCTGGCAACACACGAGATTTTTTTCTTAACCGATGAAATCAAAGAGGAATTACTTCACATCCGTCCCCATTCCTGCCGCAAATTCTGCATACCTGGAATATGTTCATTAAAAAAAAGGAAGTGACACATGATCAGAGTTATCAACTACAGGGAACGACAGCAACTTCATCATCGAACTCTAAAATGTGAGAGAACTCCGCCTAATCCAACGTGAATTGAAAAAGCCCATGCTAATATTTTTAAAGGCAAAGGAGGGTGTGCCGGCAAACGTTTCTGTTCCGGTTGGTGGCGGGGGATCAATTCTGACTGAATAGTTGCGGTTCCAACTGAATCTGAAGTGTTGTACTGATTAGACCAGAACCGCCACAACCCCGCATTTTTTGGCACAGACAGCCTGGTTACGATCCGCAGTAACCAGCGTGGTATTATCCGACTGGGCTTTAGCGATAAACAATGCATCGTAGACGGGAGTATCCAGCGATATGGCGATTGATAATGCTTCAGCCATGAACTGTGTAGCAGGTTTAAGGGCGAGGGGTCCTTTTGTATACAAGAGTTCCATTGATGAATACAGCAGTGGAACCTGCTCTTTTTTTATCAGCCCGGCGCGGGCGGATTTCCATAAGACGTTTGCTGACTCAGTGACAAGCAGGTCAACGGTTTCGGGAGATGATGTTGTGGTAAGATAGGGTAAGACGTCTTCCCAGCCATTTTCATGGAGGAAAAATTTCATAAACGCAGACGTATCAATGACTGTCACGGTCAGTCCTCACGAACTGTGCAGCCGAACCAGATGGTAGTACAGGATTTTTTTTGAGACGTTCCGTAACTGATGCGAGTACATCATCCTTTTTTTTGTCATCCACTCGTTTTTGAATAAATGCCCGGATCTCCTGGTTCCAGTTTATAAAACGGCGGAGTTTCTTCATCTCACTCCGTGTCTCTTCCGGGACACGTATACTGATGACCTGATTCATAGATTACAATAAGGATGAATATGTATTATAATTTTTTGTCATTTGTAATACTCCATTGCGGATACTTTGATGGAATTATACAATTGGAATCTCCGGAGGTTATTGATGCTTACTATAACTTGCTTTCCTGTTGCCAGATGCTGGTATTATTTTAGGAACGCTTCTTGTCATTGATACGGGACGGTCGCATCGTTTTCCGGCATTCTGAATTACTGAACGATTCCCCACATTGGATTTCGTACAAAAGCCAACCCGTACGTGTCATCAAGATGACGAGTCAGTAAATGACGAGCACATCCCGACACTTCATCTGTTGTGGGCTCGTTGTCATCTTGCTTCAATAGAGTGCTGACTGCCTATGAGGCATTTGTCCCCCCACCGAAATATAATGAAAAATGGCTGACGGAAGGTACTTCATCATCGAACTCTAAAAAGTGGGAGAACTCCGCCCTATCCAACATGAATTGAGAAATCCTGTGCTGATATTATTAAAGGCAAAGGATAGTATACTGCCAAACGTTTCTGATCCATCCGGTGGTAGGGGGGTTCGCCTATCCAGAAGATTTCGGTTCCCACATGAAACCCGGATTGCTGCGTTGAAACATTCGGAATCGGTAGGGTACCCACGAGTATATCTGCGGTTTGTGGTGGAGCACTCACATGAAATGGCAATCGACATGGTAGGACATTCTCCGCAGAACATTTAAATAAAGTCTCCCACAACCAACAGGTACAGAAAATGATCGATAATCATAATGAATTTGCATTATCTGAAGTTATTGGATTTGTGCTGATCCTTGCTCTTATAACGGTTGCGTTTTCACTGTACCTTGTCTACGGCGTACCTGCTCAGGGACGAGAGAACGAGATCCTTCATATGGTTGTAATAAAGGACCAGTTCAGCGAATATAAGATTGGGCTTGACTCTCTTTTTAACAATAATCTTGTAGGTACAACCATAAGCAGCACATTCTCTCTTGGGACCGGTGGGGGATATACGCAGGGAAGCAACAGCATCTTTCCTATCCTGAGCCCCGCGAGTTCCGGGGGCATATTTATGATTAACCGGAGGACGACGTTTCCAGAAACCCTTACGATAACCTCAAATTCATACATCACGGGTAACGGGAGTACTTCGGTATCACTTCCAGCGCTGGTCAATTACACGCCAAACCACGTGTATGTCAATATTTCAGGCATCGCAGCAAATGATCTTTCAAGTACTAGCAGTTTCGGTGTAAGGGTAAGCACCTCGAAGTGGATTGCCACCATAAATCTCACTCCGCAAGTGACGTATTTCACCAATTTCACAAAAGTTGGCGTCTCTCAAAGTGCCCCTACGTGTACAGGTCTCAACTCCCAGTATGGCCCTGTCCTCGGGCCTTACTATTGGGACACGAGTGGTACGTATGGGTACGAGTGTCTTGTACCTGCGATGACATCCAATTACACCGTAACTGATCTCACCATCAGTATCACAAAGGGTAATATCCCAACTATGCAGAATTATCTCGTGTTTAACAATGTTAAATCCGGTGTCAATTATTTCGTAGATTTGATGGACAGTTCATACGGGCTTAATACAGTAACGCTACCCGGTGATACCATATATATAGAAAGACCCCCATCAAAACCGCTTGGAGTGATCAATGGAACTGGCAACATCACTTATGACTTTGCCGAACAGACACCTTATACTATAACGCCCATTCCCCTTGGGGCAATAGAATACCGTTCAGACAACAATTACTGGATTCCCCAATCGTATTATTACCAGATGGGAGGTGTGTTCCTCTCTCAGTCTGATGGAAACACAACATATAAGCTTCCTCCGGAGATTTCTTTTAACTATAATTACACATCCAAAATAACTACCGTGAATATTAATGCGCTCGCTATTACCAATCCATTAGGTGGCAGTGTTGTCGGTGGCAACAGCCCTATCCAGATCAAAACAACTCTCATGAATAAAAAATCTATGCCCTATGCGGTAGGAACTGCCAACACACGACGGATCCAGATAGGCGTCAATACTTCCGATGATCAGGCGCGAGTGATGTGGAAGAATTACTTTAATTATACGGCAAGAGCTGCATATCTGCCGAACACCCTCATAGGAAATACGACAACTGAGAGTTATATTATCATTGATGGTTATGATCCATCCCCCACTGGAGCTTTTGATATTAATGTGATTGCATCGGATGCAACATACTCAGCAACAGTGTATGGCGTGGGCGGATAGTCCGATGAGCTGGACCGAAAACGAAACCGGTGTTTCTGAGATAATTGGCGCAATAATACTGATGTCAGTATTAGCGGTGGCTATAGGCGTGGTTGGTGTCGGGTTACTATCCCAATCGCCCGCCCAGAAGATCCCTGCCGTCAGTGTTGACATCACTGCGATGAACAACATGTTATACTTACGTCATGATGGTGGTGACTCACTCTCAAAAGGTGAATTTAATATTACTCTGGATGGTGTTGATAAGACCGATTCGTTCAATTCTTTTGATGATCCGTCTGGCTGGTCAACATGGACAACGGGAAAAACCCTCTATTACGTTATACCTTCTGGACAGAATGTACCAGCCTCGGTCCAGATCATATATAATTCCGGAATCCGTGCGTCCCTTGGGGACTATACTCCGAAAATAATAACGGCTCCCTATGCAATTCGGATGATTGCCGGTTATGGTGGCGCTCCCTATACTGACTCAAGCGGGAACGTCTGGTCGGCTGAACAGGCATATTCCCCAGGTGGGTGGGGGTACGTCGGGGGAAATACTTATTCAACCACAGCCACCATTTCGGGAACATCTGATCAGAAGTTATACCAGACTGAACGATATTTCCCGTCAGGAGGACAATATAATTTCACGGTTCAGAACGGCAACTATGAAGTAACCCTGAAAACTGCAGAAATCTACTTCACTACTCCATCCCAGCGTATCTTCAGTGTGGCTGCTGAAGGCACTACTGTTATCAGCGATTTAGATCTTGATGCAGTTGTTGGACATGATACTGCGTATGACAAGACATTTCCTGTGACCGTTAATGACGGTATATTGAATATCGACTTCATAAAAAATGTTGAAAATCCCAAGATATCATCAATCCAGATCGTTAATGCCTGACGGGTTTTTTAAACACCTGTTTCGTATCATTTTATCATAAAAATTTTGAAGTTTGCCTATGATAGAGCAGACAAATAGGAATTGAGTTTAGAGCAAAATTTTCATTGTTCTGGTGCGAAGTCATTTACTTCATGCTGTTTTTTTTAGGAATTTTTACATGATGCAGAACCTGAGATAAACTGAATTGACAATGGAGTAATCAATCGTGTGTTCAGTCAGTGATTGAGACAACCCTACATTTTTTCAAGTTCTTTTCCGGGATTGGTAACTGTCTCTGAAAATGAGAATTGATTTCTACTTTTATCAGATAGTTCTATTATTTCTTGTTGATGCACCAGGTATATGAGATTCGGTGAGTACATTGATGTGCGTTCGTTCAACCGAAGAATATTTTTCAGATACTTCTGTTTCGAATGGTTTCTCCAAAAAATTCCAAGTCGTCCTTGGTTAACTCTCAAATTCTTGTGAGTAGCCTCCTGAATACTACCCTCAGTTAGAGAAGTCCGGGATTTTGTCCTTGATATCCTACAGCCACGGTATGTTGTTCCTGCTTTTTGCTGTAGGACGATGAATTAAAATGTTGACTATTGCTTTGGACTGTTCGTTCTGATCGATGAGAAGATTCTGGAGTGAGTCATTCTTGCCATCACTCGTTTTTACATTTGTTTTTTCATGTGAGATCGGGGAATTATTGAGCGTGTGGTAGATTGTTTACCCCATCAGATACTCTAATATTCTATCAGATACACTAACAATGCTAGTAGCATGGCATATTCAATAATTTCAAGGTTTAAGAGTTAAAGGGAGTACTGACTGTATGCAACACAATAAAAACTGCCAGAACTGCGAATCCGGCGTTTCAGAAATAATTGGCGTCGTATTGCTCATTGCACTTGTTGTTACTGCTATTGCAGTCATAAGCATAGGGATGTTTTCGCAGCCCCCGCCCCAGAAGATCCCTGCACTTGATGCAATTATCTCCACTTCCGGAAACTCCATTCAAATCACCCATAATGGCGGGGATCAGATGCAAAAGGAAGATGTTGTGATCCTTGTCGATGGAGTGGACAAAACCTCAAGTTTTTCGAAAGGGGGGGATTCCTCATGGCAATCATTGTCTCCCGGTGACTCGCTGACAAGTAATTCCCCAAACCCGGGTACAGTGACTATTCTGTATAAGGGGGGTTCTGCGAATGCTATGTTATCTTCTGCGAAATTTGGTGATGTTGGAAATGTCACTGCTGATTTTAGGATAACAGCATCATCAGGTTCCGGAGGCACGATCTCGCCAACCGGAACAGTACCCGCGATCTATGGTGAAAGCTATACATTTACAATGACTCCAAACTCCGGATATCATATAGTTGACGTACTTGTTGACGGTAGTTCTGTGGGTGCAGTATCGAGTTATACTATCGGGCCTGTGATGAAGGATTACACGATCTCGGCCACGTTTGCGATCCAGACTTATACGATCACACCCTCTGCGGGAGCGGGTGGAGCAATAAGCCCCAACACCCCACAAAATGTAATCTTTGGAGGCAGCCAGGGTTTCACGATTACACCGGATCTCCATTATCATATCACAAATGTCCTTGTGGATGGCGGTTCAGTCGGTACAAATTCGAGTTATACATTCACGAATGTAGCGGCAGATCACACGATCGATGCAGCGTTTGCAATTGATACTTATACGATTAATGCAACTGCCGGTGCCAATGGTGCAATTGTTCCATCCGGTGCAGTGAGTGTAAATTACGGAGCCAGCCAGATCTTTAACATTAACCCGAACGCCGGTTATCACATCGCGGGTGTCCTGGTGGATGGCGGGTCCGTTGGAACAAATTCGAGTTATACCTTCTCGAATGTGGCGGCGAATCATACGATCTCTGCATCGTTTGCGATTAACGCACCGACCGTAACCAGTATCATCCCAAGTACTGGTGTGAATACCAGCACTATCAGCATTACGAATCTTGCCGGAACGGACTTCCTGTCCGGAGCAACGGTCAAACTGAACCGCACCGGGTATGCGGATATTGCTGGTACCAGTGTAACAGTAGTCTCACCGACCCAGATCACGTGTACTTTTGACCTGACCGGCAAGACAGCTGGCCAGTGGAACGTTGCGATAATCAACCCCGACGGACAATCCGGTATGCTGTCGAACGGGTTCACGATATCGGCCCCTGCCCCCACGGTCACGTCAATCATCCCGAGTACTGGTGTGAATACCAGTACTATCAGCATTACGAACCTTGCCGGCACAGGCTTCCTGTCCGGAGCAACGGTCAAACTGAACCGCACCGGCTATGCAGACATTACTGGCACAAGCGTGAATGTGGTCTCACCGACCCAGATCACGTGTACCTTTGACCTGACCGGCAAGACAGCTGGCCAGTGGAACGTTGTTGTAACCAACTACGATGGACAATCCGGTATGCTGTCGAACGGGTTCACGATAACAGCCCCTGCCCCCACGGTCACGTCAATCACGCCGAGTACCGGATTGAATTCGACAACTATCGGCATCACGAACCTTGCTGGCACCTACTTCCTGTCTGGAGCGACAGTCAAACTGAACCGGACCGG
>JANYBK010000051.1 GCA_025360805.1 Methanomicrobiales archaeon
TGTAACCTTACAGGTTCCAGGTCAAGCAATCCATTGCCAATGTGATCAATGCCCCGGCGATTAATTTTCTTATCCTTCTGTTAGCGGGTCAATTGCAACAAAAATCTTGAATCCCGATCCTTCGAGAAAAAATGTTTTTCATACCTTTCTGATTGCGGGTGTTAATTCAACATGTAGATCTTTGTTCTAAGTAATTTACGCTTTCAATTCTAACAATCTACCCAGGTACTACTCGCAAAACATTCAGCAATAACCATCCATAAATGATCGTTTCTTACGCGGTTTTCCGGCAAGCAGATCGATCGGGAGATCTGAAGGTGATTTGCCGGTTTTTTTATTCAGGTTCACCGACATTTTTTTCCGGTCAACCGTTTCCCGCAATCGATTGTTCCCTTTTGAAACCGGTTGCATCACCGTAGAAAGCGAGAATAATGTTTCCTCACCTGCAGAAATCTCCGGGAATTCCGGGATAAGGAGCGATCGTAATTGTGCACTCACACCCGTGTTTGTATGATTTCGTTCTTCTATCCGTTGAAGAAACATCCTCCGGATCCGTGCATCCAGCGACCGGAACACTGGTAATGCATCCGATTCCCGGTGATAGTACGCGTACCCCCGCAGGAGTGGATTGAGGACATGTATGAGATACTCGGAAGAACCGTATCTTGCGCCTTTAAAAATTTCTGAAATCTTATCCTGCATATAGGTGACCGAAGATTCTGAAGGGGTGATCGATACCCGGTCTCCATCCTCCTGAAAATGCCAGTGAAGAAAATCAAATCCCCGGTTGAAAGGAATAATCCGGGTCTTCCCTGGAGAAAAGGCAAGACCTCTCGTGGCAAGAAATGATGCGATCAGATCATACGCTCCCTCAATAAGAGTTTCTGATTCCGCAAGAACAATAAAGTCGTCCGCATACCTGACGAACTGGATATCAGGGTTCCGGCGTTTGTAAGAAACCGAGAGCTTCGATCCATCAGCATCGTGAGACTCATGGAGAATTCCTTCAATACCGTCAAGAGTCATGTTCGCGAGAACCGGGGATATGATCCCTCCCTGAGGGATCCCTTGGGAACACGAATGATATTCCTCATCGAACATGTATCCAGAGGTAAGAACTTCTTTTAGTTTGGGCCGATCGAACGGGATGTGACGGAAGAGCCACGGGTGCAGGATACGGTCGAAACAGTTCTCGATATCCGCATCGAGGACCCAGACTCTCTTCCCTGCGTTCTGGAGATATTGCCGGATAACCGTGCATGCATCCCGGGCCGAACGTGACACCCTGAACCCGAACGAGTCCGGATCCCCCCAGACCTCTGCGACCGGCTGGAGTGCGAAGGTGAAGAGCATCTGCATTGCCCGATCGTTCATCGTTGGAATCCCAACCGGTCGCACCTTGCCAGTATTACTTCGGGGAAGAAAGAACCGGAGGACAGGAGAAGCGTGGTAACTGCCGGCATCAAGGTGCAAAGAAGCGTACATCTTTTCAGCAGGTGTCTTCCAGAGTATGCCATCAACCCCGGGTGTAAACCGGCTCTTCTTCCTTGTCACCAGATCGACTGCCAGCATCTTTGCTTCCGGTAAATCAATTATCCGTTTCTGTTGTCGTTCGATTTCCAGGAGATCATTTTCAGCGGCTGCATTTGCAATAGTGTTCTGGAATCCGGAGACAACGCTGCGGACGTGTCTCCAGTCAGTCATCTTCCACATCTTTGCGAAATCCCGTTCAGATGCGATGGCATCGAAAAGGATGAACTGGTCGGGGTTGTAAGTCTGGAACATGTTCCATCTCCGAAATTTGTACTAAGGTTCGACAGCAAGAGCTCAAAATATGTCATCATGAATTCTGAACGATACAATGGATTTGAAAATAGGATTGGAAAATTACAGAAAATTAAGAGAGATTTTCTTAAAAAAACAGCGGTTTGAATTGTACTCATCGTGTAACGGGTCTGAGTCAAACAGGGAAATGTCCGTTGAGAAAATCAGCGGAGCTGTGTTTTATTTCCTTCCGATAACGAGTATAAGTCAAAAAAATGGTTCTTCGCTGTTTCATGTAGGTGAGATTGTGACTAAACATTTGTTGGGGCTGTTCCCCGCTTCAGGGCTTCTCTTTAGGTACGGTGGGCAAGGAGGGTTCAACTGTTTAGTTCCCAAAACCGCCGCGGGGGTGTCCCATCGGGGACGGCGGTGTTCAAACGTATTTTGGGGTATAATGGCATCGGCCACCATCTTTGTAATATACTCAGTTCATACATAACCCATTCAAAACAATGATGAGCCAAAAAAATTATAATCGATTATATTTTTTATGGGCCTGCGCGATAGTCAGAACCTCGTTCACAAAAACAGTTTTTCCTTCAATCTCATAAAATGCGGTAAATGCGTGTGCAATGTGGAGCCGATATATCCTGGCACTTTCGCGGAGATTCAGGAGTTCTTTATCCCCTCCTTTACCCGGGAATGGGTCGTTTTCCAAGGACTTAAGATGCGATTTGATTATCCGTTTGCTTTTTTCATCGAGGGAATTTATGTATGCGATCTCATCGATATCAATTATGACTTCAAACTTCACGCTTTAATCTCCGAGAGCGGGACATACTTGCCCCTCTTCCGTTTCCGCTCCATCTCCTCAATTAACCGGGTTTCGGAACATTTCCGGATAAGATCCCTGATTACATCATCATAGGTTTGTCCTGGCATCCTGAGCTGGTGAACGCTTTCCCACGTGCTCGGGCACACGGGAATCCGTTTGGTGGCACATTCTGATTCTGTCATGTACGGATGATACGTATTGTAAATATTTACTTTTTTTGTGGGGACCTTATGAGGACAGATCTAAATCAAACGAGATATCGCTGTCTTTGTTAATGTTTTAAAAAAAATTATGCCCTTCTGATAGCGGGCCTTGTTAACAAAAACTCAAAGGAACAGACGGGGACCTACACAGTTTTCATACCCTTCTAATTACGGGTCAATTGCAACAGGAAAACTATCATGATTGACGAAGCACTCCCAAACGTTTTCATACCCTTCTAATTACGGGTCAATTGCAACATACTTACGATGACCCAGAACATCCCCGTCTGGTGTTTTCATACCCTTCTAATTACGGGTCAATTGCAACAAACTGATGAATAAGAACCGTCTCGCGAACATGAGGGTTTTCATACCCTTCTAATTACGGGTCAATTGCAACTCCACCAATGTATCGAAGAACGTAGCTCAGATGTCTGTTTTCATACCCTTCTAATTACGGGTCAATTGCAACCAAAAACTCATTAACGAGAACGGATGCCTTTACAGTTTTCATACCCTTCTAATTACGGGTCAATTGCAACCGTTCGCGTTTTTGCCCTAAATACCTTTTGCTTTGCATTTCATGCCCGGATTTTTATGGTTGGTCGGCTGACCCCCAAATGCTCAAAGGTTTATAAAGGTCAGCGCACTCCGACGAAGAATTTTTGAGGGGGGTATATGAATCTATCCCAAAACGGAGCATTTTCAGACAACAATATGAGCAATGGGCTCCGGCGTGAGGACCCCATTCACCCCGGAGCGGTTTTCACGCAGGCATTGCAGAGTCGAACGAAAAGGATATTATCCGCGAGAATCCGGTTCCGGTATTATTCGGACTCCTTTGTAATGTAATAAAAAATCTTTTGGAAAACCCTGTTACATCGTTAACAAAAAAGAATTCTTCAGATGAATGCATCGAGAAACTTTTGTCCATAATCCGACAGGTAATAATGCGTCCTGCCTTTTTCAAGAATTCCGTGGCGCTCGAGAATGACCTTATCGTTCAGGGAAAGTGATTCCGGATCTCCTTTGAGTTCCACGAGGAGTTTCTGCACGGTCTCCTGATCGACAGGGAATGTCGGGATCCGCAGAAGATTATACTCGGATTTTGGCGGGAAGAGGAGATGGTTGAACTGCGGTTCCTTCTCCCGGTAGATTGCTCGTTTCTCGTCGAGTGAGGGTGCAGCATTGATGCGTTTGATATCGTCGCGAAGTCGTTCAAGGTTCTGGTTGAAGAGGGTGACGTTACGGTTGCCAATATGAAAAACCGAGTCTACATTCATCAGTTGGCCGATCATCGTTAAAGTGATGCACATGTTCTTTCGTCCCCCTGCGATATTCAGGAGAATACGATCGCATTTTAACTCCAAGCGGGCTTGTTTGATAAGTCTGATGGCGCTTTCCATGAATTGAAGGTTCTCGTGCGTTGTCGTGACATCGTCAAACGGGAGGATCTCTATGTGAATCTTGACCTTTGGGGCCCGGATACTCATAGCAACTTGAATGAGATCCAATCCGGCCAGGACAACCGGATTATTCGTTGCGATGATTGTCAGATCGGACACTTTAAAGTTGACGGTTTCCATCCCCATCGTGACAATCGGTGGACTCATCCCGAGTGGAGCGATGATTGCGGTTTTTTTTGCTTTTGCCATTCCCCTGAACTCCTTATGGGAGCATGTGTTACCGGAATAATTAAGCCATGCGATATTTTCCTGAATTGTATATCCGGGGTACTTTTCCCAACGAAATATTTTTAAGACTGAAAGGAGCATTATAATTTGTCAGGAGCCAGGGCTCTTGTTCGTCTTTTAGTTGGGATTGTTAACGGTATCTCCCGTGATTTGCGGTTCAAGGTGTTGCGTCGATCATCGGCCATCTTCTGTAACGAATCGTGCATCCGGCGGTAACCGGATGTTTTAGACTCTGTGAAGATTAATCCGGTTTTTCATACCATTCGTGTTTGTGTGTGGTGGATACTATAGCCACTGCTCATTAATTCGCGGGTAAATTCTTGAGAAAACCGCTATCCGGGCTCTTCAAGATGCTGGAATAATATGAGATGAAAATAGCAAGCCGTATTAACAAATTCCCCTCATATCATCGTAAATATAAATTTCGGATGTGGAATGTGACATGAAGTGTTCTCTTATAACTATCGACATCTCCCTTCCCCGGGGTTCTGAACTGGAATATCCCGGTTCGGTCTTCCGGGGATGGCTGGGCAATACGCTGAAATGCGACCCGGCCCACGAGTGTACCAATGAGTGCGTGAACCGGGACCAGTGTCCCTATTACATGGTCTTCAAGGAGCAGATCGATGTAAAGCCGTTCTCGGTCCTCTCGATACCTTATGACGGAGGGATCCGGAATTTTATCAGGATTTACGGGGACCGGCGGAAATTTGCACCGCATATCGTGAGACTCGTCAACGAGCATGAGCAGAGCAAACATTTCGGCACTATGCCGTACCATATCGATAGCATAGAGGCACGCATTGTGGAACTCCCGGCGATGCAGCTCCGTGAGACGACCGAGATTGTCTTTGTATCGCCGACCCATCTCCGGGAGGATGCCAGCCAGGAACTCATCCCGGAACTCTCCATGCTCCTGAAATCCTGCGTGCGATCATATAACCGGGTCACGAAGTATTACGATGAGAAGAATTACCCCTGCCGGATTCCTGAATCGATGCTGGAAGCTCCAGCAGAGATCCTCGACTACAACATAAAGACCGTGAAGATTGTGCACGAGAACATGTTTGACAAGCAGATTGTCATGGAGGGAATTGTGGGAACGATATCCTACGATACCTCTGAAGTCCCGCCCGAAGCCGGAAATATTCTGAAAATGGGAGAGTTCCTCCAGATCGGCAAGCACAGCACATACGGGTTCGGCGGGATGGTCGTGAAACACGGAGGACTTGCATGAGCGGGAATATTGGTGTGGTGGACTGGTTTACGAAAATGAGGGATTTATGAAAATTTTTAATGTGTTTGAAGGAGTGTGAGAATATTCCACGATGTATACCGGATTTTCCGACCGAAGATCTGGTGATTTGCAATCATTATCCGGGTATGGAGACCCGAACCTATGAAATCGATGTGATCACCCCTCTCTTTGGTGGCGGGGTTGACGCGGGACAAGTCGATCCGGATGTTCCTATACGCCCGTCAAGTATCCGGGGTCATCTCCGTTTCTGGTGGCGTGCTACCCGGGGTGCGAAGTTTTCGGATGTCGCAGAAATCCGACAAAGGGAAGGAGAAATCTGGGGATCTACGGAAAATCCAAGTCCTGTAATAATTGAGGTAGATCACGTTAATGTAGAGGAATCATCTTCATGTCAGCAATGGGATAATCAGAGGAAACGGTATAGCTGGAATTCACCATTCCAAGACCGGGAAAACCCTTTGCCCTACATCCTGTTTCCTTTTCAAGGGAAATTTCCTGAGAGAGATCCATCGAAAATGATTATTTCAGGTAATTTCACCTTAAAGATAAACATTCCCTCTGCTAAAAAAATGTCATCATTCAGATCGGAATTCAACGAGCAAAGACAGAAAAAACATCTCTCGTCCCTGAATGACTCTGATGATGATATCATAAAGGATGTTGAAGCAGCAGCATGGGCATGGATGAATTTTGGGGGAATCGGGGCCAGAACCCGGAGAGGCTGCGGAGCATTATTTTGTAAAAAGATTATTCCGGAAAATCCCCATAATTACTCTATCACTCCATCAATTTCTGACAAAGAAACGATAGGATTGTGGTACTCTTCCAGTCTGAGATATTTTGGGATTAACACTCTGTCGAAATGTGAGTGGCCAACTATGCCAAAGGATTTTTTATTCCATAAGAATGGTAATCGGGATGCGATTCCGTGTTGGATTGAATCTGTTGGCGTTTTAAAAGAATTCCGGCAGGGTCTTGACCTTGGGAGAGATAGGGGCAATGGAAATCATCCGGGTCGATC
>JANYBK010000100.1 GCA_025360805.1 Methanomicrobiales archaeon
ATATGAGAAAGTTGACAAAATCACTGCTCGTGCATTTCGGGGGATTCACGCGCGTTCGATCTCCATTCCGGGTTTGTATAGCCCTCTATTAGTTGTCTTAGTTCTTAGATCTTTCGGTCGGAACCAAGTGCGTAAGTCCTAAATCATACTCCCTGTTAAAAAGAAATGGATAACCTTCCAGGGCCCCAAAAGAAAATTCTGACTCTCCTTAAACTTCATCGCAACGGGCTCACTATAACAGATATTGCCAATAAACTTAAACTCAACCGGAACTCAACAGCAAAATATCTTGAAATGCTTCTAATCTCCGGAGAGGTTGCCCTCAATTCATATGGCCCTGCTAAGGTCTACACGATCTCACACAAGATACCCGTATCGGCCATGCTCAAATTTTCTGCTGATTTCTTTTTACCCTTCTGATGTTATTCTTTTAAAAAAACACCTGGCCGACCAGCACCAGACGCCGCGATTCCATTGACCAATGCAAAGAACACTTTTATTACCGGATTTTTTAGTAGCACTTTGCCAATGTGAATGGCCAAATGACAATTAGTAATTAGCAAAAATTTATTTTTTAGCGATTACTAATATAAGATAAAAATAAACAGGTACACGTATGATCGATCCCTATCAACTCCGGCGCATTACTGCCGATCAAACCGCCCGGTTCAAAGCACAGGATCCGGGCATAAGTCGGAGAATCAATCATGGATACTTCCGGGAACGGTTGCGGATTGTCGTGATATCCGGAGTACGGAGATGCGGAAAATCTACCCTCTTAAAACAATTGTCTATGGGCTATGATCCCGTACTCTACTTAAACTGTGATGATGACCGGCTGGTGGGTGCAGATACTGCTGATCTGGCAGCCCTGTTAGTAATCTGGGAAGAGGTCTATCCAGGAGCCCGGACGGTTTTTTTAGATGAGATCCAGAATATACCCGGATGGGAACGGGTTATCCGGCGGATGCATGATGAAGGATATCACATCTTTCTGACCGGCTCAAACTCCCATCTGCTGAGTATTGAATTTGGCACTCACCTGACCGGCAGGTACATTCAGATTGAACTTTTTCCCTTTGGGTTTGATGAGATCTGCCGCTTAAAAAAGATCCGTTTCGATAAATCCGGGCTCATAACCACAAAGGCAGAAGCTGGTATTCTACGGCTTTTCTCCTCATATCTTGAGGATGGAGGATTTCCTGAATATCAAAAGGATCATGATCCGGAAATTCTTCGTAGGACATTTGATGATATCATATTCCGGGATGTGATTACAAGATACGGGATCCGTGAAATCAAAGCGTTTCGGGAACTTGCCCGCTACCTGTTAACGAACCTGACCCGAGAAGCAAGTCTGAATTCCCTTGCATCCATAATCGGGATAAAAAGCGGATTGTCTGTCAAGACCTGGATTGGATACCTGGAAGATTCGTATCTGCTTGGCAGTCTGTGTCCGTATGAGTATTCAATGAAACAGCAACTTTCCCGCAACCAGAAGTATTACGGGATTGATACCGGAATGCGGAATGCTGTTGCGTTTCGATTCTCTGAAGATTCCGGAATGCTTCTTGAGAATCTGGTGTGGACAGAGCTGCGCAGGCAGGGGAAAATCGTGTATGGATGGACAGGTAAACGGGAATGTGATTTTTTAGAAGTTGACCGTGGGGAGGTTAAGACTGCAATACAGGTTTGCTTCCATCTGACAAATGAGAACCGCCAGCGTGAAGTCGAAGGTCTTTCTGAGGTTATGGAACGGTTCAAAAACTGCACAGGGATAATCTTAACTGAGCGGCAGGAAGAGATGCTCACCCTTAAAGATCGCCCGGTCCGGGTGATACCGGTCTGGCGATGGGTGCTTGAGGAGACAGGGTTCTTATAAGTGACAAAGCGGGTTTGATTCGTTTTTTTTAGCCGTGTTTCTTGCCACCATGGATCTGGTGTCTGCTAATCGTCAGATCTTACTCCCGCAGGACACAAATATGGGGGAAATATACCCAATTTTCCAGACATAAAAAAAACGACCCCGTTAACGACCCTTTGCAGGGCAGATCTCCCCTCAAACGGAAACCCTACGGGAAAAACAAACCGCGATTTAAAGGGCTTTGGTGACCCTCGTTTTTAAAGCCCAATAAAGCCGTATTTTGGCAAACAGGGTGAGAATGAGGCACTTATTTTCACATTCCGGAACCGGATGGTTTGAGAGAGGGTTTCCGGACCGGAATCCGGTAATCGGGGCCCAAATTGGGCTTGTTTTCCCATCTCTCAATGACACCCGGATAAGGGATTTTTTCCCCGTCACTATCAGTGCATCTGCGTCCGTCATTACTCCATTTGTATCGGCTAAAATATGAACAAAAAAAGCGTCGGGATTAAAAAACCGGGACGCGCAAAAGAGAATCAGGTGTCTCCGATGAACACAACATCAGGTAAGTCCTTAAAGTGTTGATCGCCGGTCACAATCGTGTGGTGTCCGATTTTTGCAGTGGCAAGGATGATTGCATCCGCTATTCCGCCCTGTATCTCTTTATGGCGTAACATGCCTGCCAGAGTTGCAATTTTCCGATCTACCGGTATCATGGGTGATCTTCTGATCATATCATTAATACGGGAGTTTACGGTTTTCTCGCCATGGCTGGAATATTTTTGTGCAACTTCTGCAATAGTAATTGCTGACATGCAGATGTTCTCCATGCCTTCAATATAACGGCGTGCTACTATGGATCTTCCCTCAAAATGTGCAATCCATACCCATGAATCAAGAAGGTAAGCGATAGGGATCATCCTCCTCTTCCCGCTCGAATGGTCCGCATTCTGGCATACACCCGAAGGTTGAAGGCAAACTATTTCTTCGTTCTTTGAACAGGAAATTTATGACATCATCGTAGGTTTCCAGATGTTCCATCTCTTTGACCTGTTCAAGAATTATTTTTGTCATCTGATTGATCTGGATGGTGGTTTTAGGACTTATTACAGGATTTTTCTTGCGCCCGGCAGATTTTGCAGGAATCTGATGGTTTTTACTATCCTGTAACTGGATCATTCTGCCCGCTTTTAGCATAACTATAAACTATAGTTTGAAATTTAAAAATCTTTTTGTAAAAAGAACCCCAATGAAGCCAAATGCTTTGCACCAGAGAGATGAAAAATTGATCTTGTCAAACAATCAGCAATCTTTTTCACATAATCTTCTCTTGCAAGCCCATGACTAAAAAAAAGACAAAATATTTCGGGAGAGCCCGATGCATGATGTTATCGCAGAAATCATTTTCAACGCGATGTTTGTCCATATCAGGATGTTCGCTTTGCACCAGCCAATAAACCTTATCAGACTTTAGATATCACCAATCAAAAACCAAAAAAACCCCTCAAACAGTCTTTGCCGGTTCCTTTTTCACAAAAATTTTCTGGGCGGTATTTTTTGCAACAAAGAGCCCGTCAACTGCACGTCCGAGATATTCGGTCTTTCCCATGATATAATAACCGTCAGCTACAAGTGCGCTGTGAAACGTGCGTGCGAGATCATCTTTTTGTTTTTCAT
The DNA here is from genome assembly GCA_025360805.1 of Methanomicrobiales archaeon. GTDB lineage: Archaea > Halobacteriota > Methanomicrobia > Methanomicrobiales > Methanospirillaceae > Methanoregula. Next base: position 3,542 of record JANYBK010000100.1, read on the forward strand.
TGAAATAGATGGTCACATTACGGCAGGTGATGAGATCCAGGTACCGGGAGACGGGTACACCAGACATCAGATCGTTTGGGGTGAACTTAATGAGTTCCTTTAAATGAGGTTTTGCCTGGAAATCGCCATTCGGAAGTTTATCGAAATGCCGGTGAATCTGGGTTTCGTTAAGCTTGACCATGGCTTTTGGAGAGAAGATGCCCTCTTTGGCTTTGTTAAGAACCACCAGATCGATATCGGTGGCAAGGATCTGTGCGGATAAATCCTTGTGGAGCGCCATCATTTCGTGGAGGATCATGGCAAGCGAATAGGGTTCCTCTCCGGTCGAACAACCGGCGCTCCAGATGCGGAGACGTTTACGCTGTTTGAAAAGGTCCGGCAGGACTTCTTTTTTAATCGCATCATACACTTCGGTATCCCGGAAAAATTCCGTGACGTTGATGGTAAGGGCGTTTCTCAGGAGTTCAAGCTCCGGAGTATTTGTCTTGAGATACCGGAGATATGCCCCATAGTCTGCAGAATTTGTAGAGCGCATCCTTGAGAGGAGGCGGCGCTTGATATAATCCTCTTTGTAACTCGAGCACTGGATCTTTAATGTCTGTTCTATATATCGCTTCAGGGTTTCAAAATCGTCCATGTCCGCCTCATGCTGCTTAATCATCAACAAGGATATTGTTATTCTTAAAAGTTGGGGAAGTTATTCGCCTACCATACCCCGGAATATTTTTTCCATATCGATCCAGATGAGCAATCCTTTGCTCTTCTTCTCGTTATCATCGCTCTTTAATTTGATAATCCCTTTCACAAAACCCGAGATCTTTGATGACGCATTATCCTGCATTATTTCAATATCAGTCCGGGGTACCTGAAAGACACTGCTCACGTTATCGACAATGATTCCGACATTATTTTTCTTTGCGGCCCCGGGTACAAAGACAATAATTTTCTGGTCCTTTCTGATCTCCGGATTATCTACATCAAGAATTTTATTTAAGTTGATAATATAGGTGATCTCTCCGCGGAGGTTAAGCACACCGGATATAAATTCCGGAGCACGGGGAATCGGTGTGATTGGCATCATCACAACAATTTCCCGGACAAGCTGGATGTCAAGGGCATACCGTTTTCCGCCAAGCGTGAATTCAACTACTTCAATTAATTCTTCCACACCGGTTCCACGGGTTGCCAGTGATGATGATTCAGCTTCTGCCATACATTGCCTCGCTCTGAAATTCCTCTCTGTTTGCACTTTTATCATTCATTTTGTTATCCATTGCTTACGCACCCCGGCACATTTCTTCGGGAACTGTAATTTCGAACCGGGCTCCGCTACCTGCCGTACCAGTCTCTTTTATCGTGAGCCCGGTGATGGCTAACACTTCTCTTGAGAAGAAGAGTCCATAGTTGATCCTCCCGCCACGGCTGTGTTCAAATATGAGTTCTTTTTCTTCTTTTGAGATTCCCTTTCCGTTATCTTCACAAATGAGCAGGGATGATTTGCCTTTCTTTTTAAAAGAGAAGGTGATAGTAGTGACCGTTTCACCACCGTGCAGTACCGAATTTTCCACCAGATTGTAAAAGACTTTTTCAATAAGGTCGTCTGCAAAAATTTCTATCTTGCCGATATTTACCGATAGGGTAATTTTTCCAAGGTTCACGTCAGCTGCGGCTGCCTTTATGCTTGTGCCGATATCCTTCCACTGCGGGGGGCGCATGCCGATATTCTGGTAGTCCCGGGTAAAGGTGATCTGACGCTGGATGGTATTGGTGATCTCTTTTTCCTTGTCGAGTAGGTCTAAGAGTTTTGGATCTTTGGTCTGGCGCTTTGCGATATCGAGATATGCGAGGAGCTTTGTAATGCCGTTTAAGATGTCATGACGCGTGATGCTGTTGAGAAGCACAATCTGTTTGTTTGCCCTGCGCAGCGTATCTTCGGCACGCTTCTGCTCGTGAATATCGGTGATCATGCCCTGGTACCCGTCCGGTAATCCCGGATGTTCAACCACTTTTCCTGAAGCGTGTACCCAGCGGAGCGAACCGTCTTTTGCAACGAGACGGAATTCAAACGGGCTGACATCTCCGCTCTTACTCTTGTCAAGACCTTTGGTAAACGATACAAGGTCATCGCTGAGTACAAAGTCTGCTAACGCCCGTCCAAGCAACTCATCAGGAGTAAATCCACAGATTGGGGTAATTGCAGGAGAGATGTACGTGATCACGCCATGATCATTGATAGTGAAGATTACTTCTGTGATATTATCGACAAGCGCCCGGTACTTTTCTTCAGATTCCAAAAGGGCTTTTTCGATCTTTTTAGACTCGCGGATCCGTCGCTCCAGTTCGACATTTGTTTCGTTTAAGAGCTCTGTGCGTTCTAAAACTTTGCCTTCAAGATCGTGCTGGTAGGCTTTGATACCCGTGATGTCGATGAGGATCGCACCTATGCCTTTACCTCCCTGGTCAAAAACGAGCGGGAGGACTTTTATCCGGAACGAATGGATCTTTCCGTGGATCTCGATCTCTTCTTCAAAGATCTTCTCTTCACCATCGAGTGCCGCTTTTAAGGTTACTAAGTGATCTTCGTTAAAATACTGGGCAAGCGGCGAGTGGGTGAGCTGCACGCCCATGAGTTGATCGCGTTCGAGCTGGAAATAGGAGAGTAGAGCATCGTTTACCTGCTGGATGAAAAGATCGGCATCAAGAATAAGGATCAAGTCGGTCCAGACACTGAGCATTTGGGAGAGCGGTACCCGCTGGGAGATAGAGAAAAGTTTGGCCGGGCCAAGGGTGCGCATCTCAGCCTGCCCCGACACGACAAGCAGGTTAAGGTATTTTGCCGCGGTGCCCCGGTTCATAGAAAGTTTCTGGGAGACATCTTCGATTGTCATTCCCTTGGGGTTACGCTCCAGCTCGTCACGGATGCGCAGGATTTCATTGTCTTTTACCATGCTCTCGTCATGCTCCCACCCTATTGAATCCGCAGGTTCTGGCTTGCGGCGATTGGTAATAGTTATCATATATGTTCACCTATTTTAATCATTGCTTATCATCGCCATAGCACAGTAGATTTATATACCATGCTCGACAAAAGATTGTTTCGCCCACATTCTGCCCGGAGTTCCGGGCGTACCGAGGGCACGTTCCGCAATGCACCGGGTGTGCCACACATAAAACGCGGGGTGCGGGGCAGGGTACATCGTGGCCCTGCATCTCTGCTAATAAAAGCGGGAGAATGAGGGAAATCCAGAAACTTGCATGAGGAAAAAAGAGGTTATGAAAAATGAGTTTCATTGATGATATGAAAATCGGGAAGAAACTGATCGGGGGATTCCTGATCGTTGTGCTGATCCT
>JANYBK010000136.1 GCA_025360805.1 Methanomicrobiales archaeon
CGACGGCACCACCGCATACACCGGCGTATTTGCCGTGCCATCGCAGAGCTTGAACACCATTGTCTTTGCATCGCCAAGATTCCCTGACATCTTGGCTGCAATGAGATTGATCCTTTTTTCCACATGGCGCCGGATCTGGGACAACCGCAGGACACGCGAACCGGTGGGCACCCGGTACGAGTCACGGATTTTTCCGTCTTTCCTGAGCACCACGTAACTGTACTTGATATCGATGTTGAGATACCGGAACGGCTCATCACCGGATGCCAGTACCCCCATCAGCCGGGTGGGCTGGATGTTTCTGGTTGTTGCAAAACTCCAGCACCGGTCCGGTGTGCAGTTCGTGCCCCAGATAAATGAACAGGGGCTGTGAATCGTGAGCCCGCGTTTCTTTAATGCAAGCGAGAGCAGTCGCATCTGGGCAGAGTTCGTCTCTTCAGCAGGTTCAATAATGAGAATCGTGCCATCCGGTGCAAGCCGCCCGGCCAGTTTCATGACAATATCTGCCCGTTGGTCAAGTGATACATCGCTGATCTCGTTGAGCACATTGGAAAAGATCATCAGGTCGATCTGCTGCGGAATTTTTGCAGGGTCAATGGTATTGAGATCAGCCTTTATCGGGGGTTTGATACTGACATTTGCCCTTTTTTTTGTGCACTGTTCCCGCAGGTACATGAATGCCTCGATGTTCTCTTCCGAGCGTTCGACCGAGTACACCGTTGCCGTTGCACCATCCAGCCGGGAATAGAAATCCGCAATCGCAAGCGGCACTACACCCGGGCCGGTTCCGGCATCCAGCACCGTCATTGAATTTTTCAGCAACCCCTCGCGGGCGAGCATGGCGAGCAGGTACTGGGTCTGCACATAATAGACCGGGAAATGGTAAGCGAGATACCCCAGCACATTATACGCCTTGGTGTACTGCAGCGATCGCAGATGTGTAGGCTTCCAGTAATCAGATTTCTGGGCTACAATTGCCCTGCGGAGTCGTTCTAAGATAGCTGGATCGGTCAGTTCCTTTCCCACTTTTTTTGGGATATACTGCTCAATTGCCGATTCCAGTGCCGGGGGTAGGCGACGCGTTGCAAAAAATACATCCTGCCTCTCGACCTCAGCCGGGTTTAATATATACTGCTCTGCCGGAACCCTCCGTGATATCTCATAGTCTGCACCCACCTTCTTTGCTACAAGGTCCAGCTCATCCAACAGGGGGGTGATAAGCGTGATCAGTTTTTCAACCGGGTATTTTTTTTCAAGATACGGCATGATCTCCGTGAGTGAAAAGACCGGTTTTGAACCGGCTACGTATTTTATGGTGGAGATGAGCTGCTTATCGGTCATTGTTGCTGGTAACTTGGTGATAGACCCTATTACATCTTTTGTGCGTCCCGGTACTAAGACCGCTCATCACAGATCCGTTGTTGCACACGAATAACCGGAATTTCCTGCTGTTCTTTAACTGATCCTCTGCAAGCCTTAAACGCATATGCGATCTCTGTCCACGCCCGCTCCAGCAGTTCTCTGTAGTACGCGATATCGAAACGCTCTGCATTCCATTCAGGTTCCACCCGGTACGTGCGGGCATCCAGCACCACATACCGGATCTTCATGCCCGGTGCTACAGGCACACCCTCCTTGCGGTACGCGTTCACCGCAGCGCCTTCGATGCAGCGGTGGGCATACGTGAGCCTGCTGATCCTCCGGCTGATGACCATCTCCTTTACTGGTGCGGACGGGAGCTTCTGGAGTGAATTCCGGTATATCGCGTTTACCTGATCCCACAGCCCGTGGAGTTCTTCGATCGTTGCCGCCTTTCCCATGACTGCAAGCATATCGCCCTGCATTTTCCGGATATATTCCGGGGTGTCGTGCCTGCGTGCGGCAATGCCCCGCACCTTCACGCTGCCATCAGAAAGCCTGCCATAGTAGCGGTTGTAAGCTCCCAGCCCATCATTGAGCGGCAGGAAGACTAACCAGTTGAAGTGTTCGAGTTCGGTTGACAACCCGGTCTCGCGGTTGACCCGCTCCTGCAATGCTGCAACCTGTGAGCCCTGCACCCAGAGGCAGTCCACGATCCCGTGGAGGACATGAAAATCCATCGCCTCGGCAATATCTTTGGTGAGCAGCAGGATGTCACGCGATCGCCCGGTGATTCCCTCGTGCACTTCGATCCTGCCGAACTTTGCGTTCTTGTAGCCCGTGTAGCCGAAACAGGTGACCAGCATCCACTTGAGGATTGCATCAATGCCGGCAATGGCCGGGTCAGTCTTTTTCAGCTGCTTTGTCCGTATCCGCAGGTCAAGCAGTGGTTCCAGCGCGACTGGGAGAAAACCCCGCTGTTGCTGTTCCGGATTCCTGATGGTCTCCGGCGACAGGTTTGACTTCACGATGATAGAGGGGTACATGGAGGTAAAATCAATCTCGTCTACATCTTCAAAGATGCCGGGCTCCGGCTGGAACATCATCCCGCCACGGTCTGCGGTCTTAAGTGCGGCAAATTTCCGCAGCACTTCTGCATCGCTCTTCCGGAACGGCACAACAATTCCTCTTCGCACCGCTTCATAAGTCTCGTAGCTGGAGATTAGAGTGCCCGGAGTGAACCGTGATGCAAGGCTGGGAGAGAGTCCCGATAACCGGGAAGCCATGAGCACTCCGGCAAGCCCGCCCTCACGGTACACAAACGACTGTTCGGTATCGATAAGGATTCTCCCGTCCGGTATGAGTGCTGCTTCCTTGTGCTCAACCCTGCCGTAACTCCAGTAAGAGCGCGAGTCCATGGTGCGGTACTGCCCGCTCCGGGAAAACGGCATCGTAAGGCCCAGTGCCCGGGCCCGTACCTGCAGCTTAGACATCCAGCGATCTGCATCGGTCATCAGGATCAGGTCCGGGTCATACGCAGCAACGAGCCCGAAGAGGTCGGCAAGCACATCACGTTCCCATCCGTGCAGCCGCTCGGTGCGCTCACAAATGATCTCAATATCCGTGCAAGTCTGGTCACGGGCCGGGTCATCCCGGATACGAATCTCCATGCAGTTCAGGCCATGCTCGAAGACCGGTGAGAACCGGTCCTTCGGATCTGCACAGCAGGGAACGATTCCCTGTTCAGCCATGAAACGCTGGTCGCGTCGCACATCCACGTTGAAGAGCTGCGCAGCAAACTGTGTCTGCTGCTCGATAGCTTCAGCAACCGCCCTGCCGGCAAACACCGCGTATCCCTCGCATTCACCAAAGATCGTGGTAAGCGTGCAGGGCTCCGCCCGGTAGTGCTCCTCTAATGCTTCGAGCAACTCGTGATATAAATCCGGATCCGGGAGATGAAGATAAAACGGTGGATCATACTCGTGATGGCACTTCTGCACAGATCCATCCTTGTGCCACAGGTCCACACCCCCGCTCCGGAACGCCGAATCAAGGATCCACATCGGGCTCCTCACTCCCTCGTTTCTTATGACGGTCATCTATGCATCCCAGCGGTTCCTGTTCTTCCTGTTGTTTAAGCATCTCGATGAGCACCGAGAAGACCGCAGCCTCAAGCGGGTCATCACAGCCATAGAACGCCTCGCTCGAATGGAGTTTTGCAAGCGCTACCAGCCTCTCGCCATATGGCTTGCCTTCTTTTCTGAGTGCCCGTGCGGCCCGGGCCCAGCGATCTACCGGGCCCTTTACCCCCTGCCGGACGCTCTCAAAACTCCTGCCCGTTTCCTACACCTCCAGCGTCTTCTGGGCTCTTGGCACCACTCCACCCTTCCGGCAGGACCGCTGGCTCGCAAAACCAAAACGATCCGGGGGTGGGCCTTCGGGCACAATCTCGATGATCCGGTCGGCCTGCCGAATCAGTGCGGCAAAGGACCGGTCACTGGCCGGTGCCCACAGGATCACCATGGCTTCCCTACCTACCTGCCGAAGTGCTGATGCGATGGGAACAAACAGACGCTCTGCCCCGTCAAAGAGTGTAGGGTCATGCTCGACAAAGACAATGGTGTGGCTTGCTTCGTGAATGACGGTCAAGAGCTGGTCCGCAGTAAACGGCCTTCGGACTTCAAAATTATTTGATGTGCGGCTTATCCCCGAGAGGATACGTGAATAGTTGCCGCAGACATAGAGGAAGAGGAAACGCTGGAGATCGGCGTTGCTGTTGAGCGCTGAAAGTATCTTCTTTTCCGGTGCAATCACTGCCGTGAAACTACCGGGATGCAGGGTGATTCCCTTTGAGAGCTCGATCAGCATAGCACCGGATTCCTGCTGCACCGGGTGGGATAAGGCTCAGGTTAGCGGGGGGTGAAAGTGTAAAAAAGACATCGTAAGATTGATGAGCGGAGGGATAAGAAGTGGAGTGTAATGTGCGGCAGGTATTCACTCGTTTGCATCGATGATCTTGGAAATCGCTTTCGTATCTTCAACCCGATGCTTGGCGCCCGCTCGAAGTTCAATATCGCGCCTGGCACCCGGCAGCCGGTGATCTTGCATGGGGCTTCCGGCATGGAACTCATGCAGATGCAATGGGGGCTGGTTCCCCACTGGACAAATGATCTCAAGGCTGCGCACCCGATCATCAATGCCCGGGCTGAGTCTCTTTTGGAAAAACCTTCGTTTGCCTCACTGCTGAAAACGAAACGTTGTCTTGTTCCTGCAAGCGGCTTTTTTGAATGGAAGCACGAGGGGGCAAGAAAGATCCCGTTCTACATGTACCTGAATGACCAGCCGCTCTTTGCCTTTGCCGGGCTGTACGATGAATGGCACGATCCCGCAGGAACACTGCTCGCCACGTATACGATCATCACGACAGAGCCCAACGCCCTGATGGCAACGGTCCACAACCGGATGCCCGCGATAATTTCACCGGACTATGAAGAGGAGTGGCTCACCGGTGAGCAACCGGATGCCGGGTCGCTAAAGACAATACTCGCACCATACCCTGCAGAAAAGATGGTGATGCATCCGGTCTCCCCACTCGTGAATACGCCATCAGCCGATGATGAGCGGGTGATACGATCCGTGGCTTCATTAAATTCGCAGTATACACAATAAACGAGGAACCTGATGCTCGATCACTGTCCCGGTGCTGCAACTATCCGCACTCCCACGCTCGCTATAAAAAAATGCCCGCAGTGCGGAGAAGAAGTGGAACTGTTCTCAAACGATATCTCTGTCAAATGCAGTTGCGGTTTTGAAGTCTATAACGACATTGCATCCTGTGTCCAGTCGTGCAAGTATGCAAAGGAGTGTGTCGGTGAGGAGATGTACAATAAACTGATGGCACAAAAACCGGCTCCTGAATAAAGGTGAGATCACCGGGGATTACCGGGAGCCGTAACAGATGGAAGTCCGTTCAAGGAGTGACGCGACAATTTTTATTGATGCAAATATTTTCCTAAAATACCATTCTTGGCGCTGATAAAGGAAGCGAAAAGGGTGGAAAATCAGAAAGCAGTTTGGGAAATCGATCCCCATTCACCCTGACATCAGAATAAGTTACTTATAAGCTCAACAGAGGTTACTTTAATAATAGTGAATCAATTAATACAATAATACAAAAAGGTGGTCAGCCATGGCAAAACAGATTGAATTAGAGACTGTCTTACGAGGTGAAGAAGCGGAGGCATTCAACAAATATGTTGATGCCCCAAAGCAACACTTCACACAGGAGAGCAAGGCTCTCTTCCGGGAAGCCCACCAGCTCTCAAAAGAATGGCCGTAATAACAAAATGACAGTTGATATTTATTCTCTTATTTTTTCAAAATTATCTGGCGATTCAGACGTTTCATCATTTGCATGTTCAGATTCCAAAGATCTTGAAGATTTTTTAAGGAATGATGCAAAAACCCGGCAACTGGAAAAAATCAGTACTACCTATCTTGTCCATTCGGGAACCGATATTGTGGGGTTTTTCTCTCTGTCTATGGGATGTATCACATCTGACTCCGTAAAAAAAATGTCACTTGAGATTGAAGATCCGCCCAATAAATATCCGGCATTACTTCTGGCCAGAATGGCAACAAAAGACGGGCTGCGTGGTCAGGGCATAGGACGTGAAATGCTGAAACACGTTTTTGCTATTGCGTTCCGATTAACCGGGCAGATTGGTTGCAGGTTCGTAAAAGTGGATGCAAAAAGAGATCCACGAGCTATCCGATTCTATGAAAACTATGGTGGATTCATAAAAATAACCCAAACTTCTGAAACAGTACAGATGGTAGTCGATCTCAATAAGATCGGTGATGGGGAAAATTCAATCGCTGTTTGATGAAATTTTTTTTGTCATACTACATTAAAAATTTTCATGAAGGCATATGGTTAATGCACGGCTCCGGAAAAAAACGGGGCCAAACCCAGTACTCTTCCTGAACCCCACCCTCACCAGATACACAACGATCTCTGCCTTCTGGATATGTTCAGCCGGAATTTCTGTTCCCCCCTCCAACTCCGCGATTATCTGAACTATGCGCCACTGCGACACCGAGAGAGCCCGTTGGGATTCTCGCGATTCTTGGAGTGGTTGGCGTTTGGCTTATCGTACTCATGAGGGGGTAAACAATTGTCATGAAAAATTTGAAATCTTCCGATGATAGAGTAGAGAAATGGAAATTGTGTTTGGAAAGTGTACAGTCCCAAAAGTATTTCCTATACAGAATAGTAAAACCGTTCTTCACCAGTTATCCAACCCCATGCCCACACTTCCCATGAATATGCAGCATCAAAAGAGCTGTCATCTTTCGATGGACTTTAATAAATTTCATTTCTAACATTAAGATACTCAAATATCTTAGTTTTACAATCTTCACAAACACGAACGCCAATAATCCTCTTATTCAGATGGAGGAACATTGCCTGGCACTCTGCATATAGAGAATTTTAAAGAGTATTTGAGAAGAATGTGGAGTTCAGATATGGACACTGATTTGAGGACCTCTCTTACCAAGGCTGGTTTTACGATTCGGGTGACTGATGAGAGATGGATTCATATTACTGAGTCACATGATTACATGGCTGGTTATCTTGACCATGTGATTGAGACAGTTGAAGATCCGGATTGGCTGGTAAAAGGATGGACTGACGAAATTATTGCAATAAAACAATATCTTGTCAGCTCATCAGTGAAAAAATATCTGGTTGTGGTGTACAAAGACCTGCCAGATGGTTTTGTGATAACAGCATTTATGACTTCAAAACATGAAAAGATACTAAAGAGAGGGATCATATGGGAGAAATAATCGCAGATGTACTTCAATCAGTACCTCACTTGCTAAATATGCGATCGAATCATATCTGGATTGACTATGACCCGGATGGTGATGTCCTCTACGTTAGTTTCAGAAAACCTCAACATGCTGATGATAGTGAAATGAATGAAAACGTCATCACTCATTATTCCGGCGATCAGATTGTTGGAATTACTGTTATTGGTGCCAAAAAATATGCCGGTGAGAATCTCTAAAATCAAAAAAAGTTCGCTGGTGTCAATGGCGGTCTAAAATTCCTCCCCCCCATGAGATCTGCTCACAGAAACGAAAATGGCCAAACTCCGCTCTCTTACTCAACCCTCATTCCTGAACCCCACACTCACCAGATACACAATGATCTCCGCCTTCTGGATAAGTTCAGCCGGAATTTCTGTTACCCCCTCTCCAACCCAGTGATTCTCTGAACGATGCGCCACTGCGATACCAGCCGAGCCCGTTGGGATTCTTTTTTAGTGAGGTTGGCGTTTGGCTTATCGTACTCAGGACGAGGTAAGCATTTTTTTTAAACCAACCGATATCAACAATCCTTATCCCATTAAAGAAGCAGTGAGAAGTGCACGACAACGGCGCAGATGCATCTCGATAATTGCCTATAATGCTCCATACCAAAAATCCCTAAAAAAAGGTTTAGTTCCGGTTCAGCGCTGTTTCTGCGTTGAAACCTTTGGGATGATCTTGATTGAATCCCACATCTCATGTACTTCCTCTGAATAGGGAGACGGATTCTTGAATGCGAAGGTGTAGATTGTTCCATCGACATTTGTAAAAATATAAGATCCCCTCATATTGCCAGTATCAAAGTCCATTTGATAGGATTTGTACCCGGGAAACGTATCGGTCTTTGAGATAACCATCTGGTAATTGTGTTTTGTAATGCTGAAAGATTTGTAATTAGTCCCCAGGGCAAGCGTTACCCGATTGAAATAATCTTCAAAATCCTTTACTGGAGTGGGATCCACATCGATACTCAATGTGGTATATTTTGATTTGTCGACATTCGGTTGCGCAATAATGTTCCGTTCAGAAGTAATGTCCGGGGAAAAGAAATTCGCAATATTGGTTGTTGTGCGGCCATAATCCCGTAATGATGTTTCAGAGGTTTCTTTCTTTTCCCAATCACTGGGATAAGTGATGGTGACACCATTTGAAAGACTTGCGGTTGTTTTTGGTACCTGAGTACTGGTTGCCACAGTGGTGGCAGTGGTCTGCACAGGTGTTTGTACCGTTGCGACGGGTATCACAGTTGTGGAAACTGTTGCCAAAGAATCACTTTTTGCAGGAGTTGCACTGGATGTGCATCCAGCAACAATCACCGCACATACAAGAATCAGGGTTATGCATCCTGAAATCAGAAAAAAATTATTATTGGTCTTCATTTTATACCAATAGCAACAAAAGGGGATAATTTTATATTAAATTTCCGATCTTTGTTTCTCTTTAGGTTTGAGGACGGGGAAAAACAAATCCGTGAGGGGATTTATCCCATGCCATTTTTAATCCATATGACGCATCGGGCCACAAGCATTGAAGATAAAAATGCCAGTGGGAATTCCCATAAAAGTTTCGGTGTCTTTGCTATCAGTGAGATCTTAGCTGATTCTATGACACACCCAATTTTTTTATTTCCAGCAAAAGGATGATGAATCACTGGCACTAACTATCACCAAAGGATTGTGACCGGTGACCTCTTTTTATAACATTAAAGGAAAAGATGCTGTAAAGGCATTTGCCAATGCCGGAGGGAAGGTCCGCCCGGGAAAAGGTGACCACGTGAATATCAAAATGCCTAACGGACAACTGATCACCATCCCGGTATCCGGAGATGTCAAAATCGGGCTGTTGAAAGCCGCGATTAAAAAAGCAGGGCTGACTGAAGAAGAATTTGAAAACCGGTTATGAGGGGGAAATCATGGAATACACTATTCTGATCCATAAGGCAGATGAAGGCGGGTTTTGGGCCGAAGTGCCGGCACTTTCAGGCTGCTTCTCGCAGGGGGAGACCATTGAGGAGACAATTGCGAACACCAAGGAGGCAATTGAACTCCATATATCCTGCCTGCAGGAAGACGGGGAAGAGATACCAGTTGATAATGAATTTATCATAAGCCGCATACGGGTTGAAACTGTCGCGGTATAACAATAATCTTAATTTTTACAAATTCGCCCATGCCTAATCTTCCTCATGACGCAGACAGTTCTTCTTTAAGGAAGATTCGCTGGCAAGTTCTGTGTCGGTTAAATTTTTACCGGTTTTCTTTTTTTTTCGCGTGCCCGGTAAAAAAAATCAGCTCTCTCATGCATCCGGTTCTTCTTTCGTGTTCGTTGTTCCGCCTTCCATCATTCCCACCAGTACCAAAATCGCCGGCATAACGATGATGGCACCGGCAAGCGCGAAAAAGACCGAGATGACCGTTACTGTGCCGAAATTGCTGATGATGCCAAAGGCAGAGATCATGAGTGCGGCAAACCCAAATACGGTTGTCATTCCAGAGACCGTAATCGCTGTTCCAATCTTCTCAATACTGTACTGGATTGCCGGCAGCAGCGCGAGCCCGTTTGCCCGCTCCTCGTAGTACCGTTCCATGATCAGGATCGTATATTCCGAAGCTACACCTACCGACATTGAGCCGAGCGTTGCTGTGAGCGGGGTGTAATCGATGGCAAGCATATACATGATGAGGCCGTTCCAGCCAACGATCATGACTATTGGAACCAACGGGGTTGCTGCTTTTACAAATTTACGGTAGATGATGTAGAGGAAGACAAAGATCATCCCAAACCCAAGAATGGTCATGAATGTCTTTCCATCCCGGATCTCGCGGATCAGGTTGGTAAACATCTCCCACATGCCCGTAAAGGAGGCATGGATGCCCGGCGGGGGTGCCTTCCAGGCGAGATCTTTTTTCATCTGCTCGATTGTTGACATTGCGATATCATTGGGCATCGCAATGAAGGTAAACTCGATAACCGCCTCGGTGTTCCAGCTCACGTACCGGTCACGGATCTGTTGAGGGATCTTTTTCATGACCGCATCTATTTCAGGCGCAGTCTGTGGCAGAACCCCGTCATTGTACTGTACAAGGTAGGTTGCAATGCTCGTAGAGCTGGTAATTTTGCTGTTATGCGTCTCTTCGTACTGCTGGAACTCATACATCCAGCGGACAGAATCCGGGGAGAGAAGATTGCTACCCTGCACCAGCACGGGGACGCTGGACGTTTCGCCCATAGTGCGCCTGATCTTATCAAGATTTACCTTTGCCGGCATATCTGCCGGGACAAATGTCTTCTCATCGGTGTTGACAATGATCTCGTTGTCCAGCTGGAACCCGATGACTGTAAACAGGACACAGATGATCAGGACCGGAACCGCATTCCGTGATACCCCTTTCACGACCCTGCCCACGAGCTCGTTATACCGTTCAATATTCGATTTTGAGGTATCGGTTTTTTTCTTTGCCTGCTCCTGTACAGGACGGTAATTTACAATGAGGGAAAAGACCGGCACAACCACGATTGCTGCAATGTAGCAGCAGATGATTCCGATTACGCAGGTCAGGCCGAAACTGCGAATCATCGGGAGTGGCGAGATAGTAAGGGCGAGAAAACCCATTGCCGTGGCAATCATCGCATAGAGCACGGACGGCCCGGCTTTGGTAATTGTTGTAGTAACCGCTTCAGCAATGGGGGATTTTCTAATCTCTTCATCAAATCGTGAATGGAACTGGATCGCGTAATCGATCCCAATCCCAATCATGACCGGGAAAGCACCGATGGTCACCATTGTGATCTGCATGCCTGAAAACCCGATAACCCCAAATGTCATGATGAGACCCGTCCCCACGATGAATACCGAGAGAAGGCGGTACCGGACGTGACCAAAGAGCAGGCCTACGGCGATCACCATTAGGATCATGGCGACCAGGATGAGTTCCCCCATGGACGTGCTCATTTCGTCAGAGGTCTCTTTGTTGTATGCCTGGTTGCCTGATACAACCACGCTCACCCCCGGGGGTGGGGTGGAGAGACTTACTCTTTTATTGATGTTATCCACAAGAGAGAACGCCTGGGCATCCTTAAGTCCCTGGTCAACGGTGACAACTGAGATGGTCATGGTTCTGGATGGGACGTAAATATTGAGAATCTCGAGTGGCACTTGTTCCTCGAGAAGGGTAATCTCGGCACGGCTTGTGGGCAGCACACCCCCGTTCTGGTTTTTTACCAAATCGGAGATGCCAGAAGCTCCCGTGACATAGCGCTCCTGCGAAATATCCCGCTGGAGTCTGTCGATATACTTGAGCACATCCGGGCTCATCACATCATCTGATTCAATGAGGATCAGCACGCTGTCGGACTGGAAGGTTTTGGTGTATTTATCGAGAAGCATCCCCCGCCGGGTATCCTTGTCCACATAGGTGTCCATACCCGTCGCCATTGTGATCATGGTCATCCCATAAAGTGCAACGATAAGCAACAGGCAGAAGACTACTGCCAGCTGTTTCGGGCGGGTTACTATGAGGGAAGCGAGCGCGTTAAACGGGTTGAACATGGGGGTCCGGCAGAAAAATAGGAAACTATATTTCTGGTACCTTTAGGTTGTGAGAACAACTAAAAAAAGGAGTACGATAGGTGCGGGTTGACCTGTTAAAATTAAGGATTATCCAGTCCTGAGATAGCGCTTGAAGTGGTGAAAGAATTGGTAATTATGACAAAACCGGATGTTGGGTGAAAAAATAAAGATCATAGTGCCAGCATACGCTCGATCGCATCACGGGCTCGCGCCGCAATTTCTTCCGGTACCGTAATACGGGGACGGAGTGTCAGTAATGCGTCCCTGACTTTTGTCAGATCGGTCTTTTTCATGTTCCGGCAGACAGATGCCTGCGACAGCGGGAAGCACTGTTTCTCGGGACATTCTTTTTCCAGCCGGTGCAGGATCCCGATTTCGGTACCGATGATGAACTCCTGTTTTTGAGAGGTGCAGACCTGGTGGATGATGCCTGATGTGCTTGCCACATGATCTGCAAGATCGATTATTTCCGGGCGGCATTCCGGGTGGACAAGTACCATTGCATCCGGGTGGGCTTTTCGGGCAGCAGCGACATGAGCCGGTGTGATCTGGTCGTGCACAATGCAGAACCCTTCCCACGGCAGGATCTCCTTTTTTGTGAACCGGGCTGCGTAACGCCCGAGGTTCCGGTCAGGAACGAAAATCACGCGCTCCTGCTCTACCGAGTTGACAACTTTTACAGCATTTGACGATGTACAGCAGATGTCACTCTCTGCCTTGACTTCTGCGGTTGTATTCACATAACAGACCACGGCAGAATCCGGGTTACGGGTTTTGGCAAACCGTAGTTCTTCTGCCGAGATCATCTGTGCCATCGGGCAGCAGGCATCGGGAGCGGGGAGCAAGACGGTCTTTTCCGGTGAGAGAATCGCCGCAGTCTCAGCCATGAAATCCACTCCGCAAAAGACGATCACCTCGCCTTTCATTGTGGCAGCAGCTCTTGAGAGTTCGAGTGAATCACCGCAGAGATCGGCTACGTCCTGCACTTCCGGCAATTGGTAGTTATGGACAAGGATAATTGCATCCCGCTCTTTTTTCAGGGCGATTATCTCGTCTTTGAGTGAAATGGCCGGCAACCTTATGAACGCTCCTGTGCTGTATACGTTTTATCCCCTCTTTAAAAAAGCTGGTGTGTGGGGGAAATTTATGAACGGACACATCCAACTATTCCCTGCTATTAATGAAAATCATCCTTCCCAATTCAACGATAAATATTATACAGGAAGATCCGGTCAGTATCACCAGTATCCTTGACAATCTTAACATCAACCCATCCGAGGTGATTGTATCCCGGAACGGGAAGCTGGTGCCGGAGGATACATTGATCGGCGGTGATGACGAGATACGAATCATCCGCATTGCGCACGGGGGATGAATGAATCAGGGAAATCCGGTAACCGGAAGATCGGAGCGGTGCACGCTCTGCTCTGAACCCCCGGTCATCCGGCTGCCGGAACCAGAGCGGCATCTTTGTGCTGCCCATCTCATTGCAGATGTTGAGGAACGTGCAGCCCGGACAATCAGTGAGAGGGAACTCATTAAATCCCATGACCGGATCGCAATTGCGTTCAGCGGCGGCAAGGACAGCACTGCACTCCTTGTGATCCTATCCAGGCTCCTGCCCGCATGGGAAGATGTGAGCCTTGTGGCAATAACTGTGGATGAAGGGATTGCAGGTTACCGTAATGATACAATCCGGGCCGCAGAGGAGGTAACAAAAAAACTCCGGATCGAGCATGTCTGCATCTCGTTTACGGATCTTATCGGAGATGATCTCGACACACTTCTTATCGGGCGCGAGACCCAGGCATGTTCGGTCTGCGGGATCCTGCGAAGGAAGGCGCTTTCGGTAGCGGCCCACAAGGCAGGTGCGACCAAGATCGCCACAGGCCATAACCTTGATGACGAAGCCCAGTCCGTACTGATGAACACACTTCGTGGTGACCTGCCACGCCTAGTCCGCACCAGCGATGCCGACTCTTCGGGCTGTTTCATTCCCCGGATAAAACCGCTTGCCGAGATATCGGAAAAAGAGATTGCCGCCTATTTGTTTGTCCAGGATATGTTCCCATTTCTTCCCGAGTGCCCGTATACGCGCCATGCCCTGAGATTAGAGGTTCGAACAATGCTCTCTGCCATGGAACAGAAACATCCAGGCACCATGCGTAACCTGATAAAGAGCAAAAGGGCGATAGAAAAATATGTGGATCCTAGTGTATTCTCTGAACCCCTGCGCCGCTGCCGGGTGTGTGGGGATCCGTGCAGCGGGGAACTCTGCCAGGTATGCAGTCTCCGGAAATCACTGGGAAAGTGACGGCATACCCTGCACGCGTTCGGGATGCGTGTAGATATTCATCTTTGCGCCCCGGGCAAATCCAATAACAGTCAGCCCGGTTTTTTTTGCAATATCGACTGAAAGAGTAGTAGTTGCGCTGCGTGAAACAATGACCGGAATATTTGCAATTAAGCATTTCCGTGCCATCTCAGAAGAGATCCGCCCGGATGAAATGATAAATGTCTGCGACAGATCGATATGATTGCGCAGTGCGTAACCGATGACCCGGTCGACAGCATTGTGCCGCCCGATATCTTCTGCAATGCATATTACCCGCTGTTTATCCAGTAGCACAACCATGTGAAAACCACCGGTAGCCCGGTGAATTTCCGAATCAAGGACGGAACGTAAAGCAGTGGAAATCGCTTCTGCACTGATGCAAAAGTCAGACTGGATTTTCGGCAGTTTTTCTGCATCTATGTATGAAGCACTCCCTCCGCAACCGGATAGGATGGTCTTTTTTGGCCCGAGCACTTTGAACAGATTTTTGGTAATCACACTCATCCGGTTTTTCTCGATCTTGATTGACTCGATCTCATCTATCGTTTTAATGATCTGTTCAGTAAACATGTAACCGGTGACAAAATCTTCCAGATTGACCGGACTCATCATCGCTGTCATTGCGTGACGGCCGTTGATAAAAAGGGCAAATGGTATCTCTTCAACAACATCGTGGAAACCCGGTTCATAGAGATTTCCGTCCGCTCGTATGCAGGGCACACTGCGGTACATAGGGGAGGTTTGTCCCTTCATGTCCTCTTTTATTTCCCTTTCTTTTGGGCTTGTTTTTTCCTGTTTCATAAAACCTCATCCATACTACCACTCCGGTACCCTGTAAGATCGAGCGTAATATAAGTAAACCCGATCGTTTGGAAATTCTTTACAAGATCCTCCCTTTTGTCCATGAATTTCTGCATATCATCGCTGGTAACTTCGATCCGGGCAATCTCCCCGTGCATCCTGACCCGGCACTGGGAAAATCCAGCGGTGTGCAGGAATGCTTCGGCCTTCTCGATCTTAATCAGTTTTTCAGCAGTGATCTCATCTCCATAGGGAATGCGGGATGAAAGACAGGCAGCTGATGGCTTATTCCAGAATGGTAGCCCGGCAGTATGTGCAATCTCCCTTATGTCTGCCTTGGTTATACCCGCATCTAAAAATGGGTGGACAATCCCTTCTTCCGTACTAGCCAGGAGCCCGGGCCGGTGTTCACCCGTATCGGAGATGTTAATGCCATCAGCAATGCAGGCAAAGTGCAGTGCCTCTTTTTTCCATTTCAGCACTTCTGCGGATTTTTTCTTGCACCAGTAGCAGCGCTCTGCGGGATTTTTTGTGAACCGCTCATCGCCCATGACGCTTACTGGAATGATCTCCATCTGGAGGCCAAACTCTTCTGCGATCTGCCGGGCCTCTGTAATTGCCGCACGCGGGACAACCGGGCTGTCGAGCAGGATACACCGGGCATTGCTGCCCAGCACCTCAGTTGCAAGCACAGCAAGCAGTGCGCTGTCTACACCCCCCGAATAGGATATGAGCATCGAGCCCTTCGATGCGATAATCTCTTTGAGCGCCTGCGTTTTTTCTTTCGTATTCATAGAAGCCACTGATTTTTTTTTAAAAACCTGTCAACCGGGATGCGTTTTAAAATTATGAACCGCACCGTTCAGGAGCAGGACCGGCACATCCGCCCTCACCTTCACGGAGCTGTCGGCAGATCCCGCAGATTCGTTCGATCACATTGACCTGTTTTTTATCGATCAGGTCTTGTGCCAGCGTGGCGATCGATTTTTTCACTTCGTCTTCAAATTCGATCCTGTACCCGCGTTTGCCGGAAAGGTACTGTGAAACTGCTGATGGTGCAATCTCAAGCATTCGCGATGCCTCTACCTGGGAGACCCCGCACCTGACGAGCTCGACTGCGATTGCCGCCCGGATTGCCGGCAGGACATCCCACACTATTTTCTGACAGGGTGCTTCCATGGTATCACAACGTTTAAGTTATCCCAGTTGTCACATAATATATTGCATTCACAATTGTGAATTATGCCGGGAAACCACAATAATCTTTGTATTCGTGAACTTGCCAAAAGGTTCGACCGGACAAAGAATTTGGTTTTATGGTATGCACGGGTGGGAAAGAATAATCTCACCTTCCAAACAGATATTCAGGTACGAGAGAAGCCATGGGAGCACAACGAACAATCTACATGGATCATTCCGCAACCACGTTTGTAAAACCGGAGGTGGCAAACGCAATGATCCCGTACTTCACGGAACATTTCGGTAACCCGTCATCCATCTACAGCATTGCCCGCGAATCGAAAAAAGCGATCGATGTCGCACGGGTGCAGACGGCAAAGGCGTTGGGTGCTGACCCGGACGAGATTTATTTTACTTCCGGCGGAAGCGAGTCGGATAATTGGGCGATAAAGGGAGTTGCGTTTGCGAATCGTAAGCGGGGCAACCATATCATCACCAGCCAGATTGAGCACCATGCGGTACTTCACACCTGCCAGTATCTTGAAAAGGAAGGTTTCGAAATCACGTACCTTCCTGTTGACCAGTATGGGCTAGTAGATCCGGCGGTGCTCGAAAAGGCAATCACGGAAAAAACAATCCTGATTACGATTATGTACGCGAACAACGAGATTGGGACAATCGAACCAATCGCCGAGCTCGGTGCGATCGCCCGCAAGCACAAGGTGTACTTCCATACCGATGCCGTGCAGGCAATCGGCAGCATCCCGATCGATGTAAAAGCGCAGAACATCGACCTGCTCTCGCTTTCTGCCCACAAGTTCTATGGCCCTAAAGGGACAGGAGCGCTCTATATTAAAAAAGGTGTCCGGATCGATAACCTGATCCATGGGGGTGGCCAGGAGCGCAGGCGGCGTGCAGGTACCGAGAATATTGCCGGGATTGTTGGTCTGGGAAAGGCAATCGAGATGGCAACTGCTGATATCCCGGGACATGCAGCAAAGATCCGAGCGATGCGGGACCGGCTCATCAAGGGTGTTCTCGCAACAATTTCCCATACCCGGCTCAACGGTCACCCGGAAAAGCGCCTCGTGGGGAACTTCAATGTGAGTTTCGAATTTATCGAAGGTGAGTCTATGCTCCTGTGGCTGGATGACGAGGGCATCTGCGCATCTACGGGTAGTGCATGTACATCCGGTTCACTTGAACCGTCCCATGTGCTGCTTGCAACCGGTCTTCCGGTTGAGATATCGCACGGCTCGCTCCGGCTCACACTCGGCGATGCAAATACGGAAAAGGATGTGGATGTCGTGCTCGAAGTTCTCCCTAAAGTGGTTAAAAAACTGCGGGATATGTCCCCGTTATTCGTAAAAAGCGGGAAAGAAGGAGGCAGCAATGTATAGTGACAAGGTCATGGACCATTTCAAGAATCCCCGTAATGTCGGTGAGATCGATAATGCTGATGGTATCGGGGAAGTAGGAAACCCGGTCTGTGGAGACATAATGAAGATCTTCTTAAAGATCGAGAACAACGTCATCACGGACGCGAAGTTCAAGACGTTCGGTTGCGGTGCTGCGATAGCATCCAGCAGCATGGCAACGGAACTGGTCCGGGGAAAGACCCTTGAAGAGGCGTGGGAAGTCTCGAACATGGCGGTGGCCGAGGCACTCGAAGGTCTCCCCCCTATTAAGATGCACTGCTCGGTGCTGGCCGAAGAAGGAATCCACAAGGCCATCAACGATTATCGCGTGAAAAAGGGGCTTGAACCGTGGGTGGAAAAGAATCTCCACTCGCACGAACATGAAGATATGACCTGCCAGCACTAAGGACTTACAACTGCATGGATGAAAAAGTCAGGTGAGCAATGTTTTCAGAATGGGAACTAAAACGATACAAGCGGCAGATGATGCTCTTTGGTGATGATGGGCAGGAGCGGCTGAAAAAGGCGCATATCTTTATTGCCGGTGCCGGGGGACTGGGCTCACCGATCTCCATATACCTTGCTGTTGCCGGTGTGGGAACAATCACCATTGTCGATATGGATGTGGTTGATCAGACGAACTTAAACCGCCAGATTCTGCATTTCGATCGGGATGTCGGGAAGAAGAAGACTGCATCTGCTGAAGAGAAGCTGCAGGCACTCAACCCGGATATTACCGTCAACGCAATCGATGTAAAGATCGATGAATCGAACGCGGTAAAACTCGTTGGGAAAGCCGATGGGATCGTGGATGCGATGGATAACTACCCGACACGGTACCTGCTCAACGATGTTGCGATTGCAAAGGAGATCCCGCTCTTCCATGGCGGTATTCGCGGATTCTACGGGCAGGCAACAACGATCATTCCCGGCATTACGCCCTGTTTGAAATGTATTTTCCCCAAGGCACCGCCAAAGGAAGTGTTCCCGGTCGTTGGTGTGACGCCAGGCATCATCGGCACGATCCAGGCAAATGAAGTGATCAAGTACCTGACCGGCTGTGGGGAACTGCTGACAAACCGGCTCTTCATCTGGGATGGAATGCAGGCGCATGCGGAAGAGCTCTGTGTTGAACGCAATCCTGCATGTGAAGCGTGCAGGGGCATAACAACAAAAACACCAGCGAGGACGAAGAAATGACCGTAAAGATCCGGTTTTTTGCACGGTTCCGTGAACTGCTCGGGACTGATATTGTGACCGAAGTAGTGCCAGGGACGATGTTTACCTCCCTGATCACGACCACCGCCCGGAAAAATCCCGCGGGATATGCAGCCATCTTTGATGAGAAAGGGGCTTTTCACGAGTTTGTGATCTTGATGAAGAACGGCAAGCGGATCGAGCTCACTGACGCGGCAAAGACACCGGTTGTTGACGGTGACGAGATTGCCGTCTTCCCACCGGTTGCAGGGGGCTAATTCAGGTGCATCATGATAGCAATCCAGACTGCTGATGTCGATATCGGGGCACTCATCGCTGCGGCAAAGAAGCAGGGGACGGGTGCAGTTGTAGTCTTTGATGGCGTTGTCCGTGACGACGATATCACCGAGATGGAACTCGAGGCCTATGAGGAAGTGGCAGTACAGGAGCTTGAAAAAATTGCTGGTGAAGCAACCCGGCAGTTTGGTCTCCTGCATGTCGACATTATCCACCGGATCGGGAGGCTGACGGTTGGTGAAAATATCCTTATCATTGTCGTGAGTGCCGGTCACCGCCCCGAGGCGTATTCCGGCTCCCGCTATATCATCGAAGAGATCAAGCGGGGAGTCCCGATCTGGAAAAAGGAACTGACCAAAGATGGTGGGCGGTGGGTGCCGGGCGAGCACGGGCACGGAAGCGGGAAATCCCGGTAATCACATTCTTGTTTTGCTTTTACCTGCCCAGCGCATTTTCCGGTTATTCAATGTGATGGGATAAGGCACATTGTATTTTCTCAGGTTCAGTTGCCAGCCCGTAGGTCTGCCGGTATACAGGGTTGTGGAACATACGTTCACACTCCATGCCCCGTTATTTATCAGGGAGCCCGGTAAACCGGAGCATGGTGAATCATGCAGCAAAACCCCATGGACGTATTCTTAAAAGAAGCACCGGAAGTGGCAGCGGCATTCAACGGTTTGATCATGTCGCTTGTGGCATCAAAAGGACTCGATGCAAAGACCAAACAGCTCATCTACATTGCCATGAAGGCATCGATGGGCGATGAGATGGCAGTCAGGGCGCATGTGCCGATGGCAAAAGCGGCCGGGGCAACAAAAGAGGAAGTGGTGGATGCCATACTCATGACACTCACGGTATCCCCGACATTCGGCAGTTATTTTTTCAGGAATAATATTTTTCAAAGCCCGCTCCAAACATGCCATTAATACGAATAATTTCCTCATTGACATTCAACAAACGGCAGTGGACAGTTGAATCAACAAGTTCCAACACTTGACGAACTCT
>JANYBK010000180.1 GCA_025360805.1 Methanomicrobiales archaeon
CATCGAACCCGTCATAATAGGAGCCGAACGTGTACCCATCCGGTGAGAAGACACGCAGCCGGAGCGAGTTCGAAGGGTTGCCCCAGTTCAGGTCCACATTCAGTGACGTGAGGGTGGATGTGACGGATTTCGGGTGCCAGTTCGTCATCCCCTGGGTGATCGAGGATGAGACGAACAGGGGACTGATGGAACTCATGCCGGTACCGTGCCCCGGCCTGATGACGTAACCCCCATCCTTGGCAATGACGCTGTTCTCACTTGCCGATACAACCGCGAACGATGCAATCAACAGAAGCATCATCGCAACAGCTCCCAGTCTTTTCGACATGGAAGATCGCTTTCGGGAAACATTGCTTATTTTTTCTGTCCACAAAATCCAACTGGCAGTTGGAGGAAGTGGACATAAATCCTATATCAACAATCAGCTGAGACCTTTTCGTGAATACCGTGATGGTATTCCCGGGGTCCCAGCCACTATCCCAGTCACATCCATTGGGACTCCGAACAAAGCCCGGTATGTGAGACCAAACTCGGGCATGCTATTACCGACTCATTGAGCGGAGCGTATCAAAAAAAGGAGATGAAACCAAATGAAACTGTTTAAATGGAGCGTTATTCTGCTCGCATTACTGCTGGCAGCTATGGCGATGGTACCGATGGTAAGCGCAGCGAATAATTATAGCAAAGAAAAATTCAACCTGGTTGAATCAAATGTTATTCCTGTCGATGTTGCTTACGAGAATGCACAGACTACGATGCAGGAGTTTATTGCAAGTGGATCTCTCGATGCAAATTGGAACGGAGCAATTTTGAATCCAAGACCTCTCGTAATATATGATCTCAATGGGGCAATCCTCACATACCAGTTCACTGCAGAGAAAAAAGGCATGAAAATTGGTGAAGTGAATGCCGCTTCAAGTAAAACTATCGGTGCGCCCATTCTTGCTATCGGGATGTCTCCAACAAATATAGATGATAAAGCAATTGATTCGAAGATTAAAGAGATTTTAAAGACGAATTATCCCGATTTTAATCTCCTTTCAAAAAATATTGTCGCCTATCAATATCCAAAATTGGGAGCGTTAGTAACAATCTCAAACCCCAAAACCGGAGATGTGAAGAGAATAATCATCGACGCTCACGATTATTCACTAATTCCTGAAGAAAGGTCAGTAGCTGAAGGAGCGCCAGGGGCGTGGTCTTTTTACGATGAGATGTCGGTAGATCAAATAAATGAAAATGTTCAGAAATTTGCAAATCTTCAGAAATCAGGTATAACTCCTCAATATGCGTCTCAAAAAACGTTACCTTACACACGCTACACCCAGACTATGGAGAACTGGTGCGCGGTTACAGTTGCACAGATGAATTCTCAGTACTATGGGTACTCACGAACTCAGCAGGCAATTGCAAATAAAATGGGAAATGGCGGCGGCCAAGGTTCTACACCAGCGATGGAATTAACCTATTATCAAGCTTCGACAGGATCCGGAGGTCTTGGTAAAACAAATTCGATTGACGTGTATAGTTCAAGTGCCAACTGGAATAATGCGGCAGACGAAATTGATGCGAACAGACCGCTGAAAGTAGGAAATATGGGTCATGCAAGGGCGATTGCCGGGTACAGAATCCAAAATGGAATAAACTCCTTGTATATTTATGATCCCAGTCCCTACCAAACCACTCCTATCTGGGAAACGTACACCGGAACCTACAATAATTATGTCTACGTAAGATAAAACATCTGAAAAATATTTTTTTTCAACAAACTATAATGAGGAATAAATATGGCGCGCAGAAAAAAACTTCCAATCCTAATACTTCTTGCAATTTTAACAATTCTTTTTCCGATTAACGGGTCCGCATTGGACTCCACGAATATTTCTTCTCCGATGTGGTCAAAGATGCTGGGGCAGGACAACGTTCCAGTTACATGCTCTGACAACGGGTCATTCATTGTTGCTGGTTCCGATACCGGAAATCTTCAGTTGTTTGACAAAACAGGAAACATAATCCGGGGGTATTCGACAAACGGCTCTCATTTTACTTCAGTCTCAATTTCCGGCGATGGGAAAATATTTTCCGGTACTGCTGATGGCGGCGTAGTGGTTTTTGACGATAAGGGAAAACTTCTCCTGAACTACTCATCCGGAATTTCCATAACCCGTTCCGCTCTTTCCCGTAGCGGGGGTACTGTCATCTCGTCTAGAGATGGCGGATTGCAAATCTTAGATCAAAATGGAAATGTTCTGGGACTTAGTATCCAACCGGGCGCGATCTGGGATGTGGCCATATCTGATGATGGCCAATACGGTGTAGCAGCCGTCGATCTCGGATGGCAGACACGGAAAGGAAAAATTGTGGTCATTGACCATAGTGGTTCAAAAGTCGTGGATTATCCAACGATGAGCCAGGGTGTCGGCGTTGCAATTTCCGACAACGGGAGCTCGATTGTCGGGATCGATGATTACAATCTCTATTCGATCTTTAGGAATGGAACGCTCCGGTGGAGTTTTCCGAGCAGCCCACCATTCAGGGATGTTGCCATTACCTCCGATGGAAAATACATCGTTGCCGGATCTCAATATTATATCCGGGTTTTCAACGAGACAGGGTCTCTTCTCTGGGAGAATCAGGAGTCAGGATATATCTACAGTGTTGCAATTTCGGAGGATG
The DNA here is from genome assembly GCA_025360805.1 of Methanomicrobiales archaeon. Classification (GTDB taxonomy): domain Archaea; phylum Halobacteriota; class Methanomicrobia; order Methanomicrobiales; family Methanospirillaceae; genus Methanoregula. The sequence continues at coordinate 2,677 of JANYBK010000180.1, forward strand.
GAGAATATATCATTGCAGGTTCTTCCGATCAGGTTCGTTTATTCGATAAATCCGGAAACCTCCTCTGGCACTACAATCATGGATCATCCAATGTTGCCACATCAAAAAATGGGGAATATTTCGCCGTTGGGACAAATAATGAAATTAAGTATTTCAACAAATGGGGGAATGAAACCACGGTCGATGAACCAAACGCTCCGGTAAAGAATAATTATCCAAATAATTCAACGTCTCCGAAAGTCCCGTCTACTTCTAAACCCGCGCCGCTTTCATCCATAGCAGTTATTGGTGCATTGTTTTGTATTTCCGGGGTAGCATCGTTTTCGAAAAAATTTTTAATCAAATAATTTTCCTGACCACTCCCAACTCTCACTAATCCGGGATGAGACGAGACACATCGTGAATAGTTAGTTCTATGAGTTATCTCATCCTCTGATACCTCGGGTCATAAGATAAATCGAGATTTTCTCACCCCATCCCCGTAATAATCCCCACAACCTCCCGGGCCACTCCCGGATCCACCACCCGGGCCAGGACCAGCCC
>JANYBK010000011.1 GCA_025360805.1 Methanomicrobiales archaeon
GAGAAAGTTGACAAAATCACTGCTCGTGCATTTCGGGGGATTCACGCGCGTTCGATCTCCATTCCGGGTTTGTATAGCCCTCTATTAGTTGTCTTAGTTCTTAGATCTTTCGGTCGGAACCAAGTGCGTAAGTCCTATATACATTGGATAATGCACCGACCGTAAACGCAACACCGGTCATCATAAGGATGAATGGACCCCCGACAAGAACCGCCCGGTTTAAGGCCTTGTTGTCCTTTGCCGTCATGAACCGCACGACCAGTTGGGGCTGGGCGAGCACACCGATACCCACACCCATGACAAGCGTAGTGATAAGGGTGAACCACATCGGAGATCCGAGCACGGGCATTGATGTCCATCCGGTCATACCATGTTCAGTGAGAGCTTTTGGAACGAGATGTGCCATATTGGTGAGCGCAGCAGTTCCTGCGGTGAATCCGCCCACGATTATGAGGGTGAGGGCAAGGAGGACAGTCATGCCGATTAACATGATCGTGCCTTGGAAGGCATCCGTATACATGACGGCAATGAGCCCCCCGAACACTACGTAAGCTGCTGTTATCAGGGCAAACAGGATCAGTGATGTTGTGTAGGGAATACCAAGCGTTGGTTCAATGAACCGTGCCCCCCCGATAAGGATTGCGGCAGTGTAGAGCGGCATGGAAACAACAATGATGAACCCTGCAATATACTGCAGGAGCGGGGACTTGTAGAGTTTGCACATCAGGTCAGGAAATGTGACCGCAGAAAGTCGCTGGCCGATCTCCCGGGTCTTCTTGCCGAACAGGACGAATGCAAGGAGTATGCCGAGACCGATGTTTAAGACCGTGAGCCAGATGAGTCCCATTCCCATGCTTGCCGCCGACCCGCCAAACCCGATGATGGCGGACGTGGAGATGAATGTGGCACCATACGAGAGCGCAATAATGACCGGGTGACTATCCCGGCCGGCAACAAGGTAATCCTCTGCGTTCTTTGTCTTTTTGTACCCCATGTAACCGATGATGAGCGTTGCTGCAAGGTAGACCAGGACCAGTGCCGCCATCGTGATCGGGTTAACTGCCATCTTCGCTGCCCTCTTTATTCCAATTCAGTAATCCGTATACAATACAAGCCAGGGCTAAACCAATGGCCAATCCATAGCCGATCAATATCTGGGGGTCAGGGATTCCAAAAAGCATACAAAACCTCTGGTAAACTCTTCATCACGACAATACAATGGGAACCAGAAAACTGCCAGGTTCCCTATCTAAAGGAGAATGCGTAGCACGGGCTCGATGAAAAACACGTTTGACAAACCCATGGTGATATCATTGCTTACCGGATAATAATCTGGAAATCGTGGTATTTATGTGTTGTTTTTTGGCTTCTGGTGATCAATTCCGGTCTTTGGTGAATGTATCGGGCAGAAAAGACCATATTGCGCGAAGCAAAACGCTGTACTGAACTATGTCTTCGGTATTTACTTCCCTGCACGAATCCCTCCAGCAGGTACTCGCCCAGCGACTGGACTGGACAGAGCTCCGGGAGGTGCAGGAGCGTGCGTATACCGCAGTCGCCTCAGGAAAGGATGTGCTGGTTATTGCTCCCACGGCCGGTGGGAAGTCAGAAGCTGCACTTATTCCGGTGATGGATGATATCTTAAAACACGGCAGGATGGGGGTTGCATGCCTCTATATATCTCCCCTTAAAGCGTTGATCAACGATCAGGAGGACCGTTTCAGGGAATTCTGTGTTCCTACATCGCTCACGGTGATGAAATGGCATGGGGATGTGCCAAAAAGGGATCGCGGCTGGAAGGATGGCGAGCCTCCTCATTTCCTGATGATAACGCCGGAATCTCTTGAGGTGCTATTACAGGAGAAGAAAGTCTCATCAGATCTCCGGCGCGTACGCACGGTCATCATCGATGAACTTCACGCATTTGTGGAATCGGAACGCGGGGTGCAGCTCAAGGTGCTGCTCAGCCAGCTTGACCGGATAACGAAACATCCCATTCAGCGTGTAGGTCTTTCGGCAACCACAGGTAACCCGGAGGAAGTACTGCGCTGGATGTCTGATGACCGGCACGGGAGCGAACTTGTTGCCATCCCTGCGCCACCCCGGGATAAGCAGTTCCGGTTCATTGTAGAAGAGGGAGAGGAGAAGAGGATAGATGCGCTGGTCAGGATCGTAACAGGGAGAAAAGCGCTGGTGTTTGTCAACAGCCGGAGCATTGCAGAGAAACTGATGAGGTCTGCATCTGGCAGGATCCGGAATCTCCACATCCACCATTCATCCTTATCGCTCGCCACCCGGAAAGAGTCAGAAGAGGCCTTCTCATTTCAGGATGGCGCCTGCATAATCTGCACAAGTACGCTGGAGCTGGGTATTGACATTGGGGATCTCGATGTTGTAGTGCAGGTCGGTCCCCCGAACTCGGTCTCATCCTTTCTCCAGCGTCTGGGACGGAGCGGCCGGCGCGACAAAGCAGCGTACGTTGCGTGGCTCTTAAAAGATCCCTGTGAACTCCTCTACAGTGTAGCGATCATTGAATGCGCAATAAAAAAGGAAGTTGAACCCTTAACTCCGTTAAAAAAACCGTATAATGTTCTTGTCCAGCAGCTGTTCCTTTACCTGTTCAGGCATGCCCGGGCCACTCGAAAGCAGCTGACTACATCGGTGCTCTTGCATCCGGCA
>JANYBK010000012.1 GCA_025360805.1 Methanomicrobiales archaeon
AGCATTATCACCCTGCCTGCCGAACGTGTGTACAATGCCTGTCCTGCACGACCCGGTTGTCACTCTTGAGGATGTCAGGGTCCGGAAAATTTCGCTCACGTCCCTTGACCTTGAGGTGATGATCCGGGTGGAGAACCCGAACCCGGTTGGCATCACCCTGCGACAACTGCCGTTTACCGTGATGTGCAGTTCCGGCAACCGTGATCAGCAGATCGCTGCCGGCAATACCGGGCGGGTTAAGATTCCCGCACAGGGCAGCACGGTCCTCCGTGTCCCGACCAGCTCGCGGAACGCGGCTCTCATCGGGGCCCTCGCGACCTTCGTCACGCGGGGGAGCGTGCAGGTGACCGTACAGGGTACGGCAATCATCGACTGCCTCCTGTTCGGCTGGTCGATCCCTTTTTCAAAAACCCTGCCGGTGACGATGGCAGAAGTTGTGGATGCTGTTGCCGGGAAAGACACGGTGAAATAACGGGACCGTTCCCGATTCTCCGGATCACATGGGGGGTGGGTACCCCTCTTGTGCAAGACAGGGGGGTAGGGGGACCCCCGCTCTTATTTTGGAGTGGGGGGGTACCCCCCTCTCATGCTGAGGGACAGGCCCCCACCCCCCTTCCCGAAACAGGCCGGATAACCGGCTCTTCAGACGAAGACTCCATGCGAAGCGCAGCACAGGTACGTGCAGCCAAGGGGGGGTGGGTACCCCTCTTGTCCTAAGACAGGGGGGTAGGGGGTCCCCCGCTCTTGTTTTGGAGAGGGGGGATCCCACCAGTCAAACCACTTATGCTGCACGGGCCGCGACTGTTTGAAGAGAGATATGAATAAAGTATCAGACATTGAAATAGCGAATGAGGAAATATAATGGACATCCTGGAAAGTAGTTTGAACAGAGCAATCCATTTATTAAAAACACCAGAAAATTACGAGGATTACATTTCTATTAAAATCAAACCTGTTTCTGGAGGATGTTGTTGTTTTCATTGCTGGCCGAAAACGTGGTCCAGAATTAATACATATATTGCCCCAAATGGACCTTTAAGAGATGAAGGCGACGTCTTGATAGAGAGAAATAATGAGAAATTCGTTTTAGAATGTCATGAAAATGGTCCAGAAATAATTCTCTATCTTGGAGTTGGGGTAGCCACACTCACTCTTGTAAAATCGATTGTAGAGCTAATCACTACGATGTTAAAGATCTTACAAAATGAGCCTAAGACCGCTTCTGGAAGAATAAAAATTACCAAGCGTCGCTTGATCAAGGGGCATGTCGAAACTGAAGATTTATTGGAAATTGAATTACCGCTTTCAGATGATGGTGAGATAAAAATTAATGAAAAAATTGAAAGAATACTCAAACATAGATAGAATTGAACCCATCATCTTATTTCTTCTTTCGAGGTGATTTGATCATCTTAATATCGGGTTGTGGTTGGGAATCATTATCGATATCGGGACCTGGAATTATTGAAGCCAGATCCTCTTCGACATCAATCCCATACGCAACTGCGATTCTGGCTATTTGAATTCCAAAAACCCCTCTCAACTCTCCAATTGCACTAATGAATTCCCAACTATTATAGTGGCCCCTGTGGGCGCCAAAGAGAATAAGATCATTATTCGCTCCCGTTTTATCGAGAAATTTCCGACAAGCTGCCCTCATCACCCGTAGAGATTTGGAAAGCTCACTTTCTTGATCAAGTTTACCGATTTTTTGAGTGAGAGATTCTCGAATTCTAAATATTGACTCAACACAATGCATAGGAATTTCAACTTCGGATGGAATAAACAACACACGCCGATCCTCTAAATACGCAATAATTTCTTTAGCTAGATCCCGTTCGGTATCATCAGGATTCCATGAAATTCCAAAAATGGGTGTGCTAATCCCTGTAATGCGTTTTGTAATTTCTTTGAATTTCATAATATCATGAAATTAGTATATGAGATGAAAAAAATTTTATTGTCGATGCTTCTTGACAGAACCCTCAGGACTTCCCCTCTTTCAGCTTCTCTTCAAGCTGAGGCGGATACTGCTGCATTGTATTCCATAACCGTTCCATGTTGACGGAAAAATAGCCATGGATAAGCCGGAACTGCTCGTCCCGGGCCTCGGCCATCTGCACCTCGCAATCCATCCGCCAGCCCGTCTCTCCCTCTCATTCTTCCCGATTCCGTGCATCCAGAATATCATAATGCACGATTTTGTCTATTTTCGTGCACTTTGATGCCGGACTAAAAAGTGGTTTTCGCAGCAACCCGACTCAGCCGGATTCACGATTCATTTTTTTTAAGAGCCGCTTCAAGATGGGGCAAATCTTCTTGAACAGTATTCCATAAACGTTCAAGATTCACGGAAAAATAACCGTAGATAAGCCGGTCCCGCATCCCCGCAATATCGCGCCACGGGATATCCGGGTACTCTTCCCTTACCGATGCCGGTACCTGCTTTGCGGCCTCCCCGATGATCTCAAGAGCATGGATAATAGCAAACTGCTTCTCCCGGTTATCCTGAAACTCTTTGAATGAGACGCCCTGCGAAAATTCACGGGCGGCATGGATCGCATCCCGCATGTCGGACAGGTATTCGCCTGCACTCCGCTTCTCTTTCGGGCTTGTTGTACCGGCACAACTTCTGCGAGCACAAAGGGTTTGATCGCCGGTTTGAGTCCGTTCTTTTCAACAAGGTCCACCTTGACGCCAAGGAGGTCCATAAGATTATTCTGGAGATGGATAAAATCAAGGAGGGTTCCCGGGCGGTCGAATTCGACAAGAACGTCAACATCGCTTGTCTTTTTCTGCTCGCCCCGGACATAGGAGCCGAATATCCCAAGGTAGGAAACCCCATACCGTTCCCGGAGTTCCGGCAGGTGTGACCGTAGGTCCTGCCGTAACTCGTCAAACGACCGCTTATTCTGAGGTGGACTGGTCCTGGACAAGATGATGCATCTCTCTTAGTATAGATGATAGAATTGTCCGATGTTATATTTTTCGAGGGAATCTGGAATACGAGGGGTAAGAATTTACAATAAAAAACGATACGTTGCCGGGAAGTTACTTCCCCTTCTTCCCTTTGCCCTTAGGTGCAGTCCCGAACAGCTCATTCACCATCTTGACCGCACACAAATCCCCGCACATCGAGCAGGTCTCTGTCTCACCGTCCCGCTCGTGAATCTTCCGGGCATGATCCCCGTATAACGAAAGCCGGAACTGCTCGTCCCAGTCAAGCTCGTGCCGGGCCTCGGCCATCTGTACCTCGCGGTCCATCCGCCAGCCCTCGTGCTTCCGGACAGTATCGCCGACGTGCGCAGCGATCTTTGCCACCCGGGTTCCCTCGATAATATCGGCAACATCCGGCAGGGCAAGGTGCTCGCTCGGTGAAACCATGCAGAGGAAATCGGCACCGTTGAGGCAGGCAGTTGCCCCGCCAATTGCTGCAACCACGTGGTCGTAGCCCGGCGCGATATCGGTGACAAGCGGTCCGAGCAGGTAGAGCGGGGCATGGTCGGTGATCTCCTTGATCATCTTCACATTGTAGCCCACCTGGTCGAGCGGCATATGGCCCGGCCCCTCGATCATCCGCTGGACCCCCTTTGCCTGCGCCTGTTTTGCCAGTGTGCCGAGAGTGATGTACTCGACTGACTTTGCGAGCTTCTCGGCATCCTGTAAACAGCCGGGTCGCATCCCGTCCCCAAGGCTGACCGTCACGTCGTACTCTGCGAGGATCTCCAACAGGTAATCGTATTCAGCGTAGAGCGGGTTCTCCTCGTCGCGCTGCATCATCATCGCGCAGTGGAACGAACCTCCCCGGCTCACCACACCCATCAGGCGCGGATCGCTCCGGAGTGCTGCGAGTGCCTGCCGGTTCACGCCGCAGTGGAGCGTTAAGAAGTCCACACCCTGCTGGCAGTGCTCGCGGATGACCTTAAAGAGCAGGTCGGCATCTACATCCGCCGCATTCCCGGCCCGGCGCACTGCTTCATAGACCGGCACGGTCCCGACCGTGGTAGGGAGTGCCAGCATCTTCTTCCGGATCGTTACAAGATCGCCACCGGTCGAGAGATCCATGATGGCATCGGCACCGTTATCGAGCGCTGCCTGTGCCTTTTTCTCCTCCATCGCAATATCGCACCGGGAGCCCGATGTACCGACATTAACATTGACCTTGACCGTGCATCCCTGACCGATCGCACACAGCGGGTGCTTGCGGGCGGGGTTTACGGGAATGACAATCCTGCCCGCCGCAACCAGTCGTGCCATGCGGGCGGGATCCATGCCCTCAATCCGGGCTGCCGCTGCCACTTCTTCCGGAACACCACAGGAACACCTGCGGACCAGCAAATCCATAAGACACATCTGTGCGGAGTCCTTATTATTGTGCATGCAGGTCGAGTGGATAACGAACGGAGACATGTGGGGAAATTCCTTTGTCGTGGGAAATATCCTCGTGGATGCCGGGGTCCTGCCCATGGCAGTAGCACCGTACAAGGAACAGATAGAGACCATTGTCCTCACCCACTGCCACTTCGACCACACGGCCCGGGTAAAAGAGATCGCGCACATGTGCAAAGCCAAGGTTGCGATCCACAAGAACGATGTCCGGGGACTTATTGACGATGCGCAGAGCCTCTCGATGCACTTTGGCGCCCGCTCGCCCGGCATACTGCCGGACATAACGCTCAAAGAGGGTGACACCATCGGGGATTTTGTCGTCATCCACACACCGGGTCACACGCCGGGGTGCATCTGCCTGTTCTGCGAAAAAGAACAGCTGCTCTTCAGCGGTGATACCGTATTTACTGACGGGGCTTATGGGCGCTACGATTTCCCGGGCGGGAGCCGGGCAGAACTCCAGCGGTCACTTGAACGCCTCGCACCGCTCGATGTCGAAGGGCTCTTCCCGGGCCACGGGTCGCCGGTAGAAGAGAACGGGAGGCGGCATATCGCCGCTGCACTCAGCCTGATCAAGAGCGGTTATGGATAAGGGAATCTATTGTCTCGTTTTTAACAATCCCGGCTGCATGGTCCGGGTCGGTGCGCTCGGTGAGATCATGTTCCAGCCCGGCTGGCACTGCTATGTAGGTTCCGCGCTGGGCAGCGGGGGCTTAAAGCGTCTTGAGCGTCACATCAACCTTGCAGCACAGCGCGACAAACGTCCGAAATGGCACGTAGACTATCTCCACACTTCATCTCATTTTTCTCTCGTATACGCAGTCTATGCAGTCACCGGCAAACGTCTTGAATGCCGGCTTGCTCACGAGCTGGACACTGGCGGTATTCCGAAATTCGGGAGCAGTGACTGCGATTGCACATCCCACCTTTTTTACCGGGGGAACGATCCGCAGGAAGAGATCATCTCTGCATTCCGGCAGCTCAGGCTCATACCGGCCACCAAAACAATCATGAACCCGGGCGTGAAGGATACCATATGAAAGTGCTGGGGATTTCAGGAAGCATGCGAAAGGATGGCAACACCGCTGATCTGGTCAATGTCATTCTCGAACGCTGTCATGTCACGGGAATCAAAACAGAGTTCGTCTCGCTTGCAGGAAAGAAGATACTCCCGTGTCTGGGTTGTGAGAAATGCAAAGAAAAGAAGTGGTGCGTGATCGAGAACGATGACTGGGATGCCATTGCCAAAAAGATACTCGACTGCGATGTCCTTGTGATCGGATCGCCTACATATTATTTCGATGTGTGCGGCCATCTCAAGAATTTCATCGACCGCACGTATTCCCTGTACCACGACCATAAGCTGGCAGGCAGGAAAGGGATAGCGGTTGCAGTGCATGCAAATAAAGGTGCAAGCCGGACGATCCAGACACTTGAAGGATTCTTAAGCACCCATGAGTTTTCTTCACTGGGCTCAGTCATAGGAAAAGGGTATCACGACGGCGAGGTACTCAGCGATAAGGAAGCAATGGAAAAAGCACAGAAGATCGGGGATAAAATCGTTCGTCTTGTAAAAAGCGATCATCGTTAACGAAATCAACACCCGCACTTTTTACCGGTCATTTCAGCAATATCTATCCTGATCACACAGACACTCTTAAGTTCTTTTTCTGAAAAACGATGTGACTCTATGAGACTCTCCAATTAGAGAGTTCTGAGTAAAAACCTATCTGTCTTTTTCAGATCTCCCGTTCATTCACCGGTAGATCTATATACTTTCCCGGTGCCCCCATATGTCCAATCTGGCATATGGAGAACAGACCTCAAAAC
>JANYBK010000014.1 GCA_025360805.1 Methanomicrobiales archaeon
GTCGCATCAGGGGATATGTCTCAACAGTACGAAAGAATGATCGACCAGTCCTTGCATCGATTAAAGATGCATTTAATGGAGAACCGTTTATCCCATCAGCAGCTCTGGTGTCATTGTAAACAGTCACTAATTTTTAATCAATTTTTCTACTGGCAGGGTCACGGTATGCCGAAAGCAGAGAAAAAAAATACAAAAAAAGAGCATGAAGAAGGACAGATCGCTGCATTCAACCAGAGCTCTTTTGCACAACTGTTAAAAATGACAATCACTGAGGCGAATGATGGTTATGCCCGTGTAGTCATGGATTGCTGCCAGAGCTTAAACCCGCATGATGTGGTTCATGGGGGTGCGATCTTTGCTCTTGCTGATCATGCATTCGGTATTGCTGCAAATTGCGGCAACATTGACCGGGTAGCTGTATCTGTGCACATACAATATATCGCACCGGCAACCGGCTCACTCGTTGCTATCGCAAACCGTGTAGCTGATAACGGCAGGTACTCCACCTTCCGGGTGATGGTCTATGAAGGTGAACGCATTATTGTTGAATTTGATGGTGTCGCAATCCAGACAAATTCTCTTCCAAAATGAGCCACGTTTTTTTTGACAATTTTTGCCAATTACTGCTTTATTGATACCCTCTGTTTAAACTCCAATATATTGTCAATTACCGCTATTAGCGCTATTTTTGAATTGTTTTAGGATTTCAACAGAGTCCCAATGAATAAATATCTGATCAATGAAACGGTTAATGTGCCAAAAAAAGCAAAAATAGTGGGCATGTTCAATCTTGCAATCACAGCAATTCTTGGCTGTATTATTGGCACTGCCCAGTTTCTCATCGCGGTAGCCACTGGTTTTTGGTGTGGTAAACCGTAAGATCTGTGCAACCGATTACAGTAAACCTGCTTATTGGAGATAATATTTATCATTTTTTTTAGATCTGCCGATGTTGGATCAAATAGTTGGAAATCGAATTCGGGGTGTAAAATCTTCATTGCTTTGGTACGAAACCTCGGGATTCGTACGTTTTTTTCCGCATCATACCTGCAGTGGAAAATCAACAGTTTCAAACGAAACCTCTATAGACCTGAACAACACTCATCCATGTATCCAGGTGGAACCGCACCTGGGCAACAAAAAGGAGGAGGTAGAAAAATGGTACGACGTTATCACCGATCAATTTTGACGAACTCGATGAACTCAAAGCATCCATGGACTACCTGTTCCAGCTTGCTCTGGAATCTGCTGATAATCCGCTGTTGCCTGCAGAAGAAAAATCCGAGATCATTTGTTGTTACCCGCATAACCTAAACGCGGAAGTCTCGGAGAACGATGAAGAGGTGATGGTAACTGTGGACATGATCCCTGGAATGAATACAACATTAATATCAGTAGATCTGGTCAACACAGACACCTTAAAAATTTCCTGCGAACGGCAGGATGATGATGTGAAGGAAAAGGACGAGGGTTGCCAAACAGTAGAGAGATTATTTTCCATCCACCATCACATCTCGCTACCGGTTCATGTCACAAAGCGCGGGGCAAAAATCACGTTAAAAAACGGGGTGCTGGATCTTCACTTTAAGAAAGTACCCTCTTAAAAAAACGAATCATTTTTCCAAATCCATTTGTGACAATACAAAGATCCTGCCAGTTAATTACTGACATGATGACGGGATTTCAAAGTCCATGCACACGTTTGTATAAAAAAATGATTACACTGAAGTGTATGCCGTGTTACGTATGCCTGGAGTAATGATCCGGGATCGGATCTTGCACTGTTTGCATGCTGCATCCCGGGTCTCTTTGAAATGATCTCGCGGGGATTTGTTGACAATCGCATTTTCTGTTGAGCAGGATGGGCAGGTGAACCGGATAACATACCCGCTTCGGGTTCCGGTAATTTCAGGTTTTATAGAGTTTTTTATCATTTTTTTAAAGACTTTTGGGCTGTGTTCTGTCAGGATGAAATCCAAACTGATCTTGTGTTCGATCCATGCGGATAAAAAGGGTTTTGTAGTGAATTGGGAGTAAAAACGCCTCATATCCGCGAAGCGTTACAATTTGCCAAAACCTATTATATTTTATTAGTATTGGTGTTCATTACGTAAAACATAATGGGTGTGATTACTAGGTACTTTGGTATAAAAATGGAGATGATAACTGCGTGTCACATGTATACAAGATAAAAAAAGTCGGGACATTTTCATATTAATTTGAAAGACTTTGTCAATCCTTTTGAGCAACCGGATAATTATCTGTCTTTTTACTTTTTTTATCATCAAAGAGATGACTGACACCAAGCACCTCATTGATCCAGCGGAGATCGTCACTCATCTGGAAAACGAGAAGGACAATGAGTGTGATTGGAATGGAAAAGAGCATACCTACAAGTCCCAGCAACCATCCCCAGATAATCACTGACATGATTGCAATCAGGGCCGGCATCTCGAATTTTTGTGCGGCAAGATAGGAATAAACCGGGTTTTCCACAACTAAGTTGAGAACGCAGACTGCTGCAATGACTGCGATTGCCCCTGGTATACCAAACTGGATCCATGCAAAAAAGATGGCAGGCACAGCAGCGATAATGAGTCCGAAATAGGGAATATATCCAAGAATGAATGTTAAAACACCCCAAAGGATTGCTCCATGAATCCCCATAATTGCCAGGAATCCGCCAAAGAGCACACCATGGATGAAGTTGGTCTCGGTCCTTACAACAATGAAATCAATAACATAACCCGTCATGCGGGATAGTTGCTGCATAATGTCTGAATCTTTCCCGAATCGCTGTTCGAGGCGTTCAGTTATGTTCGATGCTTCCATCAGCATGAAAAAAGTTGTTATCCCGACAAAGAAGAGAAACATAATCGCGTCAAATATGCTCATGACTCCGACAAGTCCCATGGACAGGATATTTGAAAGGTTGATTGCCGGTGCCCCGTTCGGGCTACTGGAAATGCCCATTGAAGATAGTATAGCAGAGAGATCCTGGAGACGAACATTGAGTTCTGTCTGGTATTGCGGAAGATCAGAAACAAGAGAATTGAATGACAGGAATGTCAGCACAATGATTCCAAGGATTACAAGAGTTGCAACAGTAGTGATGACCAGTACAGCATGTAAATTCGACAATCCTTTTTTTTTAAGCCAGAACTGGAAAGGCAGAACAAGGAGTGTGAGGAAGAATGCCATTAAAAAAATGTTGATGACATACGCAGTCATCTTCACAGCAATGATAATGATAAAGATGAGTGCAGTGAAGAGCAGTATGCGCTCGGTCCGCGATACGTGAGCGGGAAGCATGATTATTATTTTGTGTGTTGGTTATTATACCTGCTATCTTTCCCGACCTTTTTGGCACTGTGAGAGTTGTTTTTGTCCGCTGGTTTTTGTTGCACCCTGTATGAGAAGATAGAAATGAAAATATTCCGGCTGACTATTTTATCCGATCAACTTCCACTTTTTTTAATTTATCCATTGAATCCTGCTTTGGATTGATGTTATTTCCCATGTATTTTTCGAGATATACAGTAATGTAGGGAATGGCAAGCGTCAGAAGTGCTGACAGTATATCCATCATTGGATCATTACGTCGTTTGGCACTCTTCTTTTTGCCATACCGTTTTTTCCCTTCTTTTTTGCTATTGCAGGGGGTCATCATCCTCGCAATCCCGTATGCGGCAATACCTCCCCCCACTGCTGTTGCCGCTGCTTCTAACGGGTGCTCGCTGATTGTCTGGCTGACTGGCCCAAGAACTTTGGCCGGAGCCTGAAAAATATTCTTCTTCAATCTGCCATAGGATTTTGCGATTAGCGCTTCGGTGACGAGAAGATCTTCTTCGGTTATTTGCCTATGGTTTTTCATTATTGAGCATCTCCGCAGTTGGGGTCTTTAAGACTAACTTTTTTGATAACACTATGTACGTGAGAACCCCTCCGGCTACAAAAATTATGGCTCCCATAATGAGCAGGGCAGCCCAGAGAGGTACAACCGTGGACAACAAGAGAATCACACCAATCACAAGTGCGAGTGTGCCCGCTGCAAGTAATGTAACAATTACTGCGAGACACATGATCCGTTTGAAAAGAAAGTCAAATGGTTCGAACACATAGTGCTGCAGGAACAGGTCTGTTTTTTGCTGGAAGTAAAGATCGATGTACTTGAATATTCTTGCAAATTCTGATTCTATTGATGGATCATCTATTGTGGTATCCGGGTCCATGTGATACCTCTAGTCGCGGGATTTTATGATCAACATGCCGATGAGAATCCCAATGCCGGCTGCAATCAGGACTGCTGGAATGGGATGTTCGATGATGATACGCTCTACAGGCTCGACCGTTTTATGGTAATCTGCCCCAATTTTCTCATACCCTGCTCCGACTTCAGTTTTCAATTCGTTCACTCTTAACTCTACGTTACTTAAGAGGTTCCTGATATCTTCATCTTTTACTGATATATCGGCACTCCGTAATTTGCGTGCAGTTTCTTCTAAAGCTTCTGCGGTTTTTATCTTGTAATTGTCGGCGCTAGCAACGCCACCAGTTACCATCTTGTCTGCAGTTTCATTTAACACGGGCATTTTTCCACCAATCACGTCTTTTGTTTTATTATATTTATTTAAACTCTAAAAATTGACTGGTTTAGATTTTTTAAGGTTCTTTTGGGATCATCCGATATGTTCATTTCCTGTTCTTTTAGAGGGACTTATTGACTGTCAATGTATATTGCCTGTTAGTGTCCACTAAATATGATGAATTGTTATCCATCATCGTATCTTATCTTAGAAATTAGCATTTATCTATCATAGATTGTGTATAACAATACTTTGGATTTTGATAATAATTGCCGAAATCTCAATAACAATCGTCTGAACAAACCCGGAACAAGAGCCAGAAGAAAACGAGTGCAGGAGTCAGATACCCTTGACTGAAACTATTCTTATTGTAGATGACAGTTCGTTTATCGTTGAGGGGCTCGTGACAATATTAAAAAAGAGTTTCCGTCCTCTGGCCGTATACAGCGGGCAGGAATGCCTTGATATACTAAAAAAAGAGAGACCGGCAATTATCATTCTCGATATCATGATGGAACCCATGGACGGATGGGAGACGCTCTCAAAGATCAAGGAAAATCCTGCAACACAGCAAATCCCTGTCCTGATGTTCTCTGCAAAAAAGATCAGTGCTGAGGAAGCAGAAGAGCACAGGATCAGCATCGATGATTTCGTATCAAAACCGGTCAACACGAAAAAACTTATCGAATCTATAGAAAAAGTACTTGCGCGTCAGAAAGCAAACCGCCTAAATATAGGGTCATGGCAATCTGCGGGAATCGGACAAGACAGAATTGATGAATTCACCTCGCTGGTGACAAACCTGGAGGTGGATATGAGCCTTTTACAGAACATGAAAGTCCAGCTCTCCCTTGTTCATGACGATGACAACAAAAGCCGCATGGATTTTGAAGCGGTAATTGCAGCTATAGAAAGCAGGATCGAAGAAGAACGCCGGCATGAAGAGGAATTATCCAACGAGATGCAGAAATCCGTTGCAAAGGGAGCTGTTGCAAAAGAACATGCAGGGACCGTACCTGCAATAAATAAGAAAGGGCTGGAGAGTCTGCCACCCGTGACGGGAACCGAATCAGCATCTCAAAAGGTATTTGTGAATTCATATGGTGATTTTAAAGATGAAACCAATTCATCTGACACAGAAGTTTTCTTAAAGAAAGTGAGTGTGTCTCATACAAACACCGTATCAGAAATCACCCCAATTGCGGAAGTTCGTTTGCCCGATACAGTGATGATTCCTGAAACTTTCGATTCAGATTTTCTTTTTGAGAGTGAGGAGAGTAAGAAATCATATTCGGAAAATTCCGATCAGGAGATATTGGTAGAATCCTTGGTTTATGATCCCGGACATGACCCAGTGCAATCCGGTCTTTCATCCGGTATAGAGAGCCAAAAAATAAATCGTGTTATACATCAAAAATTTTTAGAAACCCCTGAAGGAACTGCCGGGGATCGAGTGAATATCTCTTCTGACAAAAAAGTACCTGTTTACGGACAAAAAAATCCAGTAATTTATGACACCCCCCCTATAAGTGTAAATCCTCCCGCAAGGAAACCTGTTGTTACAGTGGCACCCATACAAACAGTTGTAGGTTCCGGAACGGATATCTCCTTAAGATTGAGCCCCTCCAGTCTTGGCAGGACAAAGGGAACTACAACTGATAATCCATTCATGCCCGTGGAAAAGGTTTCTTCGCCATCAGGGGGCTTCTTCTCTAAAATTATTTCAATGATTCTCGGGATATTTAAGCGGAAGTGAAAAAATAACCGTTTTTTGGATCAGGCTAACCGCAAATGGGTTTATTTGTCGGTGATGCAAGTCCAAAAAGGGGTTCATGAAATGATATATGGGATACATTACTGACAATAAGGAATGGAAGGGGATAAATCCCCTCATTGATTCGATTTTTTCTGTTCAGATCCATTTGCCATCTACCGGAGTGTCTGTGGCTGAACCATAGTTGAAGGTAAGGTCAGCGATACCCGCGGAGTTTGTGTTTCTTAAATAGAACACACCCAGTCGGAATACGCCTATGGTTTCCCTTCCCTGCCCCATCCAGTCTCCGGTTACCGGTACATCTCCAGTTTGACCGAAGGTGAAGTAATTGACATTACCCCCCCCACCAATGTTGCTGGACGCCTGGAAGACCATTCCATTGCGGAAGATTCCCACTTCGGTGATACCATCTCCATTCCAATCGCCGACAATTGGTACATCTCCCGCCTGACCGAATATGAAGTAATTGATATCACCACCCTCATGTGTGTTGCTGGATGCAAGAGCAAAGAGTCCATTGCGGAAAATGCCTACTTCTGTGATTCCATCTCCGTTCCAATCGCCGACAATTGGTACATCTCCTGCCTGTCCGAAAGTTAAGTAATTGACATTACCCCCCCCGTCAGTATTACTGGATGCAAGGGCAAACATACCATTGCGGAAGATACCCACGGTGTCAATCGCATCATCATTCCAGTCTCCAGCTAACGGTATATCTCCAGTCTGACCATAGTTAAAATACGTGTTTGCTACACCTCCAGTGTTACTGTTCCTGAGATAGAACATACCATTGCGGAAGACCCCCGGAGTCATGTTTTTTGTCGTCTTCGTGAAAGCCTTGATACATATGCTGGAATTCTTATATCCCTCTCTATTTGTGACATCAGTCCAGTCATTTCCATTCTCGCTGATGTAACCCTGCCCCGGGTATGCCCGTGCTTTTGTTGTCCGGAGTGTCCAGTCCTGGATAGCGATACTCCAGTTATATGACGGATTTGTCAGTTTGATCGCAACTGCAAACCGGTCATTGGAACCGAGAGGGATCTCTTGTGGGATAACAACAGTATGATAGCCGGCATTGCCAAACGTTCCTGTCTGAGTGAAGACAGCACCGGAACTGTTCAGTACCGCTCCGCTGTTCGGGTTCCAGTATACCCTTACTTCGTAATTCGCATTCGTATCTGTTGTATAGAAGCTCACTGCAGAGAGGTTCTGACTTCGAGTGCTGTTAAAAACGTTTGCAGCCCATCCGATTTTTTCACCTGCGGTATTTGATGAGGTGACCCATCCCAAGGGATCATATTGGTAGATGTGATCATAATTGGTCCGTGGTGCTGATGTGAATAGTGCATTGTCTTTTCCGATGAGTTTATCATAATAGGAGCAATAGAAATACCCGGAGTCACCCCATGTGGATCCCCAGCTGTTTTTGATGATGAACGCACCATCACCAGGTGGAGTTGTTGTGAAGTTGTTTCTGCTCCAGCGATCATCCCATCCTACGATTGCAACAGCGTGGTTCAACTCAGCATCTCCGAAATAATAATACGATTTTGTAGTGTTGTTCCAGTATGCAGGGATCGTATCGGACACATTATACGTGGTATAGACAGCACCAAAGTTCTGGATCGCGGTCTTGATATTGTCGTTATCGGTTGAGCTAAGCCGGTCTGGAATGAAATCGACTCTCTGGACGTGTTTTTGTACGGTCTTGTTGGTCGGGGAGTAGGGAGACATTGCATTATAGGGATCATCTGACTCGTTTATGGGTCCTGTCCAGCGGACGAGGTAGGCAGTGGACTCTTTATGAGTTGCTCCCCCGGTACTGAAGTTTCGGTCAAATCCTTCCGGGTAAAGATTGGAAAGGAGGTTCTTCATATTATTCTCTGAGAAGTCCCATACCTCGCCCGGGAGTAGAGTGGATTCAAGAGACGCGACCGTAGCAAATGCCCAACAAACCATACCCTCCCCCTGATTTTTTACCGGAGAGACTCTTCCTGACGCCCTGAGGTCATAGTACGCAGGAAACGCAGCGTGTTGATTAGTGCCAGAAGAAGAGGATATTCCCGAGTCCTCGACAACAAAGGTTCCCTTAAGATATGACATATCTTCGTAAAGTGGGATAGCCCCGGTTGGATGTGAAGAAACTGGTTTTACGGGGTCGGCTGTCATTGAATTGGCAGAAGAAAGCTTAGCAACCTGTTGCTGTTGCAGATATCGCAGGTATGCCGGGTTCACGGGCGCCATGTTGGGGGGAGTGGAGTGTACCGGAAGATTCTGCGAGCCGGGCGCAGTGGTTGTTGTTTTGGTTTCATTTAATATGGGAATCTGGGCGGTGTTATCCACCGGATTCTGTAAATCCCCAGCAAAAACTGATGGAATGAGGATAAACATGAGGATACTTATAACCAATAGTATCTTTTTTAATTCTCCTGCTTGGTTCATATAGGGCTATCTCTTTTTGAGGATATAGTTTTTTTTAAAATGATCGCTGGTGTATGGACCTTAATGAGAAGGGATATTCATCAATGGAAATGTTGTTCAGGATAATCGCAAAGTACGCAATTCATCTGCCCGTGATGTGACTTCGCTGGTAAAAATGATCTATATGAGGTTTGGATATGAAATTTGTGAAAAAGGTTATAGGATTATTTCCCACTTCTTATTATCACGTACACTTTCCGGCTACCGGTTCATTCCCATCCATACCATATGTAAAGTAGGTCTCCGTTCGACAGCCAGGAATGTTGCTGGATGCGAGGTAGAAGGTTCCTGTGCGGAATATGCCCACATACTTTCAACGGAAGACTTCAGACATACTTGATGACAATGCGCTGGTACTCACTAACCCCGCTCTGATTCGTCGGACTACGGATCGCATCCAAGGCATCCTGGAATGACTTTACAACCGAATTTGGTGTGTCCTTGTTAAACGCGTAATACAGATCCTGCTTATTGAGCGTATAAACCACAGCAAACGTATCTGGGTTTCCTGTCTCCTGACGTGAAAAAAATCGTCCGGCAAGGTCCCCGTAGCACCAGAGATCGATCCTGTCTTTCAGGGTACCGGCAATAAGTAATGGCACGTCCGTATATGCAATAATGTGATCATCTGCAACGCCAAGAGCCTGAAGCTGGCTCTGGGCAGCATCTCCTTTAACATAACCGATCCGATACTTTTTCAGATCCTCAGAACGACTGATATTTATTGCCCGGTCTTTCTTTGCAAAAATGACTTTTTGAGAGGTTCCTATTGGTCCAACCCATAAAAACTGTTTCTCCCGTTCCGGGAGCCTGATGGTCGAGAAGAGCACAGTATTATTTCGTCCCTGTGCAATCTGGTAAGCATCTGCCCACGGCATCAGCTGGATTTGGTTATCTACAATGCCGAGGTTATTTTTATCGGAGATTGCCCGCAGGAGATCGACGCTGATCCCTTTCAGGCTCCCATTTACCGCGTAATTGTACGGCGGGTATTGTTCGGTCACAAACAGGAGCGGCGGGGAAGCTGCTTTGTCAGGTATCGGTGTGATCAAAGGAATTTGCGGCGCCGTGTCCTGCTGGGGTGTACTGGTGCATCCCGGTACAAATACAATCGTGATGAGAAGAGCAAAACTTATAAAAATCGTAATCTTTCGCATAATTTACTCTGATTCGTTTATCCCAATTAGTATTTCTATATACATCTGTATGAGACTCTCCAATTAGAGAGTTCTGAGTAAAAACCTATCTGTCTTTTTCAGATCTCCCGTTCATTCACCGGTAGATCTATATACTTTCCCGGTGCCCCCATATGTCCAATCTGGCATATGGAGAACAGACCTCAAAAC
>JANYBK010000015.1 GCA_025360805.1 Methanomicrobiales archaeon
CGGTGCCACGGTCAAACTCGTGGTTTCCCGGGGTCGCAACCGTATTGCACCCGTAGTCTGTCCCCCCGCTCCTGCCAGTACAGGAGGGATTGGCAAATTCGTTGAAGAAGAGCAGGGTTGGTTCATCGGAAAGGAGCCCGGATCCCGGTGGCGATGCCCCGACCACATCACCGGGCAAGGCAATGATGGTACTATCAGCATTCCCTGGCGCCAATGCAGCATTCAGGTTAGAAGCAAGTACCGGCGCACCTCCAACCGGGCGTTTGTTCATAACCTGTCCCGGGGGCATCTGCCCATGGAAATCGTTTATCGCGAGAATTTTGACATGGACTGTGGCATTTTTGTGCGATGCCGGGACAGCCTCTTGAAAATACAATGAGAGTAATATCGGTGCCAGTATGAGAATACAGAGAATGCAGAACCCTGAAAGAATCTGCAGCTCGATCGGGATCCTGTCCTGTCGGGAATCGGGTGCCATTATAATGGATCTTTAGTATGCAGTCAATTAATTGTTGAGTTTCCAGTGAAAAAACGGATGATATATGGCGTCTTTGTTGATCACATTGACATACGCAAGGTCTCTAACCAGCTGCTGAATTCTCTGCTGAACAATCGTGTACGCTCTACCTCATCTGAGGAACGCAGGGATATCCTTTCGGAGTAATACCGGTCCCGGTCCTCTTCTTCCCAGTGATTCTCCTCGCCATCAACGGGATTAAGTGCTGCTTCATCCTTCCCCCGGCACGGCTCATTTGTGGCCGTGCGACAGAACGCCGTCCGCACCATGGACTTCAGCGGTTTCACTGCGCATTTTGTCTCCGAATATCCGTCCCAGTGCTCATTAACCGGGAACCCGGCTTTCGCAAGAGGGGTATCCCAAGTTGCATCCACCAGAACCCAGCTGCATCCAATCTGGACACGGCAGGCAAGGTGGTGTGCAACCGGGAGTGTAGCGGCAAGATTCCGGAGCTGCGGTGGGTAATGAAGATCGGGATCGTTCCAGATAAAGGGAAACGTTGCATATACAACCGGGATGTTCAGGGTACGAAACATTTCTGCAAGCAGGTAGTGCTTGGCACCACAGGATCCTTTCCCAGCCATTAGAATCTGTTCCTGCGGAGTTTTTGCATCAATGGACGGAACGATAAGCGAGTAAGGGATATCACGGATATGCGAAAATATCGAGATCATACTCTCCCTTGTATCAAGACCATGCGTCCATTCATGAAATGCTGACAGGACAATGGGGGAGAGCGACCGGGAATAGTTCACAATACTATTCCTCTCAACCGCTCTGCACATCAAACTTTACATAAAAAGTCATGATTACCGTTCGAAAGATTACTTTTTTTAATATCCATTCAATGAAAAAACGTGACGGATAATGAAACGAACGCGAGAAACATTGCCGTAAGGGAAAAATATGTGCAGTTCCGCCATCCGGATTGCTCCGGACAGCAGGTGACCGCGTGCAAAAAATATGGATGAAGTTATGCGTTCTTCATCTTGGCTTTTGCTACAAAGCCGTCTTTGCCAATGTAATACATGTGGCCTTTCTCTTTTGCGATCTTTTCAGTTCCGACTTTCTTCTTCTTGCCGGTCTTGTTGTGCTTCATCGGGGCTGCCCAGACGTACCCATCCTTTCCGATGAAGTACAGGTAACCCTTTTCGCGTAGGATTTTTTCCTTTCCAATTTTGGTTCCCATTTAAACACCTCAAAACCACAATTGGGTTTTGATAATGAAAGGTGCCGCCTGATAATATAAAAGGTTTCCGTCGGAGCCCGTCGAAGTCTGGATTTTTACCATATATTTGCGCGTATTTTGGGCATTGAGGCGCACTACTCACCCCGTTTAAATAACCCTTTAAAACCGGTAGTTTGGGCCAATTCGAGGCCAGAACGGGCAGATTCCAGATCTCCGGGGTGACAAATAACGGATACATAAGCGCAGTCCGAGGGGGGCACCGGGGGTACCTGACGGAAGGGTGCCGCAGAGTAACTTAAGATTCATGACGAGTCATATTCCGGGACGGGCGATACGGTTGATTACAGTGGGCATTGCAGAACCATCCGCGTGTTGTGTGCCTGAAGTGATTACGCAGAACCCCTCAACCCCTAAACCTCTAATCTGTATTCTGATTTTACGCTCAGTGTCCCAAAAGACATTTCAGCACCTGATATTTCCTGCTCATGGGGCAGGCATCAGACATGAACTCCTGAAGAGTTACCCCATTATCGCATAGGGTGTAATGATGAATGGGACATTACGGGTTAGGGGAAGGATCTGCCCGTTTTCCGGAGCAATGGTCAGTGTAAACTGCTGGTAAGGAGCAGCATGACCCGCAGGACAGACAAGGATCGTGAACTGTTCGGTATCTTCAAGGAACAGATCCTGATCCGCACCTTTATTCGGGATAAAATTACCCTTATTCGTGATCGTCCAGTTCGGGCAGATCAATATTGGAGTCTGCACAAGGGAGAGCTTTTCCTGATCGGTCCCGCTCACCCAGAGCACCGAAGCGTGACCCATATCGATATACCCGGTTGTCATCATAAATGGCTGGATCGTCAGTACATACGCACCCAGCATCGCCGGATTTTGTGTTTTAAAATGGACCGGGACACCGTTTATGGTTCCATCAACTGCAGGATACCCCAATATGCCCCCGGGATCGGTGATCAGATTGCTTGTCGCCACCACTGTATTAGTAATCATGTTTTGTTTTTGCGCACCCACAGGCAGTGTTTTCCCATGAGATATTTCCAAGTAGCCAATATAGCCGATGACTATTACTGCAACAACCAGCAGTATGACGATTTCAAGTCCAGTCAATGCATTTTCTTTTTCGTTTAATTGTCCCTTGTGTTGTATCATTTTATTCCCACCCCAATCAGTGCACCCTTCGATCGACAAGCCGTTTCGGGCGACCCTTCAGGGTATATAAATCAAGTCCGCGGAGTCCGGTAAAATTGAATTCTATCTGGAATGAACCCTCATGGTAGTGCTCCGCAATCAGTGATTTGTATTTGAGGAACCGGGAAACGAACCGATCTTCTACTAGTTTGCGATCACAGCGTGCCGGATCATAGCACTCAAGGTTCACCCGTAACACCATTTTTTCGGGTATATCTCCATCATATAGTGATGCTTCATATTCACCGGTTACATGTGCCATACTATCGGTCTGGAAGACTGCTGCTTCTATGTCAGTCCTGTTAAAGGGATTTCCAAATGCCCAGAGTGTTTCTGCCTCCCGCTCTGGATTGACTATCCGCATATGGGTCCTCCCGCACTTGCACTTCTCGCGGGAAAGGACTACTGTTGTATCATCAGTATCATAATTGATCAGCAGCATCCCGCTCTTCCCGCCAACCGGCAGCAGCGTGGTGAGCACACCCCTCCCACACTCGCCATCTTTTACAAATGACTGCATCCGTGGATCGTATACATCAAGGTGGACAAGATCTTCTGGAACATGAAGCCCTGAAAGCTGCGTACATTCGCCGCACATTGTTCCTTCTGTACTGCCATAAGTATTGAATACAGGCACTCCCCACATTTCGGAAAGGTAGGCACGGGACTCATCAGCAAAACTCTCGCCACCTGCAACAAGTTTGTCTATCATTGTGTCAGAAGGTTTCATCCCTTCCGCAGAAAGACGCCGTGCGAGCCTGAGCAGTTTGAACACACTTCCGACAATCGCTGTGGGTTTGTAACTTTTCAGTATACGGGATTCAAAAGTACATTTACCAATGGGAATAATTCCCATGCCGATTTTTTGTGCAGCGATAGTCATCGTGTTTGCCCCCACATTCATGCCGTACGAGGCGCAGACTACGATCCGATCCTTCTCTGAAAAACCCTGTGAGACAAAACTTCTCGCATACTTCTCCGCATACCGCTTCCAGTCATCCCATGTGAGGAAAAAACCTTTGGGTGTACCGCTCGTGCCGCTCGTCTCCTGTATGGAAAATACATTGTTCCAGTTTGTGGACAGGAACTCAAATTCCGGAGTAGCAGGGGGCTGATGTTCCCGTATGGTCCTTCCGGAAACTATTGGGAGATTGAGCAGATCCTCATGAACCCGGACTTCAGCAGGATTGATATTGTTCTCTTTGAACCAGTGCCGGTAAAAGGGAGAGTGTTCAGCGGCATACTGGACGGTGTAGCGAACCCGTTCATCGATAAGACCATCGAGATCGCACCGACTCAAAGTTTCGACTTCCGGAGAAAAGTACGATCTCACGGGCATGAGAGAGAATTATGACAGGTATGGTTTATAGATTGCGAAGCATCACAGGATTACAATTGAGACTCTCCAATTAGAGAGTTCTGAGTAAAAACCTATCTGTCTTTTTCAGATCTCCCGTTCATTCACCGGTAGATCTATATACTTTCCCGGTGCCCCCATATGTCCAATCTGGCATATGGAGAACAGACCTCAAAAC
>JANYBK010000016.1 GCA_025360805.1 Methanomicrobiales archaeon
CCGGTTCAACAACTCGCACAATATTTCTGATTCTTAATTTGTTTTACCCTAAATACTGGGGTCTGAAGTAGCAGATGCTGTCTGATTATTCTTGTTTTGGCCTACGATTCAAGTGTGTTCCCATTATTTGATCGACAAAATGCGCGTTATGCATATGGTATGGTGATAATTATTGCGATGAAATTTTGCACTTTCACTTTTTTTCCGGTCGGCCGTCCAACAATTGTCATGGCTCGTTGGATAGGCTCTTTACTTGGAACTTCCTTTCTCCACAAAGTATATCATGAGGGAATGGGATTCATTCTTCATCCCAATATATATGTGGGAAAGGAGACACAAATGCCAGATGTAACGCAGGCTGAGGTGGGACGGCGACTGTACCATGTTCACCGTGAGAAACTTGTGGAAAATGCGATCAAACAGATTCAGCACGGTCTGGGAACGGAGTGGAAGTTTTATTCAGAGGATGATATTCTCCTCCTCGGGCACCTTCTGCAGTGTACGTGGAACACGATCGATCAAAAGATCTGGGAAAAAATACCTTTTGCCAACATCACAAAGAGCGAGGTCCAGAAGATCCTTTCCCATGGCAAAGGAGTTGGCCCGGGAAAGAACCCCGAACCGGCAGCAGTTGCAGAGATCAAAAAGATTCTGCTTGCGATCTCCTGATTCTCTCCTCTTTTTACAAAATCTCAAACGGTCACAGGTTTATGTCAGGATTTATTTAATTACAAAAATTATCCCGTCGCCACAGCGATACACTCTTCAATCGTCCCAATCCTCGCCATCGCCCCGCACATATCCGGCACATATGCCAGCGCTTTACCGCTGTTCACCATAATGGCGGAGTACTTCTCCATCACTGGTGAAACTACCATGCAGGTGTCGGCAAAGACCCGCGCGCCACTCTTTTCTATAGAGTCAACCGTTTTTAAGTTTGTGTTAATGACACCCTGCGCAACAAAAACATACAGGGGTTTTGTCACGATCCTGCCATTCAGCAGGCGGGCAATCGTAGCAAGTTCGTCAGGAGAGCAGTGCGGGCAGCCAACAGCAACGGCATCGACCGGCAGCACCTTAAACAATTTCTCGATCTCTTCGGATTCCACAGTTATGATTTCGAGACCGGACAACTCAAATGGAACTTTCAACGCTTCCGGTGTGATCCCCTCAACGTGATACAGGGCAACAGCACCGGTTGCTGCCATCGCAGCCCCGAGCGCCTTGAGCCGGTCGCTGTCCGGGTTAAGTCCCGAGAAGAACGGGATGCGGTTTCCCACCAGCTTGCCGGTGTGGTAGCCAAGCGCTCCGTAGTGGGCGATGCTCCAGTCGCGGGTGTCGGCCTGCACACGGACGATCACCTGCGGTTTCCGGTTCTCCGCATGATGCAGACCGTAACAGGGAGTCTTTCCTATCAGGGCAGCGGCAAGCGCTCCCGGTCCACCTTCTCGGTTTGTCCTGGCCCCGATGACCGAGTTTGCGTAGCTGACCGCTGACGACTCCGACCATGCGAGGTGATCCCCGTACGAGGTTTCGTGCAGGTAATACGGGGTGCAGGTGCATTCGAGGCCGATGCCCAGCCGCTCATAAGCGGCGACCACTGCCTGCTGTTTTCTGGCAAAGTCCGGATCAACACCCATCTCCTCCCAGCGTTCCCGGGGCATGCCGATTGGGTTTAAGACCGCAGGGACAACTGCCTTTGCATCGAGCGAGGAGAGCCATTGGAGACCGTATTCCCCGATCGTCTTATAGGATGCCCCGCTCACTTGTGCACTCCGGATTGGTACGAGCCGCTCGGCACCAAACACCTTGCCCAGCGCAACAAGAAGCTCGAGCATCTTCGCCTTTGTCTCACCCTGCTTTCCTGCAAGAATCCGTTCATCCTCTTGATCGAGATACATCACGATCACCAGGTGGCACGCGAAAAGTCTGCCTCACGCCCAAGCACCATCGTTGCATCAACACCGACTTTCACATTTGTGCCATCTTCAAGCTGGCAGGGATCAAGCGATGAGCCACGGACACCAGTAATAACCATGATATCACGGTCACCGCTCACCCGGGTTGCAATCGCGTACTCCACATCATGGGGATCGTTGGGATCGATATCCTCGTCTACAACCACCACATGCTTGAGCGAGGTATGAGCAGCAAATGCAGCCATGATTGCATTCTTCCCATCGCCCTGCGTGCTCTTTTTTATCTGGATCACCGCATGGAGGTACCCGCACCCGCCTTTGGTCAGCACTACGTTTCGCACTTCCGTGACACCTGCCACTGCCTTGTAGATCTTTGGTTCATACGGTGCGCCCATCAGCATCTTGTGCTCGTCACCACCGGGCAGGATGCCATGATAGATGCAGTTCGGCTTGGTGTACATGCCGGTGAACTCGATGATATGCTGCATGCGGATCGGATCATAAGTGCCGGTGATATCCACAAACGGTCCCTCCTCGGTGAGTTCGGCCGTGATAAAACCTTCCAGCACAATCTCTGCATCTGGCACAAGTACCCCATTACTGCACCGGTGCACCTTCATCTCCCCACCCATCAGTTCTGCGGCAAACGGGAGTTCCATTGCAGTCGGCACCCGGGTGCAGCTTGCAAACGTGACTGCCGGGTGTGTCCCGATCGTTATGGCGATAGGAAGATTCTCACCCTTCGCAAGAGCCTTCTTAAGCATCACATGCGTGTGCCGGCCTTCCACGAGCCGGGCGGCGACCCGGTGATTGTCGAGCACCTGCATCCGGTGGATCGACGCATTCTCCACACCATCCCAGCGGGAGAAGACTATCGCTGACGTGAGGTATTTTCCCGCATCTTTCGGGAAGTGGTGCATGATCGGTATGCGGGTAAGATCAGGCTTTTCCATCTTCAGCGGAGGGGCCTCGACAACCTTACCATCAAATTTTGCATCGGCAAGAGTTTTGACAATATTCTTTTCATCAATGCCAAGGGCAAGGGAGAGTGAAGTCCGGCTGGCGGTAAGGTTCATCACCGCACGTTTTCCCTCAATATTATGGAAAAACAGGAGCTTATCGGTCGTGCTCGCCATCTTTGCTGCCTGCATATCAGCAGATACGGGTTCTTTTACATCGATAACAAGCCCCTGTTTGCGCATTTTTTCTATGAATTCACGCATCGTAACCACTCCAGCGTTGTGCAAGAGTATGTTCTACCTCAAGATGATCGAGCACGCGGGCTACGACCATATCCACCAGATCATCAATGGTCTTTGGGTGGTGGTAGAAGGCAGGGCAGGCGGGCATGATCATTGCCCCGGCATCCTCGGCAGCCAGCATATTTTTCAAATGGATTTTGGACAGGGGTGTTTCACGGGTGACGAGAATACATTTCCGGCCTTCTTTCAAACATACATCCGCCGTCCGGGTGATCAGGTTGTCGGCATACCCGGTCGCAATCGCAGAGAGCGTCTTGGCACTGCACGGGATTACCACCATCCCGTCAATCCGGTGGGAACCGCTTGCGATCGATGCCCCCATCTTGTCAATGGGGTGGACCGTTGCATTGAATCCCTCAAAAGAGACACCCTCGTGGGTGGCAATTTGCTGCGCGATATCTGATACAATGAGATGGACGTTTGCATCACGGCACAGCACCTCAAGCAGGCGGCGGGCATAGCATGCCCCGCTTGCCCCCGTCACTCCGACAACATACTCTTTTTTCATCATTACCCTGCCTTTTCCTGTGATAGCAATGTCGGAGTAATGGCAAAAAGAGTTTATGCCGGAATCTGTTCGGTCAAACAAAAATGTTGCCGGCATTTTGGCAGGGAAAAAACGGTACCGGACCTTGTGCCACCTCAACCCTGTTTGCGTGATACGGATTTTTAGTCGCGGCGCGCTTCAATCACCAGTGTATTGAGAATATTATGGAGCCGCAGGCAACCACAATCCAGTCTTTGATCCTATCAGTTCAAGTCATAGATTAGGGATTTCGTTTGGCCGCAGTAACATCAACTTTGACCCGGTTACCCTTCATCTCGAGTTTGTATGGCCCTGTGGTGTACATCGGGATCTGGTTTTTGAGATCAAAACCGTTCTCCCTTCCGTAACCATAGACCTGTGACTGGCCGTTGTCCATGTTGGTCACTTTCATCTCAAACCAGCAGTATATCTTATCGTCGTTGAGCGGGAGGACATCAAACCCGATTCCCCATGCAGGATTATCCACTCGGAACTGCTCAACAAATACGTCTTTTTCACTCTGGAACGAGTAGGACTTCTCGAGATAATGATCTCCCATGGTAAACGATGGCCTGACTTGAACTGTTGGTGCCAAAGGGGTTGCCACCGCATTTGAAGTGGGTGTTACTATAGGTACAGCCGGGCTCTGGGTGCATCCTGCAACTATCACTCCTGCAATGACCAGTGCAAGAATAACAAATTCACGGTGTTTCATAAGATTGTGTTGGATTCGGGGGTCTATTATATTCTATTGCTGTATTGAGACTCTCCAATTAGAGAGTTCTGAGTAAAAACCTATCTGTCTTTTTCAGATCTCCCGTTCATTCACCGGTAGATCTATATACTTTCCCGGTGCCCCCATATGTCCAATCTGGCATATGGAGAACAGACCTCAAAAC
>JANYBK010000133.1 GCA_025360805.1 Methanomicrobiales archaeon
TTTCGGTATACCCGCACACTTAATTCTGCAAAAAAGTTCACAACTGGATAATATCAAAGGTGCTCTAACAGAAAATTACGTCTGTTTTGCCCTTCTTGCAAATGGGTACACCCCCTATTACTGGGAATCCCCGGGCAAGGCAGAAGTTGATTTTCTTATTCAGAATAAAACCGGCATGATCGTTCCCATCGAAGTAAAATCTTCAGAAAATGTGCGTTCGAAAAGCCTTGCACAATATGTTGATCAGTACCATCCGGAGTATGCCATACGCATATCCACAAAAAATTTTGGATTTGATAATAATATTAAATCTGTTCCCCTATATGCAGTACACTGCATCAACGAATGACGGGGAATCCCCCGGGCCCCTCCTATTCCTGCCCAAAATCCGGTAATCGGAACACAATTGGGGTTTGTTTCATCTCCAACAAGTGAGAAGATACAAAAGATACGAATCTTAAAAAAACTGATGCATCGGTTCAGCCCATTATATTGGGTAAAAAACCGATTTGCCCGTCATCTGTTATCAGCTCACCTTTACAACCATCAGGGTAATATCATCAAACTGGGGCTGCGAACCGGTAAAAGCAAAGACAGAACGGATAATTTCGTCCACAATTTCCTGAGCGGATAAATCCCCGTTTTTCCGGATAATCTCAATGAGCCGGGGAACATCATACATCTCCTCCCGGTCGTTCACTGCCTCGGTAATGCCATCGGTGTATAATACGATCACATCACCCGGAAAGAGGTTCAACACCTCCTGAGTATATTCGGCGTCATCCAACGCACCAACGGCAACACCCGTGAGATTGAGCTCTTCAATCTCACCGGTTTTTTTCCGCAACACAATGGGAGGATTATGCCCGGCATTCACATAGGTAAGTGTCAGGGTTGTATTGTCAATAACCCCGTAAAACAAGGTAACGAACATTCCTGTTTTTGAATTGTTCGCAATGATGGGGTTTGCAAAGTTTATTACTTCTGATGGCTTTTTGAACCACATAGCCGTGACCCTGACAACGATACGTGACAGGGCCATGAACAGTGCTGCAGGCACACCTTTACCGGACACATCAGCAATCATGATCCCGGTCCGGGTATTGCTCATGAGGATCACTTCGAGAGGCATCACATCAAAAAAATCCCCCCCTACTTCTTTTGCCGGGATACTTTTTGCAGCGACATCAAACCCTTCTGTCTTTGGAATTGTCTCAGGGAGAAAATTTCTCTGGATCTCTGCAGCAATCTGGAGCTCAGCATCCTTTCGTGCCATCTCGAACTCCAGTTTTTCCTTTTCACTTTTCATCCTTCGTTCACTGAGCAGATTCTGCATAATTGTCGAGAAGATGAAAACCGCCACCATATTGGTGATAATCATGGGGATGGCAACAACCGTTGCAATGGTTACGAACTGGGAAGCCGGTGTCGCCACGAGCAGGGCTACTAAAGAAACCAAAGATTCCACCAGAGCAACCAACACAACAGCAACCCATGTCGGCACAATATCGCGTTTATTGGCGAAGTACATCACACCGCCGATGACCCCGGCAAGGATAGGTGCGATAAGGCCGGTATACATGTACGGACCACCTTGCGCACAGCGATATAATCCCCCGATAATACCGGCACCGATACCGACCCAGGGGCCACAACACAGGCCGGCGATGAATGGCCCTAAGTCGCGGACATTGAGTACAGCCCCATAGAGGGTGACACCACTGATCGTACCATACACCGACAGCAGGCCAAAAACTGCAATAAGAAGAAGCTGGGTTTTTAAAGATGGTTTCTTTTCAAGAATTTCCAGAAAATAACGACTTCGTGTAAACAGGTACGCAAAAACGATGATCACACAGATCATCTGGAAAAGTGTGATACAGCTTTGGAGAATATTAAATTCCATTCTACCGTAAAATTCGCATCACAGATACATAGTATTTTGCGAAAGAATCCATTTATTGTACCAAAAAACACGCTGAACATTTCACATTCCACGAACAATTAATTTATATCACTGCGTACACTGTCGTTACGGAGAAAATATTTAGGAAACAGGTATGGTATCTTCACGGGATTCCAAGGGGTCAAAGATTGGCATAGCGGGATTGGGATATTACATCCCAAAAAGCACGATAACCAGTCGTGAGATGGCACAATGGTCAGGTATTCCGGAATCGGTTTTTTCAGAAAAGATCGGGATTGAAAGAAAACATATTGCGGAGCCTGATGAGCACCCCGCTGAAATGGGGGTACGAGCTGCCACGCGGGCTATTGAAAATGCCGGAATTGCCGCAGATGAGATCGATATCATCGCGTACGGGGGCCTTGGTTTTTATGATTATAATTTCTGGTCTCCTGCTGCAAAAATTCAGGATGGCATCGGGGCACACAGTGCCTATACATTCGAGATACGCAATGGCTGTAACGGGGGAAACCTGGGAATTACCATCTGCAAAGAGCTCCTCCATGGGGATCCTGAAAAGAAGTATGCCCTGGTGGTGTGCAGCGACAAACTCTCCCTTGCAGTCAATTATGCTGATAAAACGGCAGTCTCCACATTCTCTTTTGCTGACGGGGCAGTGGCGGCAGTCTTAAAAAAGAATCATCCGGCAAATCAGCTGCTTTCCTATGCAAGTATATCAGATGGCTCTCTTTCGGATTATGTAAAGATTCCCTGCGGCGGAACCAGACTTCCTTTAACAGGGGCACATCTCCGCAAGGAGGACTGCTATCTTCAGGTGAATGATCCGGAATCTCTCGATACAATCTTCTCCCGCACGTACCTGAAAAATTATCTCATGGTTATCAACAACGCATTAAAGAACAGCGGATATACGGTAGAGGACATTGATCATATTTTTACGAACCAGGTAAAGAGGAGTATAACAGACAATCTTATGGGGGCACTTGGGTTGCAGGAAACCCAGACCATGAGAACAATGAAAGAGTATGGACATATGGGCCCGGTTGATACTCTCTTCTGCTTGGCGCTGGCACAAGAGGAAGGCAGGATTAAACCGGGGGATCTTGTTGTACTTGCAGGAAGCGCAATAGGTTTTACCTGGGCTGCAACAGTGTTAAAATACCGGTAAGCAAAAAAAACCGGGTTTTATCGAACCCTCAATGAATTTTTTATCGGATTTTTTTATTTCTGCAAAAAAACCGTGCCTCTTGATGGCGACAGCCCCGATTATGCAGGATGATCCATTGTTCCTTTAAAAGATTCTTTGAATCGTATAATGTCGGAGATACAGGCATTATAGGGAGTGGCAATACCGAGCCTTTTTCCTGCGGTGACAACTGCACCATTGAGATAATCGATCTCGGTCTTATGTCCGTGCAAAATATCCTGCAACATAGAAGAACTATGCCCCGCCATCACCGGAATCAGGGCACCATTCAGGTACCCGAGATATGCATCCGGATCCCCCCACTGGAGTGTGATACGTTCAGCCTGAATAACTGCAAAAATCTCCCTGACGATCTGATCAATAATATGCCAGCTGTCCGGTTCCTTAAGTTTCCCATAGGTTACACCCGTTATGGCACTGAGTGGATTTAGTGAGCAGTTAATCAGGTTCTTTGACCAGAGTTTTCCCTTGATCTGATCTGAAGTTTCAACAGGAATTCCTGCCCGGGTCATGATATCAGCAAGACTTCGGACACCTGCATCAAGTCCATACGGAAACCTGCCGAGTTGCAATGGACCTGCATTGGCCGTGACTCGAACTTCCCGTTCCCCTGACCTGACAAATCCGGTCATAACAACTCCACCGATAACCCGATCAGAATACCGGGAGATTGTTTCCTCGTTACCGATGCCATTTTGCAGACTTGCAACTTCACTGGTACCAATCAATCCTTTGTATTGCCGGCAGATACCCTCGGTATCCTGCGATTTTGAGGTGATAAGAATATAATCAAAATTCTTATCGTCTGTCACTTCGCTGACACACGTAAACCTGCCTGTTTCAGTTCCCCATGCACCGCTTATAAAAAGTCCTTTGCTGGAGATTGTACTGGCATATAGCTCCCGTGTTACTGCAACAACTTCAGCAACCCGGGATAGTTTTAACGCCAGCGGAAGTCCCACTGCCCCGGCACCAAGAATAAGTATCCTTGCCGAGCGCCCCATATCCTGAAATATCGTATCTCATTGGTAATCAACCTTCACGGGTAATCATTCTGGCCGCACAACAGAATAAAAAATCATTGATCTCCCAAATTGGCAGTTATATCTCTTACCCTCACATCATACACAGCGTGCCATTGCCCCGGAGAGTAGGACCGCACCATCCGCTCAGCGATAACCTCCCCACCGAGTCCCTGTATGCATGAAAGGTGCTCTCCCTCTTCAGACACCAGCGAATAGAAGTGAATCATCCCCCCGGACCTGCATAGACGGAAGGCTTCCGGAAGGAATTCCGTACCCGACAGCGGGAGATTCATCACAATCCGGTCGAATCGACACAAGAAGATCCCGGCAAGTCTCCGGGCATCCGCAAGCACAGGGAGCACGTTCTTTGTCCGGTTCTGTGCGATATTTTCAAGCATCAGTTCAACCGCCAAGGGATTGAGATCACAGGCAACCACGAGCAATGTCCGCGCTGCGAGCGTGATCGCAAAGGGTCCGACACCTGCAAACATATCGAGTACCGTCTCGTTTATGCCAGTCTGCTGAAGAATGCGTTGCCGCTCAGAAGAGAGCCGGGCGGAGAAGTAGGCTGCTGCAAGGTCCACATGGAAACGATGCCCGTACTCGATCACTTCGGTGCGGGTTGTGGGAGCACCGGCAAGTACTTCGAAATCGCGGGTGCGGTATTCACCTGAAACCTCGCCCTTGGCATAGACGATTGTATGGAGCGAGGGGCGGGAAGCAAGGATTTTGTGCGCTCCTGCTACATCGCGCTCCTGCATGATTGCAATACCTCCTACCAGTTCGTGCCGGGCCAGCACAACCCGCTCCGGGTTCTGTTCGAATGTGTACTGCTCTGCACCCTCGCGCCAGTCAAGGAGCGGGAGAAGGAGCGCATCGCCATCGCGCCGAACCTTCAGTGAGAGATCGAGCGCCTCTTCGTCTATTAGCGCCCGTCGCGTAGTTTCTCCCTCGCGTGCAGGCACCATAAGGCCCCATTGTCTGACCGTGATTGCAACCACGTGTATCATTAATTTATACGTGCTACCATTATTCATGACTGATGATAGCGGGCACCGAACAGGAACCGTAAACGGTGCGGGATCCGGTCGCAACGGAGAGAGGGACAATCTTATTCTCAATAAACTGAAGAGCGGGAAACTCAAACTCTACGAACTGGAAAAAGAGCTCGAGCCCATGGACGCAATCCGGGTGCGCAGGGAGTATATCGAGCAGGAGACCGGTACAAAGACGGAGAATATCGGTATCTTTTCTATAAACATCGAGCGCGTGGTAAAACGGAACTGCGAGAACATGATCGGCACAGTGCAGGTGCCACTCGGCGTGGCCGGGCCAATCGCGATAAAAGGCGGGTACGCGCAGGGCAATTTCTGGCTGCCGCTGGCTACTACAGAAGGTGCACTCGTTGCATCTGTGAACCGCGGGTGCAGCGCGATAACAAAAGCCGGTGGTGCTGATGTGCGCGTACTTCACGACGGTATGACCCGGGCACCGGTCTTTGCTGCTGACAGTGTAGTGCATGCAGCAGAAGTGTGCAACTGGGTTGCTACTCATCAGGATGAACTCCGCCTTGCGGCAGAGAGTACTACATCACACGGGAAACTGATCAATGTCGTCACCTTTGTTGCCGGTACGAGTGTTTTTGTCCGGCTTGAGTTTGACACCAAGGATGCGATGGGCATGAACATGGTCACCATCGCAAGCGCAAAAGTGGCTGATCTGGTGGCGCAGGAAACCGGCGCCCGGCTCATCGCATTGTCTGGTAACATGTGCACCGACAAAAAACCCGCAGCCATCAATGCGATCATGGGACGTGGCAGGAGCACTGTCGCAGGTGTTGCCCTCTCTCATGAACTTATCGCACAGGTATTCAAGACCGATGCAAAGACCATTCATGAAGTAAATTACCGCAAGAACCTCGTAGGCTCAGCACGGGCCGGCGCAATGGGATTCAATGCTCATGCGGCTAATGTTGTCGCAGCGATGTTCATTGCCTGCGGGCAGGACGCGGCCCATGCTATCGATGGCAGCACCTGCATTACGACAGTAGATCTCACAGATACCGGAATTTATGTCGCTGTCACGCTTCCCTCCCTCCCGGTCGGGACTGTGGGTGGCGGGACCGGCGTGGATACACAGCAGGAATGTTTAAGAATTCTCGGTGTTGCGGGTGGCGGGGAACCTCCGGGCACGAATGCGAGAAAGCTTGCAGAGATCATTGCATCAGGGGTTCTTGCCGGGGAACTTTCCCTGTTAGGGGCTCTTGCATCACAGCACCTTGCCCGTGCACACCAGAAGCTCGGCAGGGGATAATAAAATATCTTTTCTGGCTTTTTTTTAAGGCACATCGCAATTTTACTGTAATTGTCTGAAGTTTCCCAAACACTTTCGAAGGGCCCTTTTACAGGAGCCGGCCAATTTCCTGCCGGATACTAAAACTTTTTGTGTCCGGACATCTACTCCCTCTCTACCAAAGGAGTTTGAAATCAGATGACAGTATCCAAGATGTATTCCCTTCCAGCACTGCCATATGACTATGCAGCCCTTGCACCTGCGTTATCCGAAGAGCAACTCCGGCTGCACCACAGCAAGCACCACCAGGCATATGTCAATGGTGCAAATGCCATCTTAGAAAAACTTGACAAAGCGCGAAAAGAGAATCTCGATCTTGACATGAAGGCTACGCTCAAGGAACTCGCGTTTCACCTGGGGGGTAACCGGATGCACACGATGTTCTGGGAGAATATGGCACCTGCCGGAAAAGGTGGGGGAGGATCTCCTTTGGGAAAGATCGGGGATATGATTACCACAGAGTTCGGATCGTTCGAGCGGTTCAAAAAGGAGTTTACTCAAGCGGCAAACAGTACTGAAGGATCTGGCTGGGCTGCACTTACCCTCTGCCTTGGAACCATGCGTCCGCTGATCATGCAGGTCGAGAAGCACGGCGTCAATACGTACCCCTTTAAGATTATCATGGTGCTCGATGTCTGGGAGCACGCCTACTACGTTGATTACCGGAATGATCGGGCAAAGTATGTTGAGAATTTCTGGAATGTTGTGAATTGGGATATCATAAACAAGCGACTTGTTGAGGCCATAAAAAAATAACCTTTTTAAAATCGGAACCACTTCATCATAACAAACGCATCCTCACCGTTTGCGTAATACTGGTCGATCCCAAACACGTGCCGGTAGCCGAGTCGTTTGTAGAAACTCTGGGCTGTTATGTTGGAAATCCGTACTTCAAGCTGGACTGCAGTTGCCAGTTCAAGGGCAAACTGGTGCTCAGCCCTACGCACGAGCAATTTGCCAATCCCCCGCTTCCGGTACATAGGACTCACCCCCAGATTACAGATATGGCCGTAGATACTTTCTCCGGTATCCTCAAGCGCACCTACAATAAAACCTTCTACCTGCCCGTCGCAGACCGCGACAAAATAGGTTGTCGGATAGTAGGTGAGCGCTTCTAAGAAGACTGTGATCTCCCACGGATCGATAAAGGAATCTTTCTCTATAGCTACAATCGAAGCGAGATCTGAAGGTATTGCCCGCCGAATCTGCGGCAACGGGTAGGGCACAAGATCGTGGGGTCGGATCATATCAGGATTCCCAATGAGGGAGATATTGCAGTACTGCTGGGTGCCCGCTGGTCAAAAGTTTTTGCCCTAAAACCGGCTATTGCGGTGTGCGGAAATATAAGGGATCACACCCAACTTTGAGAGCAACTGTGTCCCCTGTTTGAGTGCTGGTGTTGGTATGGTAAGGATCTATAGTTTTTCCGGGGTGCGCCCCACCCGTGAATGTGCGCAGGCGATTGCTGCTGTCCCATATGATGTCGTGACGGCAGAAGAAGCACGTCGAATCATTGAGAAAAAACCCGAGAGTTTCCTGCGCGTGAGCAGACCGGATGCTGAACTGCCCGGAATCGATCCTCATGATGACCGGGTGTATAAACGGGCGCATGATAACTTTGCAGCACTTGAGACAACAGGTAAGATACGAAAGGATTCCGAGCCGGGCATGTATGCCTACCGGGTGAAACAGGATGGAGAAACGTTCCTTGGCCTCTGCTGCTGTCTCGATGTAGAAGATTACCGGCAGAACCATATCCGCAGGCATGAGCAGACCAGGTACGATAAGGAAGAGGACAGAACCCGTCATATTGTAGCAGTAAAAGCACACAACGGACCGGTTGTACTCCTGTACCGGAACAGTGGGGATATCTATTCGCTTATCAATGCGCAGGTTTCGGGGGGTGCGGTTCCCGATGCAGAAGTGCGCACCGATGATGGAGGAATCCACCAGATCTTCCGGATTATTGATCCCGCAATCCTTAACCGGTTCGAACAACATTTCGCAAATCTTCCCTCGCTCTATATCGCTGACGGGCATCACCGGGCAAAGGCGGCCGTGAACGTTGCAGACCGCAGGATTGCAGAAAACATCCCCTCTGATGCCGAAGCGTTCCGGTTCATGGGGGTCTTGTTTGCCCACAACAAGGTAAAAATCCATGGTTACAGCAGGCTGCTCACGGATATTGGCACCTTTACTCAGGACACTTTTTTAGAAACGCTGAAAAAATACTTCGATGTGGAACCGTACGGAAGAGTAGACGGTCGCGGGTATAACATAAAACCAAAGATAAAGAAACCGGAACGCTACCATATCGTGCATATGTATCTCGGTAGCCAGTGGTACGAGTGCACGCGCCATCTGGAGAAAAATGCAGCCCCGTTGGATGGGCTTGACGTAGCGGTACTCCAGAAGTGGGTCCTTGAAGGGATGCTTGGGATCACCGATCCCCGGGGCGATGCCCGGCTCCAGTATCTCGGGGGTGCCCGCCCGGTCGCAGATCTTGAGAGACTGGTCGACAATGGGGAATACCGGCTCGCGTTTGCCATGCAGCCGGTATTGGTTGAGACGGTCCTTTCCATTGCTGATGCCGGGGGGATCATGCCCCCGAAGTCAACATGGTTCGAGCCCAAGCTGTTAAGCGGACTTGTTGTTCACACGTTCGAGTAAGAAGCCACTTAAGATCCATCCCCACCCCTTATCTTTATTCTTTTTGCCGCAAACAGTGTACTGTATGATCACCATCGCACTTCCGAAAGGCAGCCTTGAAGCACAGACACTCCAACTCTTTAAAGAGGCAGACCTTGAAGTCAGGCGCACGGATCGCGATTACAATCCCCTTATAGCCGATGAGCGGATCGGTAAGATCAAGATCTTACGGCCACAGGAGATCCCCACGTACGTAGAGAAAGGGTATTTTGATATCGGTATCTCGGGCCTTGACTGGGTAAACGAGACAAATTCGGATGTCATTGAAGTAGCAAACCTCTCGTACAGCAAGACCGGAGAAGGAAACGTGAAGATCGTGATTGCTGTCCACCGCGACGAGCCGATAGAAAACGTCTCCCAGATCCGCCCGAACAGCCGGGTGACTACAGAATACCCGGAACTCACAAAGAAGTTTTTCGAAAACTTAAAAATTCCCGTTCAGCTCTTCCATTCGTACGGTGCATCCGAAGCAAAAGTACCGGATCTCATGGATGTGGTAGTTGACCTGACTGAGACCGGCACAACGCTTCGAAAGAACGGACTGAAAATCATCGGGCAGATCATGGAGTCCCACACGGTGATATGCGCAAATAAAACGAGCTGGGCAGACCCGGTTAAGCGAAGGGAGATAGAGGAGATCAGGACGCTGCTCTTCGGAGTGATCGAAGCGAGGAACAAGGTACTCCTGACAATGAACGTCCCCTCCTCATCTATGGAACGAATCGTAGCCACCCTGCCCGCGATGAAGAAGCCGACCGTGAGCCAGCTTCATGGGATTGATTATTACAGTATCCAGACGGTCGTTCCAAAGAACATGGTCAACAAGCTGATCCCCCGCCTCAAGGCCTGCGGCGCTGAGGATATTTTAGAGATACCGATAACAAAGATTGTGCCGTGAAAAGACAAATACAAAAATTATTCAAGTTTGATAAATATCGTACCTCCGGGTAATGCTTTGCATTTTGTAATCTGGTTTGTCATCGCTGCATTCGCATCCTCTGCTCCTGCCACGATCTGTATATCAAAGCATTTTCCCGCGGGCCATAACATTGTGTCCGATGTGGATATGGAATGCTGATTCGTTTCTTCGAATACTTTTGTGGATATGAAAAACAATCCACCAGGCACGGTCTTCCATTGTGTTTCTCCTGTCACCCGGTACAGGATCGCTTCCTGAACGGTTTTATTGCCATCATAAGTGGTGTTCCATTTTATAGTCCAGACATTCGGATCAGGGCTTACACCTTCAACGAATGAGAGATTATCTACCCGTAGCGTTTTGCTGCCAAAACCGGTATTTACGATAATAGCCTGGACCCTGCATTGCATTGCAGGAATAAACCCCGTCTGGGTTGCACCAGTAGACGCATCAGTAAATGTAATTATTGAATTGTTAGGGCCAAACAGATCGATCTTCCCTGCCTGGGTCAGGTTCAAGCGGAAGGTCGCAGACCAGGTATCATTCAGTTTCATTTCACCAGGATTGAAGGTCATAGTTTTGGAAAGCCAGAGATCCTTATCACTCTGGGATTTGGGGTACCCATCAAGGTAGGTCATCGTGCCTGATGGTGATAGGTGTGTTTTATTGTAGAACGTTGAATCAGTTGGCAAATATGGCGAGTGTACATCCGGTACATATTCCATGTAACTCGAGATATTCCCGCTGATGACATCGTTGATTTTCACCGCATCAAACATCAGTGATACCTGGGTATTACCACCTGCAGTTTCCTGCAGATCGCCGGCGATCTTTGTGTAAAGAGCATTAAGTGCAGCCGAATCGGATGCGAGTTGATAATATGCTCCGGTAGAATTGGAGATAATGGTAAGAACTTTGGGAATCTCACCGGTTGAGGGTGTTTCAAAACCAATCGAGTATACTCTGATCTTACTCGATGCGGCATATACAGACATATTTTGATTGGAAGTCTGGGCATTTGTATAATAGGTCAATGTTTTTGTCGTTGTTTGTTGAGTTATCTCATATTTATCCGGTGTTGACGACCAACCGTCACAAAGTGTACTCCCGGTTGTATTAGGATACTTGCCATTATCACACCTTTGACCGTTGGGTACATCATTTCTGCTTTCGGTAATCGCCGTTCCACCACCCAAATCATCGAAATAGCGGAATTTATCTATTACAACAACAACATTCCCCGCCCATATACTGTGAAGGCCGGTTCGATCAGTTTCCGATGACCCAAAGGCCATATTAAACCCGTTTCCTCTCGCTAACGGGTCCCCCTCCATGCTCCACGAACCATCGGTCATATGGATGATCGCCCGGACGGCTTCACGATCGGTTGTCCAGCTCTTCATTAAGGTTATTCCTTCATAAAGCGCATACCGTGTCCGTGTGTGGTAACCATTAGCGTTAGTTCGCGTATACGAACTGATGCTGTTCTTGGCAGAAGAAAGATCGTATGTGAGTGGAACATATACCGAAAAATCAGGATACGTATTTTTATCATAAAAAATAACTCCTACCCGATCTGTTCCCTGCACCATTTTGTCGATGAAATTCACCGCTGCAGTTTTTGACCGGCTTAATCTGCTGCCACTATCTGTTGATAATCCCATCGAACCGGAATTATCCAGCAAGAGTAGCACGTCGATGGGTTTTGGCTTGATAGCAGCGCCGTCACCTACGAGTAGTATTTTGATGTCAATCTTATCTCCAACCTGGGAATTCCCACAGTCCCCTAAAGAGGATGTGCTGATGTACGGATAGTTTTTCCAGACCAGCGTGACATCCCTGGTTTTTGTGATTGTACCGGCCTTGTTTGTCCACGTTGCGTTTGCAACAACCTGCCCGGTGGCTGCCTGATTATATCCTGGATCAGAATAGACCGCGAACCTTCCCGGACTGAATTGAGTTGTTGCATATCCGTTTGCACCCACTTTATCGTAGGAGGGGGAGAGGCTGGGCGGGACAGTCACATTGAAGGGCCCCCCGGGATAAGTTGGGGTAGCAAGCGAGAAGGTGACATTTTCTCCGATTACCGGGTTGCCCTTGATATCCATCACCCGCGCCTGAAGAATGGACCGGGTCAATGGATTCACATCAAGGCTCGTCATGGTCTGCGGATTTCCGGTAAATGTCAGGTCTACAGGCTCGGTACTATAATATTCAATATCCTGACTGCAGTACCCGACAGTGCCGTCATTTATCCCAATGCATACTGCGCTCGTATTCCTGAGAGGGGCTGCTTTGAGAGTATAGATACCGATCGTTTGTTTCGGGCCGAAGGAGATTTCTAATCGTCCCCAGGTATTGGTAGGTGCAGTCGCGCTCATTCCATCTGTTGAACTGCAGTGTACTGATGCCCCGGTTATGGGGTTGTTGTACTTATCGGTAATCGTGTAATAAATTTCCACAGCGTGTGCCGGGTCACCATCAGCAGGAAGACTTGAGCCGGGACTTGCCGGAGTCTGCGCAATATAATAGGGTTCGCTTTCCGCTACACCCTGAATATACGTGCTTGGGGGAACTACGATATTTCCGATGGGATCCATCTGGATGTAATTGCTTTTGACAGCAGTAGATATTCTGATAACGGCAGATATGTTGCCTTCTGCATCAGTTGAATAGGATTTCTGGGTAACATAATTCAGACCATCCTGTAATCCAGCGCCGCCATCATCTGCCATGGTGAGACGAACTGTTTCTGCAATATTTTTGTTATCTATGCGATTGCCCCAGCGATCGACAAGGGTGACATATACACTTGTTATTGAACCTACCGGTAACTCGGAGGGGGTTTTAAAAGTTGCCCCTTGGGGTGTATCGTGATCGATCCGCTGGATGGCGGAAACCTGAAACGGAGTAGTGATACCATCGTTAAAGGAGATTGTTGCAATTATTGTGGCAGTGCCACTTTTTTTGGAGGTTGAGAATACTGCTGTTGCTTTTCCATCAGTACCGGTTATCGCTGATGCAGGTGCTACAGGAGAGATCGTTCCCAAATCCTGAGACGCGGGAGAAAGAGAGAAAGTGACTGTTGCACCAGAAACCGGTGTTGCAGGAGTACCTGCCGCCAGTGCATAAACGGCAATTGTGGATTGGTCATTCCCATCATTTGCTATGAGCCAGCCCGGATTGCTGCTAATGATAGTTGACGGGGAAAGGTCGATTGCAGCTGCAGAACTTATCAGCAGAACCAGACCAAAAATTACCCACATCCATCTGTTAATTGTCATACCAATCACATTGGAGAGAGAAATAGCACATTATAATATATATAATTTTCTTTTTTTAAAATCGCTTTGAAATAACTCTGAAATGAAAAATAACAGTTATCTCTGCAATTTTTGTGAATTTGGACCATTT
Organism: Methanomicrobiales archaeon; assembly: GCA_025360805.1. Taxonomy (GTDB): domain Archaea; phylum Halobacteriota; class Methanomicrobia; order Methanomicrobiales; family Methanospirillaceae; genus Methanoregula. Next base: position 13,554 of record JANYBK010000133.1, read on the forward strand.
CCATTTGGGGACCGGATCAGGCAAAAAACATGGGGGCGCTGTCAAACGAAAGATTCCGTTGCGTGGCAATAACCGCCCAAGCCTTTTTTTCCATAGTTGATATTTAGAACAAGAGATGCAGTTAACTGCAGAATTCGTACGGTTGACAACTGACTGAATAACGCATCCAGATTTTTTTAATAAACCAAGGTGTTATTCTTCCCCCAATCCCGTTCTTTTATCCGATTCGATTTTTAAGAAGAAATTTCACAGATTCTGATAAACCAATCTTTATATTCACCATCCAACCTATAAACCATGAGGCAAACCCATGAGAAAGGTGGCATATGTTTTTTTTTTCATATTGTTGGTTGTAGCCATCATTGTCATGATTATGGTAAACCCGCTATCATTTTTTAATCCGTCTCAACAAGCCACACAATCAAAAATTGATATCGGATTTGTTGTTCTGAACCAGTCCAATGAGTTCGTGAGGATCAATTTTGAAGACATAGCACCAGACGTCCCGTATGTTGGGATCAACCGGGAAGAAAATCCATTTGAAAATACTACCAAAACAGCGCATATCCAGCTGATCCACGGATATAAACTGGATGCAACAGGAAACGCAAGCAGCTGGATTTTTGTTGTCCGACAACCGCAACAGGTATCACTGGTAACCTATGATCGATCCGGTGAGACAGTAAATAATTGGCAGGGCGGGTTTCCGGAAAATGAGATAATCATCAGTGAGATAATTACGCCACGGAAACTTTTTGAAAAGAACCGTGAGCAGATTTTTTCAACACGACAGGCAATCACTAACGAATCAAGAGAACTTGCCCTGGCAGACGGTAAATATTATCTCACAATAACCGGCCAGGGAAAAACAAGACTTCTCGTATTCGATGCAAAGACAGGGGCGTTGACATCATCAAATGACTAAAGATTCCGGGATAATGTCAATTGACTTTTTAGTAGGTTTCACGATCTTCATGATCACCTTTATCTGGGTGGCAACCCTGATACCGGGCCTGTTCATCGGCCTTCAGTCACATACGATAGATTACGATGCCGTTGCATACCGGACAGGTGTAATTCTTGTTGAGGACCCTGGAGCTGTCGGACCACTTGTAACCGGTAACCAGCCATGGGAGATACAAAATGACACGCGTGATGTTGCACGATTCGGCCTTGCGGTCTCAAAAGAAACCCCCCGTATTCTCGATGAAAACAAGGTGAAACGATTTTTTTGCTCCACGGCTTTTTCCTATCCGGAAGATTATCAGAAACGGGTGATCTTCGGGGACTATCCCTACCGGTTCAATATCTCCCTCCGGGCTGTTGGCGAGGATACACCCCGATCTGTCGGGGATGTTGTTCCGGACAATTATCTGTTCGGGTATATACGCAGAGATGTAAAAATCAAAAGTTCAAGCAACACAGCGATCGGTGATCCGACCATCACGAAGTATGGTTACAAAAATACCGAGAACGTGACGCTAAACGAGTTCCGGATTGTGATCAACTCATCATACCTGGTTACCGGCGAGGTAGGTGAAATTGACAATCCAAACGGGGATGCCGCGTACCGGATCAACCCGAACGGGGATCGAATAATTATCAATATTACGGATCTGGATAAAACACGGAATACAGTGATACATCCCCCATCCGAACCGTATACTGTCAACTTAAAAGAAGTGAAATTCTACCAGACACACACCGGGGATTCGAATCTCTATGCATTTTCACCGGTTGCGGCATTTGAGAATTATATTTATGTCAACTGGGGTACAACTGCACAAAAACCACCTGTCGACTTAGGTACCGACAGAAATCTCTCGATGATTTTTGAGCCGGGGTTTTTCTCAAGCACAGATAAGTACGGTGCGATCTACATCAACCTGACCTTTGAACTGGACCCAAAGCAGCAGTTCCTCAATAATACCCATACCCGGCCATTTGATTACAATTACCATCCCACAAATGTCACACAACCGGCATTGACAGATGCAATCATGGAGGTGGCAGTGTGGTAAACACTGATGGTCAACTATATACTATAGAGGGCATAGCCGCTGGCCTGATTATGCTGATGACAGCTTACATTGTGGTCAACAGCACATCTGTGTATACCTTGGGAGACACCCATATCAGCGATATGCAGCTCGAAGTGCTGGGTAATGATGCCCTGAACCTGATGAATACTGCACCCAACAGCACGACCGGAAAGAGCCCGCTCCAGACAATCGTGGAAACCGATGATGCCGAAACATTCCGGTCAATGTTCCTCACCATGGTGAACAACAGGGCAGGATCTGATCGGGATCATATTCAGTTTGTGGCAAATGTAACATACGTCGATACAGGGGGTTCTGTCAGCAGTACAGTTCTGAGTGATTCCCTGCGACCGTTCGTAAGTGGTGAACACGCTGTCCGTGTTTCTGACTGGGTAATTGTTGAAAAACGCTTTCCTGATGATTCTTCGGGTAAACACGCCGTGCTCGTGGAGGTACTCTTATGGCGGGATTAAAGGATGATGCCCAGTGGATTGTGCTTATGGGATTTGTCGTAAGTTTTAGCCTGTTCTTTATCGCGATAGTTCTCAACCAGTCAACAGTAATAGGACAAACAACCGCAGAAGCTGTATTGGAATTCCCGAAAAACGATATCCGGGGAGTAAGAGATGTGATCATCCAGTCCGAATTTCTGAAGGTCAATAATATCCGGGACGTCAATAATATATCAAATGTGCAGAATGACATCCGAACCCTGTCATTGAGCAGACAGAATTCCGTGGTGAACATATCCTCCACTCAACCCACGATCAGCAATCCCTATACAACTGTCGATATTCATTACAACAACGGGGTGATGATATACAATGAGATCTGGAGATCAAAATAGAGGACCCCAGCTGTGCAATGAAGGCGGGGTGGCAACATTGATAGAGTATATCATAATATCCGGAGTCCTCATGGCCCTCTTTATTGTCATGCTCCTTTTAGTGAATGCAAATTTCATGGAGGGGCCGGCAAATACCCTCACGTATTCAGCATTTACCGATATCAGTAACGGCATCTCAACCCGGATCGTTGACACCTATGCCATTGCACCCGACACAGGGAATATTACCTCAAAATTCGACATCCCGGATGATATCGCGGGACGGGGTTATTTTGTTGAGATCGGCAATTCTATCAGTGATGACCCAACAGCCCAGACTGTAACGGTATCGAGAGGTTCTATTGTAACCAATGTGGCTATCGCCGGTATTGGCTCGACACGAAGAGCCGGAGGAAATACTACAGGTTCGGGTATGAACAGGATAAGTTATGATTCTGGAGGTTTTTAATGATGGGTAAAAATAACCGGGTATCATGCACTTCAGGAGTGTCTGAATCAATCGGATTCTTACTCATCTTCACTATAGTGATCGCGGGTATCGGACTTGTAACCCTGTATGGTTACCCGATGCTCCTCAAGCAGCAGACAAGCGCAGATGAGCAGATCATGGAAAAGAACATGATCGTGTTGCAAAACGATGTGAAAAGTCTCGCGTACAAGACCATACCTTACAAAGAGACTTCCTTAAGGATCGGGGGAGGAGTACTGACGGTATATAATTCGACCTATACCCCTGCATCCTCATCGATAAAAATCTATGATCAAAATAATATCATTTACGAGAACTCATTCCAATCCGGGGAATTGCGATATTCCTCTGATTCTGCCGGCACAGATATCTCCCTTCAGAACGGAGCGGTTGTCATGCGACGGCACGTGGAACCGGGTTCGGTGATGCTCGCTGAGCCCCGGTGGTTCTATGACAGTCAGACAAATACTATGGTCATTAATCTCGTAAACATCACCAGCACCGGAATGATGGCCAAGATGGGTGTCGGCACTGTACAGATGGAATTGGGAGAGACACAATTCCTAAAAACGGATACTCCCCCTCTTACTGCTGAGGTATACCTTGAATATACACCCGATCCTGTTCAGGATTACTCGATTGCGTGGAATAACTACTTCCAAAAAACATTAGGGATGACACTGATAAGTGGAACACCTGGGAATGGAGCGATGCTGAAATATCAACTGCCACCAACTAACACATTGGTGATCAAACAATACGAAGTGAACATCAGATCCCTCTGAACTTTTTTGGTACTGGCATAACCGGAAAAACCTGAATAGAGCCAAATCTCGCACCAGGAACGGCCTTAACCAAATCCCTTCAGGTAGGTATTGCCAGCAGGAGCAGCAACCCCGCACCGAAGCATATTATCATTACTCCGGACATACGGTTAATCAGCCTCAGATGATCAGGACTGATAAGGGAACGCACAGAACCGATCAGACCACAGAGAATGATCCACCAGAGTGTTGAGCCCAAAAATACACCCCCGACAAACTCCGATGCGGACAGAACAGAATTTTCATAAAACACCACGCCAAAACCGGGCAGTATGGCAACAAAGAAGATGAGCGTTAACGGGTTTGCAATAGTGATGGCCACCATCGAAAGATAATCTTTGAGATAGGTCTCGTGTTCGGTTTTCACGCTCATCGTTGCGGGTATTGAGAGAAAGATTCGTATTCCCACTAAAATTAGAACAACACCCGCTGCGAGCCGGAGAGAGAACTGGTGAGCGATGATAAGCCCCGATATGACCGTAAGCCCAAAGAAAGTGACAGCAGCATAAAAAGAATCTGAGGTTGCCACACCTAAACCCGATACGATCCCGTGGAGCCTGCCATCGGTGACCGCCCGCTGGATGCAAAGGAGGGCAATCGGACCAACTGGTACAGCAAGCGTGAGTCCGATGATCATTCCCTGGATGAATAAACTGGGGTCCATGTATGCACCTGCCCGGAGATTCTCCCGCACGGATGAAGGAATGTCAAATCATTCGATCTGCCACATTGCTGACCCGTTTGGGGTAAGGCAGTGAGCGGTAAGATCGAAAGGGACCAGTTCCTAACATACATTCCATTTTACCGATGTTTGAGGGTTTCGGTACATGTTGAACATCCGACGAGCCCAATGACAGCTGCCGGAATTGATCCTCATGCAGCATTTTTATCGGAAAATGGACTTCAGAACCGTAATTATGAAAACAAGATACGGGAAGCCGGATTTGAACCGATAAGTGATATCACCGACCTTTCGCAGGAACATTTTGGAGTCCAGGAAATAACCACAATACTTAGAGTTATATCTTAGTATAGCAATAATTAAAATATGCCCGATTTTTCTGGATTAACCTCACAGAATTTCACATCGAAGCAAATAGGACAC
>JANYBK010000053.1 GCA_025360805.1 Methanomicrobiales archaeon
CTATCTGCCCACCCACGGGGCGCATGCCCTTCTTGCGCTGACTTTTGGGGCGTACGAAAACATCAGTTGATGGCGGTTTGCTACTGTTCGTACTATTCTGTTTGCGTTGCGCTTCCAATTCCCGATTCTTTTCTTCAAGTACCTTATTCTGTTCTTTCAGTTCCCGGTTCTGTTCCTCGAGTATCGTGTTTTTAGCCTTCTCATCGGCTACTGTTTCTTCATATTCTTCGATGAGTACTACGATTGCATCAGGATTGCTGGCACATTTTTTTCGTATTGAATCGCAGTTTATTGTCATCTTGCTTGTTCAATAAAATACTCTCCTAGTATATTGATCTGCCGGTTTGATAGCGTATTTCAGCGAACCGGGCTCGTAGTGCTAAGGAAAAAGAAGAGATCTGAACGGTAACTATTTTTTATTGATAGGATAGCCTTCAGTCTCTGTTACCGATTTGAATGAGGCCATAAGCTGCCTTGTAACGGGCCCGGGTTTGCCACTGCCAATTGTGCGCCCGTCCACCCATGTGATCGGCGCAACTTCAGCAGCGGTCCCTGTGCAGATCATCTCATCTGCAGTATAGAGATCAAAATAGCCGATATTCTGTTCTTTTACAGTAATACCCAGTGATTTGGCGATCTCAATTAACACCATCCGTGTAATTCCCCGGAGATTGTTAAGCGTTGGCGGTGTGATGATCTCTCCATTCTTTACAATATAGAGATTATCACCGGAACCTTCAGACAGGTAACCGTTCGTATCAAAGAAGATGGCTTCATCTCCTCCTTTATAATTCGCCTCGATCTTTGCAAGGATATTGTTTAAGTAATTCAGGCTTTTGACATTCGGGGGCATGGATTCGGCAGGATTGCGCCTCACAGAAACGGTGACTCCCTTTAATCCTTTCTCATAAAGATCGCCATACATTGCACCCCAGGTAACAGCGATAACGATAACTGATGGCTTTGGACACTTGCGCGGATCAAGTCCCAGATCCCCAACGCCACGGGTGATGATTGGTCGTATGTATGCGTCAGTCAGATTATTCTTACGCAATGTTTCACAAATCGCTTCTGTCAATTCTTCTTTTGATATCGGGGGATGGATATCTATGGTCTTTGCAGAATCGTAAAGACGGTCGAGATGTTCTTTTAACCGGAATATCCGTCCGTTATAAGCGCGGATACCTTCAAACACACCATCCCCGTACAGGAACCCGTGATCAAACACAGAGACTTTTGCCTGATCATCAGACACAAATTTCCCATCATAATATATGATCATAGTTTCTGATGGATCGCGGGGGTTTTTGTAGTTTTTTCTTTTTGTGCGGGTTTATTGGACAAATTATCTCATAAATAATAAAAAATATTTCGGGAATAATGCAAACGATTAACAATACCAGATAAACAAAAACATCATTCAAACAAAGGATTTTGTGTTTCACATATAAGAGTCAAGAATAAGGTACAAAATGTCCCAAAAGATACAAGCGCCCCCACATAAACCAGGATTATTAACTGAGGATAGTGACAGCCTGTTCAAAGCAGTTTTTGACAGGATCCAGACGGGGATCATCATCATCGATCCCGAAACGCACTTGATAGTCGATGCCGACCCGATAGCAGAAGAGATCCTTTGTTTATCAAAGGGCGAACTGGTAAACCGAATGTGCCATGAATTTATTTGCCCGGCAAAAAAGGGAACCTGCCCGGTCACTGATGAGAATACAGCAATAACAAACGAAGAACGTATATTCATCAATAAAAAGGAAGAGAAAGTAGCTGTTCTAAAGACGGTAGCCAAGGCAAAAATTAATGGGAAAGAATACCTTGTGGAAAGTTTCGTTGATATCTCTGACAGGAAAAAGGCAGATGACCGGAAAGTTGCTCTCATCGGTTTTATGAATGAATCAGTGCTCCGTATCCGCCGGCCACTTGAACTTACAAAAATGAACATGCAACTCATTGCAGACCAGGTAAAAACCGGGGAATATGAATCCGAAGAGATCCGTATGAAACTCCAGATTCAGGCAAATAATATCAGCCAGATGATAAAAAATCTCGATAATCTTGTCCGTATGGTTGCAGAAGAGCACGGAGAAGATATACCAAAGGAATTAAGGGAATTTCTTCTCGGGAGTTAAGTGCTGTGGCAGACTCAACTTCAACAGAGAGTGCAGAAGATGATTTGCTATACCTGATGATAGCCCCGCCGGAAAATATCCATGCGATGAATATTGCTGTCATAAAAAAGATACTTAAACGGGATTGCACACCTCTCGTTATCACGGTTAACCAGCCATTTAAAGTGCTCACAAAAATCTACATAAAAGAAGGAATAGACATATCAAAAATTTATATAATCGATGCAGTCACCCAATATTCCGGGGGGATCTGTGAAGAGAATCCCAAGGTTAAATATGTAAATAATCCTGCAAACGTAACCGATCTTGGAATTGCAATTTCAGAAGTTCTTAAAAAGATGCCGGAGAATAAAAAGTGCATCATGTTCGACTCTGTCAGCATGCTTCTCATTCATATCCCATCAGTAACTGCATCAAAGTTCTTTCATTTTGTTGTAAACAAGCTCAAACTATCAGATATATCGGGCATTTTCCTGTGTGTAGAAAAAGGGCTTGACCCGGTCATTCTTTCGCAGATGTCTTCTTTTGTCGATAAAATTGTAGATTATAAAGTCGAAATTACCGCTAACAGCAAATAATCTCTGTGCAGGAAAAACCTGTTTTAATATCCCGTATACCGGAAAAATTGCATTCTGCTTTTTTGTTTTGACTTTTTTAAAAAACAATTATTTTTGAGGAATCAGACGCCGTTCTTCTTACGACAGGTTTTGACAAAATGTTCGAGCATACCCCTGCACCCTAATGGATGCAGGTGAGTATAACTGCCCAGCGTGTTGTCAATGACTGCCCCATCGAGGTTGTCGCGGATACCGATACCCCGGGAAAGATGGTACGCATATCGTGTATCATGTGACAGCACCACATCAGAGTGGTGAAACTCATGTCCATGGAATTGTGCTGCGCCAACTGGAGATGATGCATCACTTGTTCCTGTTACATAACTAACAACCCTTCGGGCAGGCATACGGGTCTCTCCTGAAAAAACTCCGCACATCGCATAGTCCTGTTTATCTGCAGCACCCTGCCAGCCGGCATTCAGGACAATACGATCTGTGAGATACATAAGGCCCCCGCACTCAGCATAGATTGGCGTACCGTTCTTTGATACCGCACGGATAGCATCCCTCATCTCGTGATTGGATTCCAGTTCGCGGGCATAGAGTTCCGGATATCCTCCACCAATGATATAACCGTCAGCATCGGGAAGACGGTCATGAACAGGACTAAACATAATCGGCTCAGCCCCCAATGACAAGAGCACATCAAAAAGATCGGCATAGTAGAAGTTGAACGCCTCATCAAATGCCACACCAATCTTTACATCCGGTTCTATTGTTCTTTCAAATGACAGTGAAGATTGTGATGGAACATTACTGTCTTGCATTAAGGAGAGCAGACGTTCAAGATCCACATATTGTTCAATCATATCTGTAATTGTTCGAATACGTGTATCGAAATCCCCTTTACCGGCACCCTCACGATAGGGCACCAGTCCCAGATGGCGCATGGTCAGCTGCATCTCATCCATCCGGGGGATTGCACCAATCACTGGCACACCGCAATAGTGCTCAATGGCAGCAGTTGCTTTTGCCTTGTGGGAGCCGCCTTTCACATTGTTAAGGATTACACCCACAATCCTTATTTTCGGATCAAATGCCTGAAATCCTTTTACTAGAGCCGCAGCACTGCGGGTGATGCTCTGTGCAGATACCACGAGAATTGTCGGAAGATCAAGTTCTTTTGCAATCGCTGCAGTACTTCCCACATCGGCTAAGGCTTCTGCCCCCTCATATAAACCCCGGACACCTTCCACAATAGCAATGTCAGCATCGCGACAACCGTAAGTAAATATTTCATGTATCTGATCAGTTGAAAGAGCAAAACTATCCAGGTTCCGGCAAGGTCGGCCGGATGCTGCCGAAAGATAGGAAGGATCGATATAATCCATTCCCACTTTGAATGTCTGGACGCGGTATTTCTTTGCCAGCAGGGCTGTCAGAGCAAGCGTTATACTGGTCTTGCCGCTGCCGGATCGATCACCGGTAATGAGGATCTGTTTCATTTAGAGGCTCCGGAGAACCGCCCCGAATTCGCTATCAACAATCTCACGAACTCCCAGTGTTTTTGGGTGGAGATCGATCTCGACCATCACATGCTGGTGCCCGAGATCTTTGAGCGGCTCTACCTGCCGGGGACCGTTCGTGATGGAGAAGCACTCAATTCCTGTGGTATATTCCATGGGAATCGCATGAGGCACACCGGTGATTAATGCAAATGACGGAGCGATCTCACGCAGGCGCTTTCCTAGAATATCACCGTTAGCACCATACTCGTCAAGCGCACCGATCAGTTCAACCTTAACCCCGCGGCTCGTCATCTGGTCAAGAATCCGCTGAGCATCAGCCCGGACTTTGGGCAGTCCCCGCTGTTCAAGATTGGCGATATAAGTGATATCTGCCTCAGGGCAACAATCGTGAAGTGCGATCAGTTCATCGGAAAACATGTACGCTGTCTCTTTCTTTGCGTTCATGATAGCAACCCCCTTTGCCCCGCTCTGTGCACATTGTCGCAGTTGCTGTGCCGCCAGATGTTTCAGATCGCCCCGGGAAGGTTCGATGTATGACTTGCAGGCTGCGCCACGAAGTCTCTCAACCTCATTTGCCTTCTGCATCAGGAACTGCTGGCGACAAAGTTCTTCTTCACTTATCCAGCCTGCCAGTTGGGCAGCTTCGAGAGTTGCAAGCACACCCGCGATATTTTCAAGAAATCCTGCATGGATGTCAACAGCAATTGTAGGGGTGGTGATGCCTGCACCATCGATAGCAGACTGAAGATCTTCACCAATAATCATAGAAACGCAGGTACCTACAACAACCATCCTTTTTGGGGAGAAGTGTTCCTCGGCATAACGCAGCACATTCTCAAGCGATGCCTGACCCCCGAAAATAAACTCGTTATCTGCAAGAGAAGTGGTGAGCACCCGCATACCATCTTCTTCCAAAAGGCGTGCATGCTTAAATGAACATCCTGACGGACCGTGCAGGATCGCGACATCTACTTCAAGATCGCGGGCAGTATAGAGCGCAGCAACGATCGAACTGGGGCGGGGGTGCATGTATTTCATGATTATCATCTCCAGGTTTTTACAGCAAGAACAATTGATCCTTTATCGGTTTTATCAACAGCGGCTTTACGGCCATTGTCAAGTGTCGTGCAGTGAGCATCTATAATAGCCTGAGCAGAACGGTAAGATTCTGAAGCCGGGTCCGGAATCCGTCCCACCCAGATCACTTTTGTAGGACGGACATTCTCAATTGCAGATATGATCTGGTCAAATGAGAAACCTTCACAGACCGCACCATCGCCTTTAACCTGTCCTATGACAAGTGTAAGTTCACTCTTCCCTGCCAAATGCCGTGCGTACCGGGCAGCACAAAGAGTGGTTGCAACATTCGTCCCGCTGTTGGCATTGTCAACAATGATTAGTTCCTTTTCACGGCTGACTGACATCCTGCCAAGAAGTGCATTAAAATGATTAAGCGGAGTTGGATCCACATTCAGCATCATTGCCGCTGCTGCTGCAAGCATGAGGGGATGACGATAAGGGGGCAGACTGAATAGAGGGTTAGTCAGGACAAAACAATTTCCATCCAGTTCTAACGTGCAGTTGATTCCATTGCATCTGGCAATATCCTCAATATGAACGACATTTCCGTTCTCACAAGATATCCCTTCTGCAACAAGGATGCGTTTTGCGTGTTTTGCAGAAGCAATCTTTTCTTTTAACGCAGACTTCTTACCTGCGGCAAAGGAGTAATCTTCTGCTGAAGTAATAATGGCAAGATCACCCGCTCCGGTAACCCCAAGAGAGATCTCTGCTACCAGCCAGCCCGGATGCTGGTTTGCATATTTTACTGCTGCAAGAACCGATGCCGGAGTAATACTCCGTTTCCAGAGAAGGTTCTTTTCAGGATATATGAAAGTCCCTGACGAAGTATGAAGCACACCATTTCCTGACAGGATATGCGCAAGTGCGTATGCAGTTGTGGTCTTTCCCCTTGCCCCGGTGATCTCAATCATAGGGGCGGGGAGTTTTTCACCCAGCAACCTGTAAACTGCCTCATGATGGGTGATAACAGGAGCACTACGATTTGAAAGAATGGGGTGATCCGGATCCAAGTGAACGGGTGCAACGATCAGATCGTATGTGCGATTTTTAGAGTTATTAGCCGTTTCAGGAGTAGTACCGGTATATACATCCACTACATCAACAACATTGCCTGCATCAGCATATGAATCGCCGATCACCTTTGCGCCGTGGATTGTATCCAGTACCAGAATATGCATAAAAAAGTTAGATGATTGAGAGCGCTTTTGTCGCATTCTTGATCATCAGATCGGCAAGCAAAGGGTCGCTACCGATTGGGTCTGCATAGTAGAGAGGGATCGATTTTCCATTCATTACAAAGCTCCCTTTCTTGATGCCTTCAGGCAATCCGATCTCTCCGGGAATGTCTTTTTCTATATGAACACCCTTTGCAAGGAAAAGGGGGACAACCACAAGTGCATCAATGGGTTCATTCCGGAACGCATTGAGTGATTCCTTGATCGTGGGTTTGTTCATATTCATAAAACCGCATTTTACAATAAAATC
>JANYBK010000020.1 GCA_025360805.1 Methanomicrobiales archaeon
TAGGGTCGAGTATGCCCCACAGGGATCATTTTTTTGCTATTTCTCACTGGAGGGAGGGGATTCTTATTTGATCTGCTCCTGGTGTGACAGGGAAAACGCCTTAAATTATCGATGATTTTATTGGGGGGTCAGGAATGTCAAGTACATGACATAATCTTAGGAGGATTTCGAATAACCGGCATTAAGGAAGAAGTGCTTCAAGCGCTCACGACGGAGAGTGATTATAAAATTCCAAAAAACGGGGGTTTTTCGAAATCCTCTTCAAAATTTTTATGCAGACGCATGACAGCCAGTTCTTGTGCTTATTTTACCTTTTTCAACATCCGGTCAAAATCGCTTTCAAAAAGCCGGTCCTGGACAATACGGTATTTTTCAAATTCACTCTCTGCGTACTCTTTAGCCGTTTCCGTGGTGACTTTTCCACTATTCTCAAGCAGTTTCCGTTCATCAAATAACAAAAACTGGTCAAGACGTTTTGCCCAGTCTTCCATGGTCATGGGGATCTTTCTTCTGGCACGGTCTTCGGCAAGATCGAGCCAGGCATTGACGATTCGCCCGAGTGATTCAAGCTCTGTTGAGGTCAGATAATTCTTTGCAACCGATACATCGGTCTTGAGAATTTTCCCTTCAGGACTGTTCTCCCATGTGGTCAGTCCCATATATTCTGTTCTGCTGTCAGCGCGTTCCCGTATGAGTTCAGCTGCGGTATTCCCGTGTAGTGCGAAATGCAATTTGTTCTGAACGGTTGCAAAAAAATCGCGGGTTGTCGGGGCATTCCTGTTGTAGTCAAGGCTTGTGGCATATATGTCGGTGATCTTCTGGTAGAACCGTCTCTCGCTAAGGCGGATCTCCCGTATCTCAGCAAGTAAGCGCTCAAAGTAATCTTCGCCAAGGAACGTACCGTTTTCCATCCTCTTTTTATCAAGTACGTATCCTTTTATGGCAAATTCCCGTAATACCTGCGTTGCCCACTGGCGGAACTGGGTGGCTCTCTTTGAATTGACACGGTATCCAACCGAAATTATCGCGTCAAGGCTGTAGTATTCAAGATTCCGTGAAACTTCACGACTGCCTTCAGTTCGAACTATTAGAAATTTTCTAATAGTTGCTTCGCGGGTCAGTTCACCGCTCTCAAAGATTTTTTTTAAGTGAAAATTTATTGTCGGAATACTCACATCAAAGAGCGTTGCCAGCATCTTTTGGCTCAGCCAGATGGTTTCATCTTCGTACCTGACCTCGATTGATTCGTTACCGGATGATGAGGTAAATATCAGAAATTCGGCGGTGCTGTTTCGTATCAGTTTCTTATCAGTTCCGGTCATTTCCCCTTCCCCTCAACAACCGCAATCTCCTCAGCCGTCAGCCCGTACAACTCGTACACCAGCGCATCGATCGCCCCATCCGCCGCCTCAACCTGCCGGGTCAGCAGCGTCTTTTCGTGATCGAGGGTGGCGTCCTGCAACTTTTTGTTGAGGTTAAGCATCTGCGAGACGAGTGTAACCATGCGATCGTGGCGGGCTTTGTCTGCGGGGTCGGCAAAGTTGATCCGGCAGAGGGAAACATTCGAAGTGCGAGAGGTGTATCGATTCCGGTAGTCTTGCGGATATCTGCCATTTATGCGCAATTTATGCGCAATTATGCGCAATGGACTATGCTTTTTCATCGTGACTTCCTGAATTATTCTCCGGTGTTCTCTGATGTCTGATTGGGTTAAGGATGTAGTGGGCTGCTTTTCGTGTGCCCTGCAACTCCAGAATTCCGGTTTTTACCAGATGGGAAAGATCATAGGCAGCGGTTCTCCGTGAAACGAATGCGATCTGCTGGAGTGCACTATTTGTGATCTCTCCGTGCTCAAGTACATATGATAGTGCCAATCGTTGCCGTTCATTCAGCCCCAACTGTGCAAGATATCCGGGTGTGAAGATATCCTTCTGCATTGTCAGGGTCAAACTCCATGTATCGGTCTGGAATTCCGGCTCGGGTAGCCCGGCGTCCGCAAACGATGTGAGTATCCGCTGGATGCCGGAACCATACCGCTCGATATACCCGGCAAGATAGAAGATCCTCGCGATCAGCGGATTTCGTGGAATTGACTGGGGCTTTGCTTTCAGCTGTTCGATTGACAGCCCCTTGGGAAAACCCCCGGGATTATGGAACCAGATCGCATCGTCATAGATTTTTATCATAATCTGCTCGTTTTTTTTGAAATAATCCCGGTGAACAAGCGCATTCATGAGGGCTTCACGGAGTGCCGGGAGCGGGTAATCCCAATGCTCCTTACGTTCCGGTGTTTCTCCTGATATTTCGTAGCGTACATTGATAAAATTCCTGAGCGCTTCTTCCCCTTCGCTGAGCTGGTGGAAGAGGTTCCCTGAAATCCAGCGGTCCCCTATGATGGTTGCACCGTCTTTGAACCGACCGATGCGAAGCACCGCATCAGAAAGATATGACTCCTGTTTTTTTCCGAAGAGCAGGAACGCCGCGTTGGTCAGTTGATTCCCGGTCATGAGCCCGAGCCGCGTGAGTATCGCTGCAACCGGTTCACGTTCGTCAGCGCCGGAAAGCCTGCCGGCACTTTTTGCCCGGAGCACGAAGAGCCTGACTGTTTCCTCATCAATATCAGCAAGTCCGCGCTGCGAGGGAAGGCTGTCCCACTCAATACCTGAAATGAGGAATTCTTTGAGTTCTTCGGTATCCATCAGCCTTGTTGTGTTTCCCACCCGGGTGTAATACCGGCCTTCATAAGCGACCGGGACTTTGCTCTTCTTTACCTCAATCCTTACAACCGTTTTCCCTTCACATTTGACCGGTTCAATCACGGGATGGATGGCGAGTTTATTGACAATCGTATCGGATAGTTCCTTGAGGTCTGCATTTGAGCACCGGTATCCGGTGATCTCTTTTTTGTCCGATACGCCGATGAGTGCAACTCCCCCATCGGTGTTGGCAAACGCCGACAATGTCTTGAAGAGTGCGGGATTTGGCTTTTCCTTGAATTCGAGTTCCCGGGTCTCGATGCCCCTGAGGAGGTTGTCCAGCGTCATGAATATTCAGGTTCCTTCAACGATTTTCACTTCCTCTTCCGTCAGCCCGTATAACTCGTACACCAATTTATCAATCGCCCCATCCGCCGCCTCAATCTGCCGAGACAGCAGCGTCTTCTCGTGATCGAGGGTGGCGTCCTGCAACTTTTTGTTTAACTCCAGCATCTGCGAGACGAGCGCGACCATGCGATCGTGACGGGCTTTGTCTAACGGGTCAGTGAAGTTGATAGTGCGGATGGGGAGTTGCTCGATGTATTGTGAAAAAAACCGGATATATCCACCTCTCATAACAGTGCTAATTTTTTTCAGGTAAAAGTCCAACAATTTGCTATTCAGTAAGCCAAGAAGATATTTTGGGGAAAAATCGGTCTCTTCTTTAAGTGTTATTCCATAACCGCTTGTAAATGCAAATTCTCCCCTCTCATCGAATGCGAATGATGATGCTATGGCAATGTCTGGTACTAAAATTTTAATTTGACCCATGAATTCGATATTTTTTGGATAAACATATGCATACCAATTATTATTTTTCATCTTACCGTTTTCTCGATTCTCTAAAAACAGTTTATTTTCCAATAAATATGAAAATGCATGGGGAAATTTTATTTTCATCTCATTTTGTTCAATAAGAGTGATTTTTTCATTTTCAAGTTTATATGGAACTATCACAATTTTTTGAGAAGAGCTAATACTGAACGGCTTGATTTCTTTCCCTTGTAAAAATTGTTTTACAATCTCTTTCTCAATTTTAACATTTTTGTTGAGTTCTTTAGATTTTGCAATTATCAAATTATTTTCTTCAGAAACAATCTCCAAAACATAAATCTGATTTGCACTGGTTCTGATTCCCTGAGCAATTCTCTTTGCAAATAATTTAAAACTTGGAAATTTATCTCGCAATTTATCTGTCAGGACTCCCTTATCCCCAACGACAAAATTCCAATCACTCGATGAAATTCCCTTTGCTGATATGGTTCCTGCACTCATCCCATTTGTAGATCGCCATGAAGGGAGATCCTCCACTTTGTTAAAAAGGAAATCATCAAAACTTCTCTTTCCAAGAAATAACAAGCATGTATAGGTCGTTGCATTCTCAAACACCTGTTGGTGCCCGAAATGCACAATCTCTTTTAGATGCTTTCCTTTCGCAATTACCGAGCGTAACTGCTCGCCATACTGAGCGTTAAAGAATTTATGCGGGAGAATATACCCCAGCAGTCCATTTTTATTGAGCAACGAAAGCCCCCTTTCAACAAAAACAACATAGATGTCGTAATTACCCTTACTCGCGGAAACAAAATTTTTCTTGTAGATTTCCACCTCTTGAGGCGCCCATTCTTTCATTGTCTGTATGCGGATGTATGGCGGATTCCCGATCACCACATCGAACCCACCACCTTTCATTACATCTGCAAACTCAGTGTTCCAATTAAACGCGTTGATCCGATTCTTCTCACTTTCGTCAAGGGTTACCGAGAAATCTGTGTAAATATCCGTCCCAATCAAAGAGTTCCCGCACTTGATGCTCTGGTGCAGCGAGGGCAGCGCCCGTTCCGCGAAGAGTTTGAGCTGCTTGTCGATGTTCTCCTCGTTCTCCTCTTCGAGCACTTTCAACAGGAGCGAGAGCTTCGTCACCTCGACTGCTTGCTGGTCGATGTCCACGCCATAGATGTTGTTGAGGAGGATGCGTTTCTTCTCAACGGTCGTAAGGCGCCAGTCGCTCCGCGTCCGGGTGGCATCGCCGCTCGTGCCGGCCTTGTAGATCGGGAGTTCGGCCTGTGCAAGGTGTTTCTTCCCCCGGGGCGTGGCTTCGGGCAGGAGGGCAAGGACAGCCGGGTCGGTTACGGATTTCTTGTCGATGAAGACCGGGACAAGGTTCTCTATGTACCAGTCGCGGTGCCAGTCAAGGAGGAACTGGTACGCCCCGATGAGGAACGAGCCGGAGCCGCACGCGGGATCGAGGACGCGGAGTTTTGCCACATCGCGGGGCGTCTTGTCCTTCGTGAGTTCGCCCACCGTGTGCTTCACGATATATTCCACAATATACTGCGGTGTGTAGAAGACGCCTCCCGCCTTCTTCACCTCCGGCTTGTACTCCACCTTTGCCTGGTGACCTTCCGTGAGGCGGATCACTTTCCCGAGGAACTGTTCGTACACATGGCCGAGGATCTCGGGCGGGATGACCGAGAAGAGGTACGGGGTTTCAGGGTAGTAGAGCCGTTTGAGGATGTCTTTCAGTACCTTGTCGTCAATGATTAGGGAAAGCGAGAGAGTGTCGGGCATCTCGTTCCAGTCCGGCTCTTTCTCGAAATGGAAAAGACCGGAATTGTACTTCGCATCTGCCTCACGGAAGTGATCGCAGAGCCGGGCGTAGACATGCTCGCCTTCGAGCAGCTTGTGGAGCGTTGTGTACTCCTCGATCCCCCGGTCCTCGCATATCCGCAGGAAGAGGAGCCGGTCGATTGTCCGCTGGACAACGGTGTTGAGTTCATCCACCGACAGGGTGGGATTACGGATGGCGATGTTCTTTGCGAGCGCATCCCGCCACGATTCGATCTCCGTGAGGATATCGTCATCCACCGTCGCCGTCCCTTTCCTGCCCTTCTGGGAACTGGCATACTTGTCAAACGATCCTTTCAGGATGCTGTCCTGCGAGAAGACCGAGACAAGGTACTCCCACTTTGCTGGAATCTCGTTGTAAGCGAAATACTCGATCCGTCCCTTGGCCGCAGTATCCCCATGCTCCGGTTTGATCGTGCAGTCATAGATCGCGAACTCCTCAAAGTTTGTTAGGATCGAGAGCGGGAGTTTTGCATTCCATGCATACCTGCGGAGCTGGAGCGCAGAATCGGCATCATCCTTGATCCGCACGGACGGCTTCTTGGTCTCCACAATGAATTTACGAATGCCCCCGATGCGGAACGTATAATCAAAAAAGAACGTTGTCCCGCGAATACGGATCGGTTCGCCGTGCATCACTTCCCGATAGGCTTCCGAGTGACCCTTGTTGTTATTGACATCCCAACCCAGCGCATGGAAGAACGGATCGGTGAAATCCTGCCGGAGCTGGGCCTCATTGTATTTTTCCTGTCCGCGAATGTAGGCATCGCGATGGAATGTGTACTTGTCAACAAGGGGCTGGATCGTTTCGGGTACTGCCATTGTTTTGATATTATGAATCACAAGAGATTAAACGTGCTGAATCGATTCTCTTAAAAAATAATGTTCACACAGACCCTGCTTCAAGATAATTAATCAAACCATGACTAAAAAAATGTTAACCTGACCTTGCGGGAAAATTCTAATCAACCTTTGATTTAAAAACTTCAACCGACCCCACAACGCGTAATGGAAAATTTTTTAATAGCGATCCCGATCGCGTTTGAATTTTTTCCGGATTTTCTGTAAGCCGCCAAAGTTTTTTAGATTAAAAAAAATCGTGAGCGCAATTTTTTCCATGAATTATTTTTTTTGAAATCCCTAACAATCCTTCCGGTAACTCTTGAAATATCCCGGCCAATACCTCAAAGGTTCCCCCCAATATGGCCAATTCCCCACTCAAAAAAAACGAGTTAACTCCATTCGCAAAAACCCCGAATCCGGGCATTTTACGGGCTTTGATTTCTGTATCTTTTCAATATGGGCTCCGTTTAAGTGAAAATGACCCCCTGTTTGATCGAAAACTCCTGGATATTTTACATGAAGAGGGGGTCCGGAAGGATGCGTGTAATTTACGACGATGTCAGACGTGAGGAGTCACCGGTTTTACCCCCAAAACAGCCCCTCCTTTCACTTTCCACCTACTTTAGCCCATCCGGCATGCGATCGGTCATCCAAACGCGTCTGTGAGCGTTCTTTTTTGAGCCCAATTTATGCCGAATAAAGCCGAACGGGGCGCATTCTGAAGTTTTTAGAAATACGTGTGCCGGAATTCGGTGAATTTGAGCTGAAATTGGTACCAGTGCTCCTTCACGGATTGGAGTTCTACGACGGAGAAGTGAGATGTGTGGAGGGCAGGTCTCCTATGACCCCGGGCCGGAATGATCGATGCTAAAAACAAGGGTTCTTTTTCCGTAGACCCTATGTTTTCGCCAATTCCTTTGTTGCTACTCAAGGGATCTCCAAAAAAACCCGCAGATTTCAAAACCTATAAATATTCACAATTGTTATTATTATGGGTAAGTTCACAATCGTGAACAACACAATGCCAGAGTGGCGGAAAGGCTACGCAGCTGACTGCAGATCAGCATAACCCGGTTCGATTCCGGGCTCTGGCTTTTATCAGGATCAAATAAAATCCTGGTGAAAAAATCGCTGCAAATAATAAAAAATGCCAAGGTGGCGGAGTGGCCACGCGGTTGACTGCAGATCAGCTACACCCCGGTTCAAATCCGGGCCTTGGCTTGGTGAAAAAAACCATGAGAGCTGTCGCCGGCGTGATCCCGGGCGACGTCCTGGAGGGCCGTTGGCGCCGGGTGCAGGCCGCCATGGCGGAGGCCGGGCTCGACGTGCTCGTCACGGCGAGCCGCGGAGTGATCGGCGCCTTCGGCAACGTCGTCTACCTGTGCGGCTACGCGCCGCTGCTGCGCCCGGCGTATGCCGTCCTGCGCCGGGACGGCCCGCCCGTCCTGTTTGCCTCGAGCGAGACCGACGTGACGCTGCTGCGGGCTGCCGGTGCGCCGTTCGAGGTGCGCTCGAGCGGCGCCACCGACGCGCAGCCGGGGCAGCAGTCCACCGCCGAGGCCGTCGTCACCGCGCTGGCCGGCGCCGGCCGGGTGGGTGTCGCCGGCCTGGTGGACATCGTCCCCGCCGCCGACGCCGACCGGTTCCGGCGCGACCTTGCCGCCGTCGACGCCTCCGCGTTGCTGGCCGGGGTCAAGGCGCTCAAGGACGACGCCGACATCGCGCGCGTGCGTGCGGCCTTCCGGCTGGCGGGCCTCGCCTACGACGCGGGGGCGGCGCTGCTCGCGCCCGG
>JANYBK010000043.1 GCA_025360805.1 Methanomicrobiales archaeon
CCCAGAAAATTCCGTGCTGCCGCATTTCTTGCACGGATGCTTCGGGCTGACCTGCGTGGGGTCGACCGGCAGATCCTTGTCTTCCGGCACGGTCATCTCACCGCACGTTTTACAGAACCACACCGGAATCGGGGTGGCAAATATACGCTGCCGGGAGATACACCAGTCCCACTCCATCTGGTCCACCCAGTTCTCCATCCGGAGCAGCATGTGCTCAGGGAACCATTTGATCTGGTGAGCGGCATCCGCTATCTCGGCGGGCTTGATCTTCACGAACCACTGGCGCTCGGAAAGGATCTCAATCGGGGTCTTGCACCGCCAGCAGGTACCTACGCGCTGGGCGAGTTTTTCCTGCCGGTTTAAAATATCCTGCGCTTTCATATCCGCAAGGATAGATGCACGGCATTCGGTAGTATTCAGGCCCTTATATTTGCCGGCAATCTCCGTCATCCGGCCCTGGCGATCGATCGCTTTTCGCAACGAAAGATTGTGCTGTTTCCACCAGTGGACATCCTGCTTGTCACCAAAGGTACAGATCATTACTGCCCCGGATCCAAACGAGGGATCAACTGCTTCGTCCAGCACTACCGGCACATCGTGACAGAAGAGCGGGACTTTCATGGTCCTGCCTTTCAGCGCGCGATAGCGCTCGTCGTCCGGGTGGACAGCAATTGCAACACAGGCAGCCAGCAGCTCCGGGCGGGTTGTGGCGATCTCGACGCCATCGAAATCGAAATAATTGAGCTGGGTCTCCCGGTCTTCATAAGAAACCTCTGCAAATGCAATCGCCGTCTCGCACCGGGTGCAGTAGTTCACCGGGTGTTCACTTTGGTAGATATAGCCGGACGCGAGCATGCGCAGGAACGATAACTGCGTCTTACCGTAATACTTCGGCTGCATGGTGACGTACTCGTTTGACCAGTCTGTTGAGAACGCCATCTTCCGCAGCGTGATGCGCATCAGGCCGATGTTCTTTTCCGTAAGCTCGCGGCACATCCGCCGGAACTCTTCACGGGAGACATCGTTTTTCGTGATGTGGTTGAGTTCTTCGACTTTCACTTCGGTCGGAAGCCCGTGGCAGTCCCAGCCCTGAGGGAACATGACATTAAAACCTTTCATCCGTTTGTAGCGGGCAAAGAAGTCAATGTAGCACCAGTTCAGTGCATTGCCGATATGGAAGTTGCCGGTTGGATACGGTGGGGGGGTGTCGATCACGAACTGCGGTTTTTTTGAATTTTTATCAAAATAGTGATCTTCATCGCGCCAGGTACTGCGCCAGCGCTCCTCCACCTCCGCAAAATCATAATTTTTGGGTAGATCCTGTGATGACGCCATTCCGGAGATATTAGGAATTGAAATAAAATATAGTAATCGGATTCAATGCAACTGGTGAAAGTGTTTTACTTCTGTGTGGACCGATACCCATTCTGTGAATGATAAAGCTCTTTTTTAGTCGAACAACAAATATGTAGTAATGGCACGACAGAGAGGCCTTGGATATGCAGCGGCAATCACCGGTGCGGCTATCCTTGTCGGCCCCTATCTTCATCCGGCATGGCTGATGGGTCTGGTTGTGATCCTGTTCGCCCTTATCCTCTGGCGTTTCTTCGATACAAAATACCTCAGCTATGCCATGTGTGCTCTTGCTGCACTGTATGGCGTCACCCTCCTGCCTTTCTTTGTCTTTGCAACCTCACTTGCGATGATTGTGTTAGGGGAGTTAGTCTTCCAGACCAATTCCGATGATCTCAATACGTACCTGTATTATGTCATCTCGACTGCATGGGCGGGAGTTCTGGTCATGGCGTACCTGAATGAGAGAGCTATCCTGACGGTAATTTTTGGTATTATTGCAGCAGTTCTCTTAAAAGTAATTCTTCTCAAGTACGAGGACTCGCTGATTCTTGAAGCGGTTGGTGTCGCCATGACGATGTGGCTGATCCAGGAGCTCAACTACCAGGTAAATCTCCAGCTGGTGGTAGCTGCAGTAATCGTGGGGTTCACGTTCGGCTACTTTGCTTTTCGTGCCAAAACCGCTGATCTCTCCGGGCTCTTCTCCGCTGCACTTGTAGGGATCATCCTTCTCGTCTTTGCCGACGCCAAATGGTTCATGATTATGCTCGCGTTCTTCATCCTTGGCTCGCTTGCTACCCGATATAAGTTTGAATACAAGAAACGGATTGGCGTTGAACAGGGGCGTGGCGGAGCAAGGGGATACCGGAATGTCTTTGCAAATGGGATCGTTGCTGCCGCAGCAGCTGTGCTCTATGGGATCTTCCAGCAGCCGATCTTTGTTGTGATGTATGTCGGTTGTGTGGCAACGGCAGCGGCAGATACTCTTGCAAGTGAGATCGGTGTCACCGGAGGAATCCCGTATATGATCACTACCCTTAAGAAAGTGCCAATCGGTACGAACGGGGGCGTAACGCTCGTCGGGGAATCGGTTGCGCTTTTCGGAGGTCTCGCCGTGGCGCTTGTGGCATTCCTGCTGGGCGTCATCACACTTCCGATGGTTGCGATCTGTACGTTTGCCGGTTTTGTCGGTACGAATATCGACAGTCTTGCCGGTGCAACCATAGAGAACCGGGGCATATGGGGCAATGCTGGTACTAATCTGATTGCAACGATTGGTGGCGGGCTTGTGGCAATGGCGCTTTTCTTTGCTTTCAACATGAGTTAATTTTTCATTCGTTTCACACATTTTTTTGAAAAAGCGATACTGTTGCCGGGGATTAATGTCCCCGTTTTCCCCATAACAATAATGCTTCACGCTGTCTTTTTCCTTATTCAAAACTTTAATTTTTACATTGCCAGTGCTGATTGCCGGAGCATCCTGCTTAAAGAAATATTACGACAGCAATTGCTGATTGAAAGGGTTATGAAAAAAATTGTGGGGTTTAATCTGCCAGAGGTCTGATTAAACATCTGCTTTTTTTAAAAACGATTGATTAATATTTGTACCAGCGTCCCTTGGCATCATACTCTCCGGAGGTCTGCTTTTCGATTGAGATTGAACCTTTGGTGATCGAGCGGAAAAAACATGCCTTATATGTGGAGAGGATGGGCTGGAGTAATAAAAAGCCGAAGAATAAACAGACAGCGGTTATTACTATTCCATTGGTCCCAATCATCCCAGTAAGCTGGTCAGGAGTAAATGTTGCGATCTGTGTCTCGTTAAAGCGCGTGAGGGGTTCGAGTTTATCATAGAGTGCAGCTTCCCAGACAATCATGAGGGCGAATGTGATAACGAAGAACACTGCAGCAGATATCACATAAAACTTGATAACCCGGACTGATTGTGAAGCCACAAGTTCTATGCTGCGACGAATAGAGTCAAAGATCCGGCGATCTTCAAAAACGGCTGCTGTATCAAAGAAAATGGTGAGGAATGCCACGGGCACTAATATGCATATAAAAAATACTCCCAGGAACTCCGGGTTTGCCGGAACCCCGCCAAACGAGAGGGTGATCATGACAAGGGTAACGAGAATGAGTGTGCAGAAGATGATCACAAGCATTGGAAGCAACACTCTGAAGAAATACTGAATACTGCCTAGGAAAAGTTCGCGGATGTTTCCGTTCCCGTTCCGTATCACTGCATAGCTCCCGACTAAGAAAAAAACCGCAATGAGTGAAAAGATCAGAATAAGGCGGGCTGCAAAGAAGCTGCTGTCTGTATTGAATATCAACCAAAGCACCGCAGCAAGAAGACCAGTCACCAGTCCAGGCACCCAGAGTACCGGGGTGCTACGGAGCAGACTGAGGGCTTCTTTGAGTTCTGTTAACACCATGGTTAACGGTTCCTCGGCATTGCCACAATCTCACGCACCTGAAGATCAAAAAAGTTAGACGTGTGCGCAGGCTTGATTACGCAGACGGTATCTGCTCCGCTGGCGGTGCCCCCGACAGCAATAACTTCTTCATTTATGCCGATTGCGCCCTGATCAGCGGCAATGAGCACGCACTCTACGGCAACTTTGAGTCCGACTGCAACAGTACGCCGCAGGGATTCTGCGATCGCGTCGGATCGTGATCCTCCGCCAATTTTTGGGGAGCGGGAAATGGCTCGTTCCAGTCCTGATAGCACGTGGGTGCCGGTCACTATCTTCACACCCTGCCCACGCAGCCGGTCAGCGATCTCTTTTGAGAACTCCCACTCGCCGGGTTTTACAAATCCCATGACATGCGAGACTACGATCAGGTTTAAGCCTGACCCTTTCATGGCGGCAAAAAAATTCTCCGCAGTTGAGCCGGATGTGCTTGCAACGACTATGGTGTTAATCCTGAGTTCCTTTGCGCGCTCAATGGCAAACCGGGCTGCATCAGCAGTATTTACCTCACCCGGCTTTTCGAAATACCAGATTTTTTTCTGTGTGAACGACATAAGTACCTTTTATTAAGCCGGGATGGAAAAACTTTGTCAGTTTCTTACCAGACAAAGAAATGATGGTTATTAAGATCCAATATTCATTGAGGACCCAGATATGATTACCCTAGCGCTTGCAGGCAAACCCAACTGCGGAAAATCTACGTTTTTCAAGGCCGCGACAATGGCAAACGTCGAGATCGCCAACTACCCTTTTACGACCATTAACCCGAACTTCGGTGTCGGGTACGTGCGGACGAAATGCCCGTGCCATGACCTCCATATTACCTGCAAGCATTGTGTGGATGGCAACCGGTTTGTTGCCGTGAACTTAATTGATGTAGCCGGTCTCGTGCCTGATGCCCACAAGGGCAAGGGGCTGGGCAACCAGTTCCTCGATAATCTCCGGCAGGCAGATGCGATCCTCCATATGATCGATGCCAGTGGTGGCACCGACAGTGAAGGCAACCCAGTGGGGGTAGGGAGCCATGACCCGGAAGAGGATGTGAAGTTCCTCATCTACGAGATGACAATGTGGGTGCACGGAATCCTCGACAAGCACTGGACGCGGATCAGCAGGCAGTCACAGGGCAAAGGATCAGCAATCGAGCTGGGGATTGCAGAGACATTTACGGGTCTTGGCATCACCATGGAAGATGTGCGCGATATCGAACTGGCACTCAAAATCGATCTGATCCATGCATCGATAGAGGATCTTATTCCCTTGTGCGCGGAGATTGTGAAAATCTCTAAACCGATGCTGGTTATTGGCAACAAGATTGATGAAACGCCCGAAGTGTTGCGTACAAAACTTGCAGCCGCCAAAGTTGCATTTGTCAGCGCAGCTTCCGAACTCGCCCTCAGGAACGCGGCAGGAGCGCAACTTATTCAGTACCTGCCCGGCGATGCAGAATTCAGGATTGCTAATGAAGGCACACTGTCTGCGCCCCAAAAAGCCGGGCTCGCAAAGATTGCTGCGCTGATGAAACAGAACAATGGCACGGGGGTACAGCAGGCAATCAACCGTGCAGTCTACGAGTTGCTCGATATGATTGTCGTTTACCCGGTAGAGGATGAGACCCATTTTTGCAACAAGCAGGGCGATGTGCTGCCCGATGCATTCCTGATGAAGAAAGGTTCAACACCCCATGATCTCGCGTTCCAGGTACACACGGATATCGGCAAGGGATTCCTGTATGCCATTGACGCACGGACAAAGATGCGCATCAAGGAAAACCATATACTCAAGAATGGCGACATCATCAAGATCGTGAGTGCGGCCAAGTAAGGAAATCTTTTTTTTATCTCCGTAGTGAAATTTCATTTTTTGGTTTTCCACAACGGGGATTATACTTAATATTTCGTGATTATTCACCAGCTTAACCAGGTAAATACACTGTCTACCATCTGCCCTTTCTTCGCACTTTTCGAACAATCCGGTTCTCTGAATAGTTTATGATGGGTATTGAAGTTCATCGGGTCTTTTTAGCATTTCCGGATTAGTGTTCTTTTCAAAACACCATAGGCTGATGATGATATACGGAATCACTGTATTCAAATAACATCCGAGAATGAACAGTGCAAAACTATTCGAAAAAGAAAGAAAAAGATATTTGAATGGTGTTGACAACCAATAACTATGACACTCTCTGATGCACAGAAGGCAGAAGTTATAGAAACAATGCACAATTATGGGAAAGCATACCAGAATAAAGACTTAAAGGCATTATTGGCTATATTCTCTCCTGAGATCAGCGGGTTTGGCAGTGGACCTGATGAAATTATTCTGGATCGTCAGGACTTTTCCCGGCAAATCAAGCGTGATTTGAGCCAGGCGACAATTGTTTCGGTTAAATTAAATCCTATGAAAATTTTTGGTGAGGGTCGGATCGCGTGGGTAACTTCAAGAAATGATATTACTTTCATAGTTGATGGAGGTAAGAAGCAGACAATGAGCGGCAGGTCAACAATGGTGTTGCGGAACACCGGAAGCCATTGGGTAATCGAGCAGTTACACTTCTCCATGTCCAATATTGAACAATCTCAGGGGCAATCATTTCCTGGAGCATAAATCACCGGGATGACTGGCACAAATGGAGCGATCCAATAGCACATGTCAGGTAAATTATCTATATCGTCCCTTTTGATATGAAAATATCAAAATTATTGAAATCGTCAAAAGTTATGCGTTCCCGAATTAACTGGTATAAGTTATACTTTTTTTAAAAATATTATTTACCGGTTCATCACGCAGATGATTGAAAACAAAAACCGGGGCTTGCTACGGTCCAACCATTGGCGCAGGCCTCCCAATCTCCCCGTCGAAGTATGACGGGTGTCATACAAATGTCTGACAATCCAGCCGCACATCAGGAAAAAAACGGCAAAAATCCTTTATTTTTCGCATAAAACCGCGTTTTTCCCACAAGCCTTTTATAATGAAAATTCGAACAGGAGA
>JANYBK010000080.1 GCA_025360805.1 Methanomicrobiales archaeon
GTTTGGAGCGGGCTTTGAAAAATATTATTCCTGAAAAAATAACTGCCGAATATCGGATCAAGACAAGTTCCACCCAATAGCGATATCAAGCGAGGTGGGACGCGAGGGAAAGACAATGACAGGCATGCACAAGATGGCGGAGTTGCATGAACTATGCAATTCAAAACGAGAAGTTGCCCGCAGCAGCCCGCTCATCACCCATGGCTCTCCCTGACCGTCCAGCCTATCGTGGGCCTATGGGATCATCCATCCAAACAGCTCCAAACAGGCCAGTTTTCCTCAACTTAAAATTGTCCGTTTGGAAATTCGGTGCTATATATGAGGATTTAGTGGAATGTCCTAAAAAAAGTGCCACATTCCGGCCGGTCGAAGAATATCCATATCGGGTAAACGGGGGTTGATTTAAGCCCGGATGGGATTCTTTGGGATAGTACTCCCCGATCGAGACCTGCTTCCCGCTCACAATCGCTGCCTTATAGGTTGGGGGTGTTGGGTTCATTTGCGGCGGGATGCTTGTTAGGATCTGGGGGGATCAAAATTGGATTGGCGCTCTGGATCATTTTTGAGTTGGCAAAAATAGATTAGATTGCCAGTTCAATAGCAATCCGAAGGTCATTATCAGAAAAAGGCTTTTTTATGTATCCTTTGGGTTTTGTATTTACGGCACGTTTTACTATATCGTTTTCAGTATGAGAGGTCAGGTAGATAAAGGGAATTTTGCTCTTTGACGAAAGGAACTCTCCCACATCAATACCATCCATATGTCCTTTTAATTCAATATCAAGCAACACAATATCCGGCTTTTTTTCTGTGATCAATGCAATGGCTTCAACCCCGGTTGCAGCTGATCCGCAGACCGTGTATCCAAGCTTATCCAGTCTCCATTCGATCACTTTTGTGAGTATTTCATCGTCTTCAACAATAAAAACTTTAGCCGAAGTCATTACATCTCCGTTGTAAAAGATATCGTTATTAGGTT
Organism: Methanomicrobiales archaeon; assembly: GCA_025360805.1. Taxonomy (GTDB): domain Archaea; phylum Halobacteriota; class Methanomicrobia; order Methanomicrobiales; family Methanospirillaceae; genus Methanoregula. The sequence continues at coordinate 980 of JANYBK010000080.1, forward strand.
TATTGCATAACCATCCAATATCAATTTACTTATTTGTAATCCTTCAAATGAAACGACTGCCAATATCTACCATAGGAAAAGTGCATGAATCATCGCTTTAGAAATGCCCGGATATTAACCATCCTGTTAATAATTCTGATGTTTTTCATAACGGGTTTTTCATTTATCTTAATAGATACCATGGCAAAAGATGCCCTTCTTGGCGCAACACGCGATGAATTGAAAGGATCCGCATCGATCATCGCCTCACAAATAAATGGAGATACATTTGCCCGGATCCAACCCGGCGATGAAGCCACCCCGGCATTTACTTCCCTGCAAAGCACGCTTGACACGATCAGAAAAGCCGAACCGTCTATTCGGTATATCTACACCATGCGCCAGAACGGGAGCGCTGTTGAATTTGTTGTCGATGCTGATTACTGGATTGATCCGGATGCTGCAATTATCGGGGAAATCTATCCGGATGTGACACCGGATCTGCTGATGGGATTCACACAAACCTCGACCGGAAAAGATTTTATCACGGATAAATGGGGAACTACCCTCTCAGGTTATGCGCCGATACGGGATGGACGGGGAAACGTGGTGGGTCTTGTTGGTGTTGATATGGATAGCAAGACGGTGATTGGGAAGCAGCAGTATATAGGCATGACAAGTTATGCATTGTTAATCATCATCCTGGTACTCTTTTCAATGAGCGCAATCATAACCGACACCCACAGGGCCAGGGTTGAAATAATGATTGAGCGTGCAAACGAGAAACTCAATGTATTGAACAATATCATCCGGCATGATATCTTCAACACCATAACTGCGCTGATGGGGTATGAGGAGATGGCGCAACAAACCGATACGATGCCCGAAGTCCAGAAAAAACTGATAACAATTGCTGCACTTACAGAAAAGATCCAGCAACAGATTACATTTACCCGGGATTACCAGAATCTTGGTCTTTCCATGCCACAATGGCAGAATGTGCAGAAAATAATTACACAGGAGATTTCCCTTTCGGGCACAACTGGGGTCACATTTTCCATGGATTTTGGCAATCTTGAAATCTTAGCTGACCCGCTTTTAGAAAGAGTGTTTCATCACCTCCTTGATAATTCACTCAAGCATGGCCAGACTCTAACAAAGATCCATGGGTATTACCAGAGAACAGGTGCCGGCATCATATTGATTATTGAAGATGACGGTATTGGCATTCCAGAAGATGAAAAAGAAGCAATATTCAAACGTCAGTTCTACCAAAATACGGGTTTTGGACTCTTTCTTTCAAAAGATATTCTCTCAATGACAAATTTTTCCATCCGTGAAACCGGAGAGCCAGGTAAGGGAGCACGGTTTGAGATGAAGGTGCCGAAGGGAGCGTACCGGTTTTCGGATACGGTGTAAAACCTCATTTTCCAGAAACCCCCGAAAAAATGACCCCGATAACGACCCTTTTTAGGGCAGATCTTTCCTCAAATAGGTAAAACACCGGGAAAAACAAACCGCGACTTAAAGGACCTTGGCAACCCTCGTTTTTCAAGCCATATCCTGCCGTATTTTACCAAACAAGGCGATATTAACGCACTTATTTTCACATTCGGGAACCGGGCGACTTTACAGGGGTTTTCCGGACCGGAAACCGTCAATCGGAGCCCGAAATGGGCTTCTTTTCCCACAGGGTACATCCCCCTTGATTCCGGGGGCTGCCGACGAGAGACAAATGAGGGGAAAAGTTTCATTTCCCCAGCAATAATTCCGACCCCCCGCTGAGCTGTCGCAAGATTCAACACCTGGAACATAATTCCACAATCAAAATTTTTTACGGCTGAAAAAAAATGGGAGAAATGTTAGCGTTGCTTAGAGTTGTCTCATACGGACTCTGTCGTTTTCTATGACGGAAAGATGCCCTTCCCAGTCTTTACGTGATCTGATGACCCCCCTTGTGTATTCTGCCATCTGCTGAGGATTCATCTGATGCAAGCGCAACAGAATAATTCCTACTGAAGGATACATTCTTTCCTTGACAGCAAGTTCACCGAAGTCCAAATCAAACGTTAGTATAATCCGTTTATCCTTCTGTGCATACCGCATAACCTCAATGTCAGAGATGCCGGGCGCACCGAGCCGTATACACCGGATATCATAGCCGTCTTCTTTGAGCGCCCGAATAATCGAGGACGGGACATTCTCATCAGCAAGGAGTTTCATCCGGTGATCTTTCCATGAGTTGTTGTGGAGTAGACCCGTTCTGAACGGATAATCTCCTGTGCATACCGGATGCATGCTAGTATATCATCCCGGCAAAGCCCGGGATACTCTTTTACTATGTTGGCTTCATCCCATCCCGATGCAAGAAGGTCGAGAACAAGATCAACAGAGATTCTCGTCCCCCGGATTATTGGTTTGCCGGAAAGAACCAAAGGGTCAAGGATGATCCGTGATTGCGCGTTCATGAACATAGATAGTGGCGGGGGTATATTATATTTATGCCGACGACAGTTAAGCGACGTGCAAGGGTGGTAAAGCAAAAAAGGATGAACTTCGGCCGGAGTTTCGGGCAATGATGTACAATAAGAGTGTTCCTGGGAAAATACGGAAATTCTTCTGTCGGAATTCTCACTGAGGGTTTAACCGATAAGAATCCGGAGGTGCAGCGTGCATCTGCAGAACTGCTCGGAGCCATTGGCGGGAAAACGGCAGTCTCTGCACTCATGGAAAGACTGCATAACGAGGAACGTGAAGTGCGGTTTGCTTCGCTCAGGACGCTGTTGAAAAACCATCGAGTGACGGAGCAGACATTGTCTCAAATCTGAAAAAAGAGAGATAGCAGGAGTCCATTACATAAAATTAATGTGGGAAAAATTATTTCGCGCCCGAAACCATCTTCGACCCGCGTAAAATTCCAATCGTTCCGGTCCTCACAAACTCCTTAACTCCGTACTGGCGCAGGAGTTTTTCGAGTGCATCGATCTTGTCGGTCTCGCCAATGACCTGAAGGACAAGAGACTTGGGGCTGACATCCACAATCGATGCCCGGAAGATTGTTGCGATCTGCATAATCTCTGCCCGTGAAGTACCCTGTTCTGCCGTGACCTTGATAAGGGCAAGTTCCCGTTCCACCCGTTCGTTCTCAGTTAAGTCTGAGACCTTGATGATATCGATTAACTTGTTGAGCTGTTTCATGATCTGCTCAACTTTCGCATCGTCACCAATCACGACAATCGTTATCCGGCTCATACCCGGTTCTTCGCAGGGCCCTACTGCAAGACTCTCGATATTGAACCCACGGCGCGAGAAGAGCCCGGTGACTCTTGAGAGGACACCGGCTTTGTTCTCAACAAGGATCGACAACGTGTGCGGCTTCATCGCGGGTGCCCCCCGATCATCTCATTGATCGCAGCACCGGCAGGGACCATCGGAAAGACATTCTCTTCCCGCTCGATCCTGAAGTCCATGACAAACGGTCCATCGCAATCGAGCGATGCCTGGAAGGCGGGAAGCACATCTTCTGGAGTTTCAACTCGCATGCCTTCAATACCGTAGGCATTGCCGATCTTCACAAAGTCAACAGCGGGCAGCTCGGTAAAGGAATACCGGCGATCGAAGAAGAGCTCCTGCCATTGCCGGACCATTCCGAGATACATGTTGTTTAAGATCGCGATCTTCACAGGAATCTTGTTTGCAGCAACAGTCCCCATCTCCTGGATGTTCATCTGGATACTGCCATCACCGGCAATAACAAAGGTCGGGACATCCGGCCGGGCAAAATGCACACCGATTCCCGCAGGAAATCCAAAGCCCATAGTACCCAGTCCACCGGATGTAATCCAGGTCCGTGGGTTGTGGAAGCAGAAGTGTTGCGCAGTCCACATCTGGTTCTGGCCAACTTCTGATACGATCACAGCTTTGTCTTTCACAAGGTCGCTCAGTGTCCGGATAACAAATTGTGGGTGCAGTCCACCGGTTGACGGGCATTTGAGCGGGTGGTGCTGCTTCCAGTGCATGATCTTCTTTAACCAGATATCATGGGCACCCTGCTTCTTCATCAGCGTAAGGACATCTTTTAAGACCGCCTTGACATCGCCAACAATAGGCACATCGATTCGCTTGTTCTTGCCGATCTCAGCCGGGTCGATATCGATATGAATGATTTTTGCATGGGGAGCAAAGGTGTCTATCTTACCGGTTACACGGTCATCAAACCGTGCCCCTATTGCGATCATAAGATCGCATTCCGTGACTGCAAAATTTGCATACTCAGTCCCGTGCATGCCCAGCATTCCAAGATTGAGCGGGTGATGGCAGGGAATGCAACCGATACCCATCAGCGTAGTGGTGATTGGGATCGATGCCAGTGTTGCAAATTCCATGAGTTCGGGCGAGGCATTCGAGGTGATGATGCCCCCGCCGGCATAGATGAGCGGGCGCTCAGCCTGACCAATCAGTTCAAGGGCTTTTTCGATCTGGCGTTTGTGTCCTTTGTAAGTGGGGTTGTAGCCGCGAAGCGTTACCTTCTCCGGTAACTTCACATCCTCTGCCATACCCGTACTCACGTCTTTTGGGATATCTATCAGGACCGGGCCCGGCCTTCCGGTACCGGCAATATAGAACGCTTCCTGAACAACCCTGCTGACTTCACCAGCACTTTTTACCAGATAGTTGTGCTTGGTGATTGGAAGCGTAATGCCGGTGATATCTGATTCCTGGAACGCATCGTTTCCCAAAAGACTCGTTGGTACCTGCCCGGTAATGGCAACCAAGGGTGTGGAGTCCATGTATGAAGTGGCGATGCCGGTGACAAGGTTACATGCACCGGGGCCAGACGTGGCAAGGCATACCCCTACACGACCGCTTGCCCGTGCATACCCGTCTGCGGCATGCGCTGCTGCCTGCTCGTGCCGTACAAGGAGGTGCCGCAATGGTGAATCATAGAGTTCATCATAGATTGGCAACACCACTCCGCCGGGGTATCCAAAGATGATTTCGGTACCTTCGCGCAGGAGT
>JANYBK010000085.1 GCA_025360805.1 Methanomicrobiales archaeon
AGGGAGGGGATTCTTATTTGATCTGCTCCTGGTGTGACAGGGAAAACGCCTTAAATTATCGATGATTTTATTGGGGGGTCAGGAATGTCAATTAAAAGGAAATCCGGTTGCATTTTTTTATTTTCATCCACAAGCCAGATAAACTCATACCAATCATCTTTTGTAGGAACCCTCATGTCATCCGGACGGATTTTTCTTTCTATAACCGTACTTCTCGTCTTCTGTATAGCAGGCCCGGCCGCAGCCGCAAGTATCGGAACCGTATGGAAAGAACCTTTAACTGTTGAAGGGGGATCGTTTTCGAAATTGATGTTCTCTTATGAAAGTTCAAAGGTCTTTGCCGGGGGCAACCAGATGTACATCCGTAACTGGGATACCGGCAAGAGCTGGGGAGGACGGACCGGAAATATTGCAGCTATGAGTGCAGATGGCAACTATGTGGTCTACGGTTCTGGAAACACTCTCGAGTTGCTTGACAAAGACGGAGGGGGGATATGGTCCCGCAACATGGCAGGAATGGTCCGGGCAGTGGCTATCACTGATAACGGCTCATTAGTTGTCTCTGCTGACGACCAGGGAAATATCAATTCGTGGTTAAAGAACGGTGAGTTTTTAGCGCGAAACCAGACTGCGCTTGTAAAACAGATTGCCATCTCACCGCCCGGCACGCTGGTGGTTGCCACTACAGAAACAGGACTGCTATTCATGACACCGGCGCTGAATCCGGTCTGGTCAGATACAAAAACCGGTAGTCTTGATTCTGAAATTGCCATCTCAAAAGATGGTACAACCATCATCACATACGGGGGCAGACGTGTTTCATCTCATACAAATACTGGAACACTCAACTGGATGAACGATGTTGGCGAAGAATCGATTACCGGCATGGCCTGTTCTTATGACTGTTCCGTTATTGTGATTGGCAGCCAGGACAAAACCATCCGGGCAATGGACCGGTACGGAAAGGTCCACTGGACTTATCTGGCAGAAGAATGGATCAATTCAGTTGGGATCTCGCAGGATGGAAAAGTCATTGTTGCGGCAGGAATTGACAAGAACCTGTATGTGCTGGACCATAGCGGAAAACTGTTATCAAAAAAGATGATGAATACCATCATCCATCCCCGCTCACTCGCTGTAAGCGCTGATGGAAGACGCATTGTGGTTGCCGATGAGTATGCACTCTACGGGTTAATACTCTCAACAGAACCGGATTTTATTGAACGGATAACTGTGATTCCAACTTCAACACGATACATTGACACCCCGACAATAGTTCCCACAACCGAAACAACTGTTGTTGCATCACCGGTCACATCGGTCACACAGGTCACCCCAGTGCCGGTAGCCTCGACTCCCAAATCACCCATCGACCCGTTTACTGCGATCGTTGCTATCGGTGCCGGATTGTCAATAGTGCAGGGATTAAGAAAACGCTGAATTTCTATGAGAATCGACGAAGAAGAGTTTCATTTAACTATTTTTGAACAGTCGCCAGCTCATCAGCAGTTGTCAAAAAAATGTGGCATATGCCGGCAATTGATTTTCCTGCAGCATATAATCATATGGCGCTCAATAGTCTGGCTCTAAAAAAAGAGTCTGGCTACTGCATCGAACGCATCAGTTACCCTTGGTTCATATCGAAACTGAACTAGTCATCATGAATTATGTGGCTTAGGTGAAGCCGGGCGCAATTTCGGACCATTCGATCAGTTTCCTCTTCAGCTCCTCTTTTGAGTGCAGGTAGAGCTGAATCTGTGAAGCATTGATGTTCACATCCTTAAGCGGGGTGAGTTTGACGAGGACATTGTTCTTTATTTTGCAGAGGACATCTCCATTAGTCAGGTTCTCGTCTTTTAGATTCACCTTGCGGTTGTAATAATTGAAGCACATCTGCATCTGGCCGAGTTTCTCGTGAGTGGATTTTCCGATCTTTGAGTTCGAACAACCAAGCTATGGATGCTCGCGCGATGCCATATTTTTATTAGGTGATGCCCGGAATGATTCTTCCACCAGTGCGAACTTTTCAGACGTAAACCTGAAAAGTAATCCACAATTTCCTGAGTTGTAACTCTCAAAAAATGTCAATGAACTTAAATACCGCAAACATGAACACAAAGAATAGTAACATACCCTACCCGTATAGTTCGGAATCCTCGCGATCAGTGGCGGTACTTCTATGAAAACAGGATCTGTCCTATCCATAATCCGGAACCAGCTAAAACCAGCAGTTGTTATTTTTTTCCTGCTCACGCTTATCACCGGGATTTTCTATCCTCTTTTTATCACCGGGATCGCACAGGTTGTCTTTCCTGTGCAGGCAAACGGCAACCTCATCGTCCATAACGGGAACGTAGTCGGTTCAGCGCTCATCGGGCAGCCGTTCACATCGCCGGGATATTTCTGGGGCCGTCCTTCCGCAACATCCCCGGTGCCCTATAACGCCGGGCTCTCATCAGGTTCGAATCTCGGCCCCTCAAATCCGGCACTCGCGAGTGCGGTGAAGGCAAGGGTCGAAGCACTCCATGCAGCGGACCCGGCCAACACGTTTCCGATCCCGGTCGATCTCGTCACTACTTCGGGAAGCGGGCTTGACCCGGACATCAGTGTTGCTGCTGCATACTACCAGGTCCACCGGATCACCCGTGAGCGGAACCTGAACGGGGAAGATGTAAAAGCTCTCGTCACCAGCCATATCGAACCCCGGCAGTTCGGGATCTTTGGCGAACCTAGGGTCAATGTCCTTAAGCTCAACCTCGCGCTTGATGACATGAGCACTACCCATATCGTCCCATCATCGATGGTAAAGGCAGATCCTGTTCCCTCGGATGGATCGGGATTGCGGATCCCGGACTGGATTGTACTGATCCTCTTCATTGGTGTCTTTATTGTGACAGTCGTCCCTCTGGGAAGATTCATGGTGAAGGTACTTAAAGGGGAACCTCATCTCTTCTCGCAGGTAACCGGACCTCTCGAACACCAGCTCCACACATGGTCACAGGTGAAGGCTGATGACGAGATGGACTGGAAGACCTTTGCCATCGCGATGATGGTCTTCTCACTAGTCGGGATCGTCTTCCTCTTCGTGCTCCAGATGGCACAGCCGGTCCTCCCGCTCAATCCCGCGGGTGCGGGTTCACCCTCATGGGATCTCGCGCTTAATACTGCGGTCAGTTTCGTTTCCAACACAAACTGGCAGGCCTATGCCGGGGAAACCGGTGTCAGCTATCTCACCCAGATGGTTGGCCTGTGCGTCCAGAACTTCACGTCAGCGGCTACGGGCCTCGCGGTCCTTGTCGGGCTCGCGTACGGCCTCTCCCGGAGGTCTGCATCCACGATCGGAAACTTCTGGGTACTGCTCATAAGGAGCGTGATGATCCTCCTGCCGCTCAGCATCATCATCGCACTTATCCTCGTATCGCAGGGCACCGTCCAGACGCTTGGCGGGCCGGTCACCGTTTCACTTCTCGATCCCGTGAAAGATGCGAGCGGTACCCTGGTCACCACCCAGACCATCCCGCTCGGGCCCGCTGCATCGCAGATCGCGATCAAACAGCTCGGGGTAAACGGGGGCGGGTTCTTCAACACGAACTCTGCGCACCCGTTTGAAAATCCCACGCCGTTTGCGAACTTCATCGAGATCATTGCAATCCTCCTGATCCCGGCAGCACTCTGCTATTCCTTTGGCCGGTTGGTCGGGGCCGGGAGGAAAGGAGTCAGTATCCTGATTGCAATGACTATTATCTTCCTGCCGCTCCTTGGCATTGCAATCTGGGCGGAACTGGGGAGCAATCCCTCATTTGCCGGCATGGGAATCGACCAGACCACGACCGTTCTCCAACCGGGCGGCAACATGGAAGGAAAGGAAGTGCGGTTCGGCATCATGCCCTCTGCGCTCTTCTCTGTGGTTACCACTGCTGCATCCTGCGGAGCGGTCAATTCTATGCACGATTCGTTCACCCCTCTCGGGGGCTTTGTCCAGCTGCTCATGATGCAGTTCGGGGAAGTAATCTACGGAGGTATCGGATCCGGCCTTTACGGCATGATCGTCTTTTTGATAATTGCGATGTTCATTGCCGGGCTGATGGTTGGCCGGACACCTGAATATCTCGGCAAGAAGATCGAGCCACAGGAAATGGCCATTGCCACCATCATCATCCTAATTCCCATCTTCTTAATCCTCATCAGTACTGCGGTCGCAGTACTTGTGGATCCAGGAAAAACGGCAATCCTCAACCCGGGTCCCCATGGTTTCTCTGAGATCCTGTATGCCTTCACCTCAGCATCGCAGAACAACGGCAGCGCCTTTGCAGGGTTGTCTGCCAACAGTATGTTCTACAACCTCACGACCGCTGTCTGCATGTTCGTCGGCCGTTTCGGCATTGCAATTCTCACACTTGCTCTTGCCGGTTCACTGGTAGTAAAAAAGATCGTTCCTGCTGGCGAAGGAACGCTGTCAGACCACCGCCCGCTCTTCATCATCTGGCTGGTCTTTGTCGTCGTCATCATCGGGGTTCTCAGTTTCCTGCCGGCGCTTGCACTGGGTCCTCTGGTCGAACAGCTTATGCTTGGCGGAGGTCCGTAATTTATGCCTGAAACCTCCGGAATCCGGAACACTAATACGCTTCTGCCGGCCATCTACCAGCGGGCAGTCATCGATGCCATCATGAAACTTGATCCGCGCTTTATGATCCGGAACCCGGTCATGTTCGTGGTCGAAGCCGGCAGCGCCCTTACCACTCTGCTCTGGTTCCAGGCGCTCACCGGGAACGGTGAAGCCCCCGCTGGTTTCATCGGTGCGATCTCCGCATGGCTCTGGTTCACTGTCCTCTTTGCGAACTTTGCCGAGGCACTCGCAGAAGGACGGGGCAAGGCGCAGGCAGAGTCGCTGCGGAAGATGCGGCAGGATACAATGGCAAAGAAGCTGTATCTCGGCTATGAAATTGTTAAAGGCAGGGAACCAGAGCCATCCGATTACCTCGAAGCTTCCTCCGCAACACTGCACAAGACCGATCTTTTCTATGTAAAAGCCGGAGATACGATCCCGGTCGACGGGGAAGTGGTCGAAGGTATTGCATCGGTAAACGAGAGCGCGATCACGGGAGAAAGTGCACCGGTCATCCGGGAATCAGGAGGAGACCGAAGCGCTGTGACCGGGGGCACGGCTATCATCTCGGACTGGCTCATCATACAGGTAAGCGCCAATGCCGGTGAGGGGTTCCTTGACCACATGATCAGTCTCGTGGAAGGAGCAAAGCGGCAGAAGACACCGAACGAGATTGCACTGAACATCCTGCTCATCGGGCTGACTGCAGTATTTCTTGTCGTCTGTGCAACGCTCTGGGCATTCTCGGTCTACAGCGTACAAGCCGCAGGTTCCGGCATCCCGGTCACGATCACGGTCCTTGTCGCCCTGCTTGTCTGTCTTGCACCAACCACAATTGGCGGCCTGCTCAGCGCTATTGGTATTGCCGGGATGGATCGGCTTATCCGCCGCAATGTGATCACGACCTCGGGCAGGGCAATTGAGGCCGCAGGCGATGTGGATGTCCTCCTGCTCGACAAGACCGGCACGATCACGCTTGGCAACCGGCAGGCTGTCGACTTGATCCCGGTTGACGGAACAGATATTATGTTGCTGGTGGAGACCGCACAGCTCGCATCGCTCGCCGATGAGACTCCCGAAGGCCGCAGCATCGTTGTCCTTGCAAAAGAGAAATACGGGCTTCGCGGCAGGAGCGTGGGAGCAACAGAGTCCGGTACCGGCATGCAATTCATACCGTTTTCGAGCCAGACTCGGATGAGCGGTGTTGACTGTGGCGATGTTAATATCCGCAAGGGTGCCGCAGATGTGATGTTTAAATATATAAGGGAAAACGGCAATCCCGTGTCAGAAGCACTCAGAAAAGAGGTCGAAACAATCTCCCTTGCCGGAGGAACACCACTTGTCGTCACGAAGAACGGCAAGGCGTTAGGGGTCGTTCATTTAAAAGACATCGTGAAAGGCGGGATTAAGGATCGGTTCGCCCAGCTCCGGAAAATGGGTATCAAAACGGTTATGATCACTGGAGACAACCGCCTGACTGCAGCAACCATTGCCGCAGAGGCCGGTGTTGACGATTTCCTTGCAGAAGCGACGCCAGAGAGTAAGTTAAATCTCATCCGCGAGTACCAGACCGGAGGGCGCATGGTGGCCATGACAGGAGACGGGACCAACGATGCTCCGGCCCTTGCCCAGGCCGACGTCGCTGTTGCCATGAATACCGGGACGCAGCCTGCACGTGAAGCGGCAAACATGATCGATCTCGACAGCAACCCGACAAAACTTATCGAGATTGTTGAGATAGGAAAACAACTCCTCATGACACGGGGGGCACTCACTACGTTCTCAATCGCAAACGACCTTGCAAAATATTTCGTGATCATCCCCGCTGCATTCATCACCACGTATCCAGCACTTTCAACCCTGAATATTCTGGGCCTCCACAACGCGATCCTGTCTGCCGTGATCTTCAATGCACTGATCATCGTTGCCCTCATCCCGCTTGCGCTCCGGGGCGTGACCTATCGTCCGATGACTGCTGAAGTCGCCCTTCGGAATAACATCGCCATCTATGGTGTTGGCGGGCTTATCGCGCCATTTATTGGAATAAAGATTATCGATATAGTGCTCGTACTGATGGGTGTGATGTGATGAGGTCCTATGGCCGTCGCTCCTGATTGTCGTCCTGATCCCGATCTCCTCCTTGCCCGCGTGCAAGGCGAGGAGCGGCAGAAGCACCGCGGCAAACTGAAAATATTCCTCGGATATATTGCCGGTGTCGGAAAGACCTACGAGATGCTCAAGGCAGCACACCTTAGGCGTTCTGAAGGGATTGACGTACTAGCCGGGTATGTTGAAACCCATGGCAGACCGGAGACCGAAGCACTGCTTGAAGGGCTTACTATCATTCCCCGGAAGATGATGGAGTACCGTGGGGTAATACTTCCAGAGTTTGACCTCGATGCAACCATAAGTCGCCGACCCTCACTCGTTCTTGTCGATGAACTCGCTCATACCAATGTTTCTGGTTCCCGTCACCCCAAACGCTACCAGGATGTCGAGGAACTACTCGATGCGGGAATCGATGTTTACACCACGTTGAATGTCCAGCACATCGAGAGTCTCAATGATGTGGTTGCCCAGATTACCGGTGTACTCGTGCGCGAAACGGTTCCCGACCGGGTAATTGATGAAGCAGCAGAGATCGAGGTAGTCGATCTTGCACCCCCGGAACTTCTCCAGAGGTTGCGGGACGGGAAAGTCTACGTCCCCGATATGGCGGCCCGGGCTATCGAACAGTTCTTCAACGAAGGAAATCTTTACGCACTGCGTGAACTTATACTCCGCCGTGCTGCAGAGCGGGTCGATGAACAGATGCTCGCCTATATGCAGACCCGGGCTATTCCGGGCCCGTGGGCTGCAGGAGAACATATCCTGGTTTCTGTTGGCCCGAGTCCGTTATCCGAGCGACTGATAAGGACTGCCCGCAGGCAGGCCGATCGTATGGGTGCCCAATGGACTGCGATCTACGTTGAAACCCCGGCTCACCACCGTCTTTCAAATGAAGCGAGGGAACAACTGACGCGGACCCTCCAGCTTGCAGAGAAACTGGGAGCCACCACCATCACCCAGTTCGGGCTTAACATTGCATCAACAGTAATCGATTATGCACGACGGCACAATATTACCCGCATCGTTATTGGAAAAACACTCCGCCCACGATGGCAGGAGTATGTCTTTGGATCTGTGGTCGATCAACTGATCCACGACAGTGGCAACATCGATGTCTACGTTATTAGCAGCAATGAGCATAATCCACAAAAAATCGGTGACCTGGATCTTCTGCTCCCGGTAACCCTCCCAAGGGATTACGTTGCGTGTATTGTACTTATTGCTGCCATCACTGTCATCGGTTGGCTTATTAAGTCATTTATATCCCCGACAAATCTCGCGATGCTCTTCCTGCTCGCGGTTGTCGTCATCGCATTCAGGAGAGGACTCCGTCCGGCAATATTTACTGCTATTATCGGGGTTCTTGCCTTTGATTTCTTCTTTATTCCTCCTTATCTGACATTCAGGGTGACCGATTCCGAATACCTCATCACGTTTGCGGGTATGATTATTGTCGGTGCCTTGATCAGCCTGCTCGTAACCCGGGCACGCGAGCATGCGTTTGCCGCACAGGCGCGGGAGACAGAGACTGGTACACTGTACGCGCTTTCACAGGACCTCACTGTTGCGGCGAATGCGGATTCTATCATTGTTGCAGTTACCCGGCATATCCGGGAAATCTTCCAGTGGGAAAGCGTAATCCTTCTTCCTGATGAGGACCATCTCGTGGTTCACTCTACAGGCACAGGACTTGTCCTGAACGCAGATGACATCGCTGTTGCAACCTGGGCGTTCCAGCATGGTGCTGTTGCCGGTTATGATACCGACACACTCCATGGGTCCCGGCTCAGGTACATTCCTCTCCGTAGTTCGGCAGGTGTCCTTGGGATACTTGGGGTGAAACCCGCTGAGCCTGATGGCATCATCACTCATGAACAGGAGCGTATCCTCACGGCTTTTGCCAACCAGATGGCACTTGCGCTTGAGCGGGTGAATCTGGTCAGGACATCTCCCAAATGAAAGAAAAACTTCCGGTATCACATTTTTTTAAAGAGATCAAAACACATGGAAAAAAAGAGGTAGAACCCGCCGTGATCTGCACGACCTAATCCTTTTGCTCCCACCTTGCTCACTGCGTATACATTTGGTTTTTTTTAAATGGAATCTTGTGCGGGGCTCCATAAATTTTATAAAAAATAATGGATAAATGTCAGAACAGTTCGATCCGAGCCCCGCCGGCCCTAAAGTACCCAAACGGCATGTGAACCTTGTCGCCATAAGCCGCTTTGAGAAAATTGATGAAACGATCATCCTCCCCGATATAAAACTCAAATTTCCTGTCAGCGGACTGGACGGTCATGATGAATTCCTGATATTCCATTGATCCTTTATGGGTCGGTTTCTCTTTCATATTGACAGCAGTGATCCGCAGATTCTCTATCGCACGGTTTCCTTTTGTCTCTGCAAGTGCAAACTCGGGCGGCATTGTCTCATACTTCTGGCAATAATGGAAAGCAACGGACATCTGGTGTGCCCACTGTTCTAAAAATCCCTTGCCTTCCACCTTTGCCTTTTCGGCTGCTTCCTTGTAAGCGGCATTGAGTTTGTCTGCGGTTAGCTGGGCGAGGATCATGCGACGATCTGTGACTGCCAGCGCGTAGGTATCCCATGCAGCACCCAGCAGCTTCATCTTCCGGGCATTGCCGATCACACCAATAATCTGCTCTCCGCCCTGCGGCACTGCTGGTGCAACACCGGAATACTGGTCGGGTGTTGCTACCACTGCGGAGCGAAAGGATGCACCAACAGGCGCTCCACACCCCCCGCAGAATTTTGTCGTGTCATTGACCGGTGCTCCGCACACACTACAGGTTTTCTGAACAGGTTGTAAATCTTCTGGGGCTGGAACACGGGCAGCTACAATTGCACCGCAGATACCGCAGAATTTTTCCGTGCCGTTGATGGGGCTGCCACACGATGCACAGACATATGAACCGGGAGCAGCTGTGAGAGAGGGTTGCTCCTTATTTGGAGCGGGTACTGCTGCCTGTGGTGCTGCCTGAGGGGAGTTATCCCGCACCATAACAAGACATTTACTACAGTATTTATCTCCAGTTTTGATTATGTTCCCACAGGCTCTACAAGTCCGGATACCTGTGGGTTCGCCGATAACCGACGAAGGGGTTTGTAATTGCGAGGCGGGAGGTACTGGTGCATATACCGGGGCAGGGGCAGGTTCGGTGGGAACTATGGCAATTTGCCCTGCGCGAGTCCCACATATCCCACAGAATTTCTCTGACGGAAAGAGGGAACTACCACACGAACTACAGACGGATTGCGAAATTGGCTGAACAACAGTCTGTGGCGGGGCTGGTGGGGCTTTGATCGGCTGAGCAGGGATTGCAGGTGCAGGAACCGGTACGGGAGCGGCTGCCGGTGCGGGCACTGTTGTGGGCACAACATCATCCAGCTGGGATGCACCACAGGACCTGCAGAATTTTGCGTTCGCGGCTACTGGTTTTCCACATTCAGGACAGAATGGCATATTTATCACTACAGAGTGGTTGAACGTTATACCTAAAGAGCATTCCATTCAGACCAGACAACAACCGGAAAAAACACGCAATAAAAAAAATCAAAGCCGGGCAGTTGCTATGGCTGGCGCATATTTTTTCACCATAGCAAGAATTTCTGAAAAGTTCTGGTCTGTACAGTAGAGAACTACGGGACTTATCAGGTATTTAGAGCGAAAAACAATACTCCGCACTCTGGGGTATACGGATACATACCGTACCTCCTCCCACCCGAGTATATTATTCTCCTGCGAGATCGCAAGTAGCCCTGCACCGGTTCCTGACATGGAGCCTGACAATACTGAACCCCCAGTAGAAATCCGGTCGAGGGTTTGTGTTGTGCTCCCTGCTTTGTGCGCAACACCTTCATTACTGATGAAAAATTCTGTCTCAAGACCGCCACGTGTGACAATCTGGAGCACGAGCATGATGATCAGCATCAGAACGGAAAGCCCGGCACCCAGGATGAGCATCAGGGTGAGCAGATCCCATTCTCCGCCCGTGATGATGGAGAGGAAACTTCCCATCACAATCGCAATACCGAACGGGATGAAGATACACTGAATTACGAGATACGGGTTTGTGATCAGCGGTATCTTCCTGCTCCAGGTTACAATTCCCGCAGGTTTCTTATCGAACTTTTCCGGAGCGCGGATTTCAGAATAAAAAGTGGGTGAGGTGAGGGAGGCCCCGCAGAAAATACAGAATCGGTTACCTTCTGGTACATCTTTTCCGCACGCTTCACATCTAACCATAAAATTAATTTTCCTCAGCCGGACTCTTTGCCCGTTTCACCCGTTCCTTGGCGGAGAATCCTGTGATAACATCAAGATATTTCCTAAAGCGCTTGTTAGTGTCAATGATCACTTCATCGCTCACATTCATGTCCGATTCGGTATCGATGATGACTGACTTTCCATCAGCGCCAGGGTTTACATCGAGTCGTTTGAGCGCACCGAATTTTATCCTGTATCCTTTGGCTGTCTTTTCCGGTTCTGCACCGAAACAGACTTTGAGTTCAGCGATGATCCGAATTTCGAGATCTTTTGTCATCCCGCGTTTGATTAGGTACTCCTGCATACTATTTTTTAGGTAGTGCGTATATGTTAATCTAATGACGAAAGATGCTCCCGATTCTGCTATGGATATCCTTTCACGTCTCGATACAATCCATAATGACCTTGTCGAGATAAAGCCGAAGAAAGATATCAATGTCATCTCAAAACCGCTTCCCATTGAGGGTACTTCGATGCTGATTGGCTTTCCGGGGAGCGGGCTTGTCGGTACAATCGCGCTGCAATATATGGTCGATCAGCTGGAGTTTGAGCAGATCGGCACCATGACTTCAAAGTTTTTTCCACCGTTAGCTATGATGAACAAGGGTGTCATCAATGACCCGGTCAGGATCTATATGAAAAACAATATCGCAGCCATTGTTGCAGATATTCCAATCCATCCCATGATCTGCTACGAGACATCACGCGACATTATCGATTGGTTAGAGCCGTTCAAGCCAAAAGAGGTGCTCACGATCGCAGGCATCATCACCAACGAACCGGAGAAACGGGTATTTGGAGTTGCCACAACAGAAGACGCACTCAAGCGTATTGAGGAGCACACCCTGCTGCTGCCGATTGGGAGCATATCGGGAATTGCATCCAGTCTCCTGACGGAATGTAAAGCCCGGGGAATTACCGCGTATGGTCTTTTGGGAGAGACTGTAAATGCTCCCGACCCGCGCTCTTCTGCTGCCACCATTGAAGTGCTCAACAAGATGTACAATCTCGGCCTTGATATGCAACCGCTTATCGATCAGGCAGTAGAGATCGAGCAGAGCATGCAGAAGATCTCCGATGAAGTGCAGCAAACTGCCGAACAATCTCCGAAAAAAGATCTTATCATGTACGGGTGACCCCGATGAGATGCGCTGCTTTAACCGGAATTTCTCCTGAAATTATCAAGGATCTCAAAAGCGGAAGACCCCGCACAATCGAGCTGCAGAGCGCCCATAATATCGTGACCATAGCCGCCATTGAGCCGGGGCCGGAAACCCATATGTTCATGACATCTATCGATCTCGCAGATTTGGGACCGGGAGATGCAGGGATCTGTGTCTATGTACTTTCGACTGCGATCTCGATGAAGCGGATCGTGGAGTTCAACCACGGCTCATATTTTGAAGAGCGGGAGCGGATGTCTGCCCGTGTGCAGGTCAAGTTCTGTGCTTCGTCAGTGATCAAAGAAGTTTTCCACGAAGGGCTGATGCTGCCAACGGAAGTTGAAGTGCTCAAGTCGTCCTGTTACCATGCGGGATGACAAAAGATATTTTCGTTTTTTTTGTAACGGTCCAGCCTTGAACTGGTGATCGCATGCCGTTTGGCCATGTGTCCGGAGGACGAGCTCCACACGTGCACTTACCGGACATTTTGAGAGAGGGAGAGGGAACGAAAAGGGGCAAAGGGAGACCTGCGGCCCGGAACCTCAAGGCACTTAGGGCACATTGAGAGCGTTTTTGGTAATCTTTTTTTTGTACAATTTTCTCGTAAGACTTTTCCAAAAAATGGGTACATGTGCCCTAAGTGCCCTGAGCGAAAACATGGAGAACTTTGCATGTTGCCCATACGGTATCGGGTCTTGGCGCTGTCGGTGTTTTTGGGGCTCGGAGAAATTCACTTACTGGACCTTTTGAAAAAGTGAGCGATACCATAACGGGATCAGTTCCTCCGGAACCGGAAGTAATGCCCCACACGTACTCACTGAAACCCGGGGGCTGGACGGTCTTGCGTAACGATCTAACCGGGAGCCGGTTATCACATGCCGTTTGACAATTGCCCGTAACATGAAAGGGCAATGGGACTTGCGGTTTCCAGACATTTTGGCAAGAAGGGGTGGTACCGGAATGGACTTTGGCGCAATCTTGAAATCCGGGCAAAAGGACAAAATGTTCACGATTTCGGGGATCTTTTTTATGTACCATTTTCTCGTAAGACTTTACCGGAAATCAGGTACTTTTTGTCCTTTTGCCCGGATGCTTTAGACCAACCTATAAGGAATGAGCACTGCTCTGGGTCTGGC
>JANYBK010000171.1 GCA_025360805.1 Methanomicrobiales archaeon
ACGACGATCCATCTCAATCTCTTCACCTTCGATGATGAGATCTACTTTTTTTCCAGTGCAACAGAACTGGACCGCTCTGCACTCGAAACAAGCACATCTGAGATATCTGATCTTATTCACGATGCGGTACTTGTACCGATTGCCGAAATCCTGCTACCATTCTCAGGATTTGTGCGGGAATATTCACGCAGCACTGGAAAAAAAGTAGATCTCATCATCGAAGGTGAAGAGATTGAGATGGATCGTCGTATCCTTGAATCACTAAAAGATCCCTTAACGCACTTAATCAATAACAGTATCGATCACGGAATTGAGTATCCCGATATCAGGGATGAACAACACAAACCCACACGAGGTATCGTAAGGATCCGGATTGTCACACAGTCCGGCAGCAAAGTCGGCATTGAGGTATCAGATGATGGTGCTGGCATTGACTGTAATAAGGTCAGGAAGGCAGCTTTAAAAAACGGGTTCATCACAGCCCGAGAGGCCGGAAAACTGACTGATGAAGAGACAATATGGCTTATCTTCCGCTCCGGACTTTCCTTAACACCGGATGCCACGGATATATCCGGACGCGGTCTGGGTCTTGCAATTGTTGAAGATACGGTAACGCGTCTTGGCGGGAATGTGATTCTCGCATCGCAATCAGGAAAAGGGACAAGTATCACACTGATAGTTCCGGTAAGACTTGCCACATTCCGTGGAGTTGTTGTTCGATCCGGGAGCCACATGTATGTCCTTCCCATGAAGCAGGTACGCCAGGTATTCAGGGCAAAACCTGGTTCAGTTGTCTTCAATGACAATCGGCCTACAATAAATATCAACGGAGAGTTGATCAGATTAATCCGGCTTACGGATGCCCTCGGGATTGGGAAATATCACAGCACTTCAGAAATACCATCACAGGTACCGATTATTATCATTGCCTATGGTGCAGGACAGATTGCCTGCATGGTTGATGAAGTATTACAGGTACAGGAGATTGTTGTGCGACCACTTGGCAACCAGCTGCGAAGGGTAAAACGTATCACCGGGGCTGCAATTCTTGGCGACGGCACTGTGGCGATTGTACTAGATCCAATTGAATTGATCCAAGAAGCTATCAAAACCGACCATACCTTATCGTATCCTATACATCACAATTTGATTAGAGGACATATTCTCGTAGTAGAGGATTCAGTTACTTCACGGATGTTCCTATCAAACATCCTTGAAATGGGAGGTCACGTAGTGATGACCGCACGCGACGGAATGGAAGCATTGGCAATGCTTAAGAATGATAAATTTGATATGGTCGTGTCAGATGTCGATATGCCGAGGATGAATGGCTTTACCCTGACAGAAAAGATCCGTGCCGATACCCGGCTTGCACTCATGCCGGTAGTGCTGGTCACTGCACTTGACACCAGAGAGGACCGTGAACATGGTATTGCAGTCGGGGCTGATGTTTATATGGAGAAAAGTGGATTTGAAAAGGAGCAGTTTTTATCGGTTATTCATGAACTGCTCCTTCGGGATTACCAACATGAATAAAGAAAATAACAAAATGATGGAGACACTCCTTCTATGAACGGTACTATTCCTAAAAGTCCGATGAAACTTCTTGTAGTCGAAGACAGCAGGACCCAGGCAGAATACCTGCGCCATATTCTCGAAAATGAAGGTTACCGGATAGTCCTTGCAGTAAATGGCCTTGAAGCATTGGAACAGATCAAAATCGACCGTCCTGCGATGGTATTATCAGATATCCTTATGCCCGAGATGGACGGGTATGAACTATGCAAAAGGATACGTTCCGATACTTCAATAGCAACAATTCCGGTAATTCTTGTCACCCAACTCTTCGATCCGGTTGATGTGATCAAAGGTCTTGAAGCCGGTGCTGATAACTTCATCATCAAACCCTTTGAGCCCCAGCACGTCTATTCCAGGATTCAGAGTGTCCTCCAGATGCTCGAGCGGTCTGATCCTCATGATCGATCCGAAACCGGCATTGCGGTATCGTTTGCAAACAGTAACCATACGATCACAGCAAGCAAGCTGCAAATCCTCACAATACTGCTCTCTACATATGAGCTGGCAGTAAAAAAGAATACAGAACTGTCAGAAACCCACGAGCGCCTCAATGCGGTGAATGAACAACTGCAGGTGACTGTTGAAAAACTTAAGCTGGCAAATGAGGATCTTATTTCTGAGAATGCAGAGAGACGAAAAGTTGAAGATGCACTGGAAAAAGCCAATAAAAAACTCCTGCTAATGGCAAGTATCACGAGGCATGATCTTCTTAACCAGCTTACAGCCCTGCACGAATTCATCGAACTTGCACTCATGACAAAAAATGCTGATCCGGAGAAGGCGTGGAATCATGTTTTAACTGCAGAGGGAATTGTCAATCAGACGGTCAACACGGTACGGTTTACCGAAGACTACCAGAAACTCGGTATCAAGTCAGCAGTCTGGCAGAGTGTCCGCGCCCAGATAGACAATTCTTTAAAACACACTTCCCTTGGCACGTTGAAACTGGAAAATTCAATTCCTGCAGATATCGAACTGTATGCTGATCCGTTAATAGAGAAGGTCTTTTCTAATCTTATCGATAATGCTGTACGGCACGGGGGCAAATCAATGACAACAATCCGTTTTACCTACGCATGTAATAACGATACCTGCACTATCATTTGCGAGGATGACGGTAATGGGATATCCCCCGATGAAAAAGAGAAGATCTTTTCCTATGGATTTGGTAATAATTCAGGCCTTGGTCTTTTCCTTTCCAGAGAAATACTCAATATCACCGGAATCACGATAAAAGAAACAGGAGAATTCCATAAAGGGGCACGGTTTGAAATTATCTGCCCTCAGACAACCATCCGCAAATCTGGGCAGATCTGATTGCCTGACCGGATATATGTTCTCATATCACGGGCTAAATTTAGTTGCCTGCCAAAGATTTCCAGAAAAAATAGCGTCTTTGACATAATACCACCCGATTCGTAGGAAATGTGGGATATGTCTTGGGGTCAGGAATTATTTATCCCGCTAAAGACAATCTTTTTGTCAGTTCAGAGCAAATCCAGAAAAGACAAGTGCCTATGGGTATGAATACTATTCAATTGTTCAATCTATCATCTCCATTCACCCGTACGCGTGCCCTTACCCTTGCAGTTGCGACGGTTTTAGCATTTGGTATAAATTTCATTGGCATATTTTCAGGAATCACGATTTTACTCTCGCATGTAATATACATCCCCATCATTCTTGCCGGGTACTGGTTCCCACGCAGGGGTCTTCTTTTTTCTACATTTATTGCGGTAATTTATGGGGTACTAATCGCACTGATTATTCCCTTGGATCTCCTCCTCATCATCTCAACCCTTTTCCGTATGGCCTTTTTTATTCTAATCGGCGGAGTCGTATCATTTCTGTCTGCAAAACTTCGGGCGTCTGAGCAGCAGCTTCACGAGATCATTGAATTTTTACCCTATCCGACATTTGCTGTGAACCGACAAGGATTAGTGATCGCATGGAACCAGGCAATTGAAGAGATGACTGGAGTGAAAAAAGCTGAGATCCTTAATCAGGGGCATTCTGCATATTCCCATGCATTCTATGGTATAAACCATCCAGCCCTCCTGGATATCATTCTTACACCAAATCCTGCACCTGAAGCCGGGTATCCCCTCCTGAAAAAGGAGGGAAAGACTATGGTATCAGAAATTTTTATACCCCGTTTCAAGGGTGGTAAAGGTGTACATCTCAGGATTGCTGCAACTGCCCTTTTAGATGAGAGCGGAAATATCTCCGGTGCAATTGAATCTATCCGGGATATTACCGAGCAGGTCATGACTGCATCGGCACTCCAGAATACCAGTAGCCGGCTCAATACAATTGCCGGAATTGTTCGCCACGACATTTCAAGAAAATTAGCCGGACTTTATGGAATCCTTTCAATCGGTGTGATGAAATTCGATAATCCTGAGGTCCTGTTCTTTATTGAAGCGCTTAAGGATTCAGCTCAGGGAATCCAGCGCCAGATCGATATATCCCGCGAATTCAAGGATATCGGCACATCCCCCCCGGCTTGGATTTGTGTGCAAAACGAAGTGCTTGATGCTACGGCGCGCCTTTATGTTGGCGGAGTCTCGTTCAGAACATGGACTGAAAGGCTAGAAGTATTTGCTGATCCCCACCTGACGGCAGTTTTTTTCCATATTTTTGATACAACAATTAAAGAAACGGATAACGTGACTACCGTTGTTGTCACGTACCACATACGGGAAAACGGATGTGCAATTCTTGTAGAAACTGATGGTGCAGGTTTTGATAAAAATATCAAAGAGTCGCTGTTCACCCAGAGAGAAGAGCGTTATGGTCATGGGTTATTTCTTGCCCATGAAATTTGTGCAATCAGTGATATGACCATCAAAGAAACGGGAACCCCAACTAAAGGAACACGGTTTGAGATCATGATTCCCCCCGAAGGATACCGGGTAATATGATTGAACAAGACGTAATCGCCCCAATAATGAAAAACCGGGTGAATATATCTAAAGACACGCAACAAGGGGACGTTAATCGTACTGTCAAGAAAATAATTGTCCGTGAACTAAAGCGGGACGAATTTCCTGCAGCGGATAAATGCTGGGTAGATTACCATGATACAACCGGTGATCCCGCCACAGACAGGGTTTTTGCTGTTTTTTCAGAGGGGCGCATCGTATCTCTCGCACGTTGTCGGCGCCATCCGGATGGGATGGATGTCGATGGTATTTTCACTCCGGTAGAAGATCGCTTGAAAGGTTATTCACAACTCGCAGTTGGGGCATTGGTGGAAGCATGTCATAATGATGACCTGTATATGCACGCGGTCCGGCACCTTATCGATTTTTACAAAAAGCAGGGTTTTATACCAATCGAGGAAAAAGAGTTGCCACCGACCATACGCGAGCGATACGTCTGGGCGGGAGGTAATCTTGAGGGGGCAGATGTGCAGCCGATGTACCGGAAAGCCGGATTATTCTCATAGAAATATCCCAACGAAATAGCCCACATTTTACGAATATTAGTCGAATAATGCTCTCATGTATTGCTGGGATAGTTACGGTTAGTTTTATGTCTGATAATGGCAGTTATCAAGAGCCTGTTGAGATGAGACCAGATTAGCGTTTGAATATTTAGGGTCCTATCGTACAATCGGTCGAAAAAATACGATTTTAAAATTCCAAATCCTTACTTTTGTGAAGTTGACATTCCTGACCCCCCAATAAAATCATCGATAATTTAAGGCGTTTTCCCTGTCACACCAGGAGCAGATCAAATAAGAATCCCCTCCCTCCAGTGAGAAATAGCAAAAAAATGATCCCTGTGGGGCATACTCGACC
>JANYBK010000188.1 GCA_025360805.1 Methanomicrobiales archaeon
GCAGTACCACGCATTTCGTAATGAAAAGATGGGACACCATTATGTTTCCAAAATGACAGTTCTGCTGTCTATGGATATTGAAAGTCTTTGAAATCTGTCATATAATTGAAAGTTATGACACGCGTAGTGGGAACTTTGTCACTCACCCATATTCAGGATGCTCCCGCCGCCCCCGAAGGGACGCCCCCGCAGCGGCTACTTACCCGGTTTCGTTATTGGGTTTGCGGTAATCCGTTTTCGATAAGATTGATATCATTGAACGCTTAGGTATCTTTGCTATCAGTGGGATCTTAGCCGATCTTGTGACACGACCAAGTATTTGAGACTGGCTAAATATATTGAGTTCCATACCCTATAATACAGAGAAATATCTGATTAAATTTAAGAATTCCACACCAAAATCATGATATCCGTAATTATCCCGGCATACAATGAAGAGGCCACAATACAACGATGCCTTTCAGCACTGTCCAACCAGACGGTTCCCCGCAATTCCTATGAGCTGATTGTTGTTGACGGAAACTCCAGAGACCGGACACGGGAAATTGCAGCCGAGTATGCTGATCTCGTCTTTATTCAGAAATCTGAACGCGTCCCCGGAGCACGAAACGACGGGTTTGCCCGGGCAAAGTATGATATCGTTGCAACCACAGATGCCGACAGTATAGCGGCCCCAGACTGGATTGAGCAGATTCTTTTCTCGTTTAAAGATCCAAGGGTGGTCCTTGCCTTTGGCCCGGTAACTGCCATTGAAGATACTAAAAAAAACCAGCGTTATGTCCTGCTGTTTGATATCCTGATGCGGTTTGGGGCGGCAACCCGCCTTTATTATTATACACTCGGCTGTAACACTATTTTCCGGTATAAGTGTCTGAAGCATGCCGGAATGTACAAGGTGATGGATGCAGGAGACGATCTGGAAGTGGCAACCCGGATGCGCAAAGAAGGAAAAATCATTTTTAATCCTAACTTAAAAGTCGGGTTTGATTTCCGGAGATATGACCAGTACGGATTCTGGCAAACGATCTTTGAGTGGTACTGGATTGTCCTTTCTGGTGGCATATCCAAACAGTTTACCTATACAAGGAAGGAATACAAAAACCCGAATTCGAATGGAAAGGTAAATCCTACCGACCAGCCGAAAAATAAATGATAGTAACAGGCAGAGCGGTCCTGCCCCTCATCCAGTTTCCCCAAGATCTTCTTCTTTTTTCTGATACTTGAGTTCACGTTTAAAAATAGCAAGACCGGCAACTGCACCGAGAATGATATTTAAGTAAAATGTCACAAAACGCCAGAGAATGACAAATATTCCGATCATTCCCGAGGGTATGATCAGCGCATACAGCGATGAGGTGGAAAGTTCGGTTACACCCGATGCACCAGGAGTGAGCGGGATCATCATAATAATTGCAATAAGGATCTGGAAGAAAAAGGATTCGAGAATATAAGGTGAAAGACCCAGACCCATCATAATTACTGATGCTACGAGGAACTCGCTGATCCAGAATAATGCCGTTACGATTCCACCAAAGAACAGTCCTCTCCATGCTGTTCCGGTAAACCGGGACATACTCTCAAATAAATTGTCAATCTCATGATCTGCCCGCTGTGCTATCGACTGGTGGGAGGCAGAGAACCTGCCGATTCTTGGTACAAGCCAGTTGACAAATTTCATTAAGAGAATTTTTGTCCGTTCCGGATACTTAATCGCAAAAACCGGAATGAGGAGGAAACTGATTAAGAAGATCCATGCGATGATCACAAGGATGAGAAGAGCCGGGTTAAAAATTGTCTCGATATACCGGGTCATCAGGATCATGAGAAGAATCCCCATGACGGTTAAGATTATACCGTCAAGTACCCGCTCCATGATAACCACCGCAGTGGCATCACCGATTTTAACCCCCGCCCGGTAGAGTTCATGCACCCGGACCGGTTCTCCGCCAGACCCCCCTGGAGTGATGGTGCCGGCAAGCAGACCGGCAAGAACCATGTTTACGCAGTAAGGGAGTTTTACAAGGTAGCCAAGTGAGCCCGACATCAGCTGAATTCTTACACCCCAAAGACCCAGCGCAATGAGACGGAATAGTATGGCAAGTCCCAGAAATAAGATATTAAACGAGAGAATATACCCAATCGTTTCCTGGTTGAAGGTTGTTGCAAAGATGATGATGATAACTGTCAGGCTAAAAAGGATTGTTAGTGCAAACCAGCCCCTTGTTGATAGTTTCACCATATATCTCTGCGACCTCTGTTATGTATCCTGATCGTTAGTTTAAGTTTGACATTTTCAGGTTGTAAGGGTTTGGATTTTTAAAATATGAAAATGGCTCCACTTTTTTTATCTGATTGTATACTCGTTGCTATCGAAATACTGTGGTTTAGCATGAAAGTTAACAAGCCGACTTTCATTTTGTTGAAACAGAACTGGCATGGTTCAAAAAGGTTTTATGAAGGGGTATGACTGGGACCAATGAGGTGCTATAACCCCTCAAATTTCTTTGACAAGAATGTCGAAAAATGCTTCAGAAGCATTGCGCTCAATCCACGGCCGGTGACCACACTTCTTTAAAAGAATAAACTTAAAGTCAGAAAGTTCCCGGGTGAGCGGGACACTCACTCCATCGGCCGGGTGAGGATCACAGTCCCCGTGAATCGCCACAACCGGGCATCTGATCGAATGCGACATACGGATAAGGGACATATTTCGCCGCTGTTCAACTGCCTCGTCCCAGACACTTTTGAAAATTGCATACTGGCAGTGGAACGCCTCGTTTTCCAGAGTAATCGGATCGAAAGCATCCGCATGTGCAAGGAGACACCCCAATCTTCCAAGAAGAGCATCCTTGGTAAGAATTTGAGGATCATCAATCTGTAAAATCAGTGACTGAGCCTCAGTACGTTCTTTAAGTTTGAGCCGGTCAAGCCGGGTTTTTGTAATCGAAGATGCATATTGCTCTTCGAATGGTGCGCTGCTGACAAGGATCAACTTCTTAACAAGCGCGGGATACCGTGCAGCAACCATCCACGAGAGATATGCCCCCCAGGAAAAACCAATGAGGGTTACTGGTAACTGGCCATGCTCTGAAAGGACCGCCCGAAGCTCCTGGATCTGCCCTTCAAGGGATGTCTCGGTCTGAAAAGGTTCAAGCACACTCTTTACAACGGAAAGTTCCCTTGCCACTTGCGCCATCTCACCGGGTGCTCCCGGCCCTCCGTGAATGACGGCAACCGGATAGGGTCCTGGTCCCCATTTGCGTACCGGTCTCATACATGTACCCGGTTATTCCCAAGGGGTATATATTGTCCCTGTAATTATCGGGCAGAAAAGAAGGCTCTTCAAACTTTATTCCGCCCGAGCCTTCTTCATCAATGCAAGCAGCCCAGACAGAATCTGAATTGGCGTTGGGGGGTTACCCGGTATTTTCATATCAACCGGTAAGATCTTGTCCGCTCCGCCGAGCACTGCGTAGGTTCCAGAAAAGATCCCGCCATCACAGGCATCATCGCCAACTGCGACAACAAACTTGGGAGACGGCATAGCATCGTACGTTTTCCTTGCGGCAATTGCCATATTATGTGTCACTGCACCGGTCACAAGCAGAACATCTGCATGACGGGGTGATGCGACAAATGTGATGCCGAACCGCTCCACATCGTAAAACGGGTTGTTGAGATTGTTGATCTCAATTTCTGTGGCATTGTCGCTGCCCGTATCCAGTTCGCGGATCGCAAGGCTCCTTCCAAACGCTGCATCTATTGTTGTTTTGATCTCGCGTCCGAGTGCCTCTACATCTTCAGAGCGGACCGGCAACTCTTCGGTCACTTTCTTTTTCAGCAGGCAGGTTAATGCATTTACCATTCTTTCATCACCTCACAAATCTGTTCCCGCATACGAGAGATTCAGGCTCTTGTTAATCACTGGAAAATCCGGAACAATATTTCCCTGAACTGCATGCTCGATCGCCAGCCAGTTGCTAAACGAAGCGGTCCGGACCTTGTACCGCTCAATTGCACTATCCTTGATCCAGACCCAGCAGAGGTTCTGACCACGGGCAGATTCAACCATTGCAAGCGTGTATCCATCGCGGATCGGGGCATCTGAATTGATATCTCCTTCCGGAATTGCTTTAATCAACCGCTCGAGCAGATCGAACGAGTCCATGATCTCTGATGCCTTGATTGTAAACCGTGAGAGCACATCCCCATCCCTGAGCCGCTGCGGCTTTGGAGCGAACTGTTCATAGATCCCATACGGGTGGTTTATCCGGACATCCACTTTCCCGCCCGATGCCCGTGCAGCAGGCCCGGTGATATTTAGCGGGCGCAGCAATGCCGGGCGGATAACACCGGTGGTGGCAAAACGGTCGATCACCGATGCGGTGGAGAGCACAATTTTCAGGCCGATCTTGTACCGTTTCCGCATCTGCTGAACAAATGCATTAAGAACATCAAGTTGTGTTTTAGAAATATCCCGGTTCAGACCGCCAATGGCAACCATCCCCCGAAGGAATCTTGAACCGGTCAAACGATCATTCTCGCGGAAACATTCCTCGCGCAGCACCGAGAACTGGTTGGCACCCAGAGGAAACGCCACATCAACAAGCATTCCTGCCTGATCGCCAAGGTGCGCGCAGATACGTTCCAGCTCAAGGAGGATCGTCCGCAGGTACCATGCCCGTTTTGGAATCTGGATCTGCGAGATCTGCTCAACTGCCATGCAAAACGCAGTTGCATTTGCTACCGATTCATCTCCACTCACCGCTTCGGCAATGCTGATGCAGTCAAGCGGAGATTTGCCTTCTGCAAGCTTCTCAATGCCCCGGTGCTTGTAGAACATCCGAACCTCAAGATTGAAGATTGTCTCTCCAATCACACTGAACCGGAAATGACCGGGCTCAATAATCCCTGCATGCACCGGGCCAACCGGTACCTGGTACACCCCTTCCCCCTTCACTTCCCGGAACGGATATTCGTCAGCAGGGTCAACGGACTTCTTCGTTGTAATCGCTGCGTTCTTAAACGCTTTTTTGAGCGGATGAAAATCTTCTGGATAGGTCTCGTGCAGGAAGAGCCGCCGAGTATCAAAAGCCCCCTCAAACTCAACACCGAACCCGTCGCGGCATTCACGTTCAAACCATGATGCGGAAGGATAGATGCCGGCTATTGAGGTTGCATGTCCGTTGATCCCACGGACAAGCACCAGGATGCTTGTCCTCCGTTCAAAAACGTAAAAGAGCGTTTGCGCAGCATTTGCTGTGAAGCCTTCGCAGCAGAAAAGGCTTATGAGAACGAACTTGTTTGCAGCCAGATGAGCTATAGCTGATTCAAATTCCGACTCTTCGATGAATACATAATGTTCATTATTGGAGCCGGCACTGATCCGGTTTCGCAGAACCTCGCTACCGAGAAATTCCTGTGCCGCCCTGATCCCAATATCCTTATCAGTAGTCATTTAGAATTTCAGCTCCGTTACAATCTGGTTGAGGAACTCCATACCACTTGCCGGGAGAAAGATCCCGATAACCAGGAGTATTACCAGCAGGAAGATGATGGGGATCTTCATGCTCGCAGGTGTCCGGTACGGTTCAATATCTGATGGGGTATCCGGTTCGGATACCTGGGTAAATGAAGTAAGCACAAAGTATCCGAGTCCCCCGGCAGCAATGAACAGCAGGACGAGCATCATCGCAACCACCCATAAGGAGACAGTCCCCAGCTGTAACATAATAAAAAATTCGGAGAAGAAGATGGGAAACGGTGGCATCCCGATGATTGCAAGCCCGCCTAAAATAATTCCCCACGCGGCCAGCGGCTGAAGCCGGAATACATCCTTAATTTCATCTGCTGCATCGCTTGAGAACAGGCTCCGGTACTGCCGGTGCAAAATACCTGCAGAGAAGAACAATGAGGCCTTTGTCAGGGAATGCGCCATGATATGGAAGAGCACCCAGAATAAAGCAACCGGTGTGGAGATGGCAAGACCTACAAGCATAATTCCCATATTCTCGACACTGGAAAATGCCACCAGTTTTTTTAAATTTTTCTGGGGAAGCATGGAGAGGGCAGCAATGCCGATCGTGAGGATGCCAAACAATGCAATCATCGGGGCGATGGTTGCGACGGCGGTTGTCTGGTGTACAATCGCATATACCCTTATGATCCCGTAGATACCCACATTCAACAGGACTCCCGAAAGAATGGCACTGACTGCTGACGGGGCTTTGGCATGGGCTTCCGGCAGCCAGGTATGGAACGGGAAGATACCGGACTTTGCAGCGAACCCGATAAAGACGAGCGCAAAGGACGCGATCATCATGCCCGGGGGAAAAACAGCGGCATGCTGCATGAGTACCGTCCAGTTCAGGGTGCCTGTACCAAGACTGACCCGTGATATCTGGAAGAGAAAGATGAACCCGACAAAGGCAAACAGCATGGAAACAGAAGCAACAAAAATATACTTGATCGCTGCATCGATGTTCTCTCGTGCTGCCAGAATGGCAATGAGCATCGCAGAGATGATCGTTGTCAGCTCGGCAAAGATCCAGAAGAGTG
>JANYBK010000192.1 GCA_025360805.1 Methanomicrobiales archaeon
GCCAGAACCGGGTCAAGGCCATGGCGCTAGTCCATGAAAAACTTTACCGGTCAGAAGACATCGCTCACATCAGTCTACATGACTACATCCGGTTCCTCGGCACCGGCCTCTTCCAGTTCTACGATGCCAAGATCCGGGGGATCCAGTTCAAGCTTGAGATAAGCGATATTGATGTCGATATTGATGCAGCTATTCCTATTGGCTTAATCATCAACGAACTAATTTCAAACTCGCTCAAATATGCTTTCCCTGAAGGTAAAACGGGAGAGGTCTCCATCAGTGTAAAAAGGCAAGACCATATCTTAAATGTCCTGTTCCACGATACTGGCATTGGGATCCCGGCGGATCTTGACTGGAGAAATGCCCCCTCACTGGGCCTCAGGTTGGTCATTACTCTTGTCGACCAGATGGACGGGACTGTGGAACTTGACCGCAGTGAAGGGACCCGGTTTACTATGGTGCTGCATGAAAAGGAATCGAGGGGCGAGAAATGAGTCCAGCTGCCCCCTCCCCTTTTAGTCTGTCAGAAATCTGGTGGAGGGGAATTATCCTTGCACTCTCCATTGCAGTCCTCCTCTTTTCGGTCTGGTGCCTGACTCATGGGATCACTACCATCTTCATGCACCTCTATTATTTCCCTATCATCTTACTTGCGTACCGTTACCGCTGGAAAGGATTAGGTCTTGCCACGCTCCTCTCTCTTGCCTATCTCGGCCTGGTAATCATTTTCGATAATAGCCAGCCAGAGATCATTCTCGGGGCGTTTTACCGGTTCTTAGTCTTTGTGGGTATTGCCGCAGTCATCTCATATCTTTCCGTTTGCCTTGCCAAAGCCCAGAGCACCATGCAGCAGTCTGCTGAACTTATAGATCGTTACCTCTCGCTCGCACCTGCAATTGTTCTTGCCCTTGACCGGAACGGGGTGATAACCTTCCTCTCCAGGCATGGCGGAGAAATCCTTGAATGCAAACCGGATGATGCAGTCGGAAAATCCTGGTTTGACCAGTTTTTGCCGGAAAAAGAGCGGGAACGCGTGAAACAGGTATTTTCTCAGATGATGGCCGGACAGGTTGAACAAAACCGCATTATCGAGAACCTTGTAATGACCTGTGGAGGCGCTGAGAAGATCATCCGCTGGCACAATACCGTACTGAAGGATGAGGACGGAGCTATATCGGGAATACTCGGATTTGGCGAGGACATCACTGAGGAGAAATGGAGGCAGGACACCCTCAATAAGATGCAGCAGTTCCAGGAGAGCGTGATTACAAATGCCAATGTCTGGATATCAGTGCTCGAACCTGATGGAACCCTCCTTGTCTGGAATGATGCCGCAGAAGCCATAAGCGGCTACAAAAAAACCGGGGTGCTGGGGAAAAGGACGGTATGGAAACAGCTCTACCCGGATAATGAATACCGGAAAAAAGTTACGGGAGATATCCAGCGGATTATCAGGCGGGACACATTCCTTGAGAACTTTGAGACGGAGATCCGCTGCGCAGACGGGACAAAAAAGATCATTGTCTGGAATACAAGAGGACAGCGGGACACTAAAGGTACCATCACCAGTTATATCGCGATCGGGCGCGATGTTACGGCACAGAAATCAGCCGAGTTCCGTGCTGGGGAAAGCACACGTTTCCTTGCCACGATGATCGACACGCTCCCCATACCGGTCTTTTTCAAGAATGTGGACGGGAGTTACCTTGGCTGCAACACCCCGTTTGAAGAGTATATCGGCATCAAGCGGGACCAGCTTATTGGAAAAACAGCGTATGATATCGCGCCAAAAGACCTTGCAGATCGATATACCGAAGCAGACCGGCAGGTTTTTAAAAATCCTCTCCCCCAGCGCTACGAGACACAGGTGCAGTACGCTGATGGCTCGCGTCACGATGTCATCTTTTACAAAGCCCCATTTTTTAACAATGACGGCTCTGTTGGGGGTTTAATCGGTGCCTACCTTGATATCTCGGAACGTAAAGTGGCAGAAGTGGCGCTGCAGGAGAGCGAGTCATTCAACCGTGGGCTTGTTGAGAACCTGCCCGATTATATCGCGGTATACGGACAGGACGGGAAGCTTCTCTACGTGAACCCGTCATCGGCAAAGGCACTGGGGTATGATGCTGATACACTGGTCGGTACGCATGTACTCACCTACATCGCAGAAGAGTACCACGATACGGTAAAGGCCAAGATGGCCATCTGCCGGAAAGAAGGAGATGCAGCGCCCTATGAGATCGAAATGATCACCCGTGACGGGCTCCGTCGATTGGTGATTGTTAAAACAACACCTATCCAGTACCGGAACAATCCCGCAATACTCCTCCTCCTCATTGATATCACGGAACGAAAGCAAGCGGAAGAGGCGATACAGAGGAGCGGGCGGGAATGGCAGACTACGTTCGATGCGATCAACGATGTAGTCTATCTTCTCGATGACAAGTCAAGGATTGTCCGGCATAACCGGGCCTTAGAAACGTTCACCGGAAAATCTGCAGAGGAAGTCGATGGCAGGTATTGCTTCGAAATAATGCATGGTACTGGCTACCCCATAAAAGGGTGTCCGAACGTAAAGGCACAGCTCAGCCGTCAGCGCGAGAGCATTGAGCTGAATATCGATAACCGGTGGTTTGTAGCTGCAGTGGATCCGATTATTGATAAAAACGGTAAAATCACGGGTGCGGTGCACCTGATCACCGATATCACGGAACGTAAAGCGGCAGAAGTGGTGATGCAGGAGAACGAAGAAAAATACCGGGTTCTCTTCACCCAGATGACTGAAGGGAGCGCACTTCACGAAATGGTGTATGACGGGTCAGATAACCCCGTTGATTACCGTATCATTGATGTGAACCCGGCATTTGAGCGTATCATCGGGCTGAAGCGGGAGGATGTTATGGGAAAAACAGGGCGTGAGGCGTATGGTGTAGATGCACCCCCGTTCCTTGACATCTATGCTCGGGTAGCATCCACGGGCCAGCCGGAAAC
Organism: Methanomicrobiales archaeon; assembly: GCA_025360805.1. GTDB lineage: Archaea > Halobacteriota > Methanomicrobia > Methanomicrobiales > Methanospirillaceae > Methanoregula. Next base: position 2,992 of record JANYBK010000192.1, read on the forward strand.
GTCAGAAGTGTATTTTGCACCGATGAAGAAGCATTTTGCCATCTCGATCTATTCTCCAGGGGCCGGAAGATTTGCCACCATATTTGCCGATATCACGGAGCGCAAAGCAGCAGAAGAAGAAATCCGGCTCTCGAATCTTATCTTAAATACCCAGCAGGAGACCTCTCCTGATGGAATCTTAATCGTTGAAAAATCCGGAAAAATTCTTTCGTTCAATCGCAGGTTTACCGAGATATGGGGAATCCCGCAGGATGTTATCGATTCCCGCTCGGATGAACGAGCCCTGTCATTTGTTCTTGATAAGCTTTCAAATCCACAGGAATTTCTTTCCCGGGTTAAGGATCTCTATGAACACCCGCAGGAGAAGAGCCGGGAAGAGATCCTGTTAAAAGACGGGACGGTGTTTGAACGATATTCCGCCCCCATGCTCGGAGAAGATAAACAGTATTTTGGGCGGGTCTGGTACTTCCATGATATCTCCGAACGTAAAAAAGCAGAAGCGGCGCTGATGGAATCAAAGACCCTCACCGATGCGGTCGTGGAAAATGTCCCGCTCATGATCTTCCTCAAAGAGGCAAGAGATCTGCGTTTTGTCATATTTAATCGGGCGGGAGAGGAACTTCTCGGTTATGACCGCCAGGCATTGATCGGTAAGAACAACCTGGATCTTTTCCCCCCCGAACAAGCGGCCCAGTTCATGGAGAAGGACCGGGAAGTGCTTGATGGAGATACCGGCATGCTGGACATCCCAGAAGAACCTATCATGACGGCAAAAAAAGGCCTGCGGCTGCTTCATACCCGGAAAGTCTGCATCCGGGGGGGGCGATGGGACTACGAAATTCCTGTTGGGCATATCCGAAGACATCACGGAACGAAAAGCTGCAGAGGAAGCGCTCAGGTACCGGGAGGAGCAGTTCCGGGTCATCTTCCACAACCAGCAGACCGGGCTTATCATGGTCGATGCCATAACCCATACAATCTCTGATGCAAACACAGCAGCCTTATCTATGATAGGGGCTTCACGTGATGAGGTCGTCGGGAAAATCTGCCATACGTTCATCTGCCCTGCTGAGAAGGGTAAATGCCCGGTCACCGATCTTGGCCTTTCTGTTGATAACTCAGAGAGGGTGCTTATCCGGGCAAACGGGGAAAAGATCCCGATCCTCAAATCAGTCAACCCGGTAACAATTGGCGGCCAGTCGTTCCTAATCGAAAGTTTTATCGATCTCACGGAACGCAAACGGATGGAAAAGCAGATCAGCGAGTCGCGGCAGCTCTTCGCAGATATCATCAGTTTTCTTCCCGATCCCACCTTTGTCATCGACAAGGATGGCAAAGTGCTGGCATGGAACCGGGCACTCGAACAGCTCAGCGGGGTTCCCGCTGAAGATATTATCGGCAAAGGAGATCACGAGTACAGCCTGTGGATGTACGGGAAACGTCGCCCGATTTTTATCGATCTTGTCCTCCATCCGGATCAGGACTATGCCCGGGTGAATTACACTGCAATCCAGTGGGATGGCCAGACAGTAACCGGCCAGAATAACATTGAATTACCAAACGGCCGCAAAACGGTCCTCTCCCTTGTCGCATCCCCCCTGTTGGATGTGCAGGGAAATGTTGTCGGGGCTATTGAGTCCATGCGGGATATCACCCGTATCAAGGAGACCGAAGCAGAACTGGCACGGATGAACCAGAACCTAGAAAATATTGTTCAGAACCGGACCCGGGCGCTGGAAGATGAAGTTGCCCAGCGGATACGTGCCGAGAAAGACGTGCAGGCTGCACTCGATTACACCCGTTCGGTTATTGATGCAAACCCAGACCTCATGGTAATCCTTGATGCAAAGGGTGTAATTCTGGATATCAATGCTGCAGGTGAATTGCTGACCGGAATACAAAAAGAGAAGCTGATTGGCTCACCGTATTTTAACTATCTTGTCGATGATGGCACCCATTTCAATAAATTTTCAAACCTTCTCCATGAAGGCAAGCTCGAGAATTTTGTAGAGATCCGGAGGGCCGATGGCCACATAACGCCATTGTCCGTGCATGCTATGGGGATCCGAGGAAAAGAGGGAGTATTTGACCGGTTCATCGTTGCTGCCCACGACATCACCCGCCAGAAGAAGGACGAAAAAGCCATACAGGAGTCACTCGATGAAAAAGTCATCCTTCTCAGAGAAGTCCACCACCGGGTTAAAAATAATCTCCAGATCATCATCAGCCTTGTCAACCTCCAGATGCGCCAGACCGATGATCCCGAGGTTAAACAGATCATGTCAGAGACGCAGAACCGTGTACGGGCAATGTCTTTAGTCCATGAAAAACTCTACCGTTCCGAGAGCCTCTCCCGGATCGACTTTGCGGATTACACCCGCTACCTTGCAACCCAGCTCTTCTCGTTTTACGGTTCCGATACGCGGAGAGTGCGGCTGGATTTTACCATGAATAAGATCATGGTGGACATCAATACCGCCGTTCCCCTCGGGTTGCTCATGAACGAGCTCATCTCGAATACCTTAAAGCATGCATTCCCGAATGGCAGGGAAGGCGCGATCAGCATCAGTGGCGGGTACGAAGATGATCGTATCATGCTGGTTATCCGGGATAACGGCATTGGGATCCCGTCTGACTTTGACTGGAAGAATACCACGTCGCTGGGCATGCGCCTTGTCACCAGCCTTATCGACCAGGTTGACGGAACCATTGTGCTTGACAGGAATCAGGGAACAGCATTCACCATAACGATAAAACGAGAGCCTGCATCAGGAGGAACAGGATGACGGGCACTGCAGATCCCCACCTCCTTATTTATCGAGGAGGACGCAATACGAAAAATGGACCAACTCATGTACGCGGTCTGCACCGCTTGTCAATAGGGAGAAGTGAACGATGAACCACGATAAATCTGCCAAAAAAACCCTGAATAAACTCTCTTCGGAGAAAGGACCTGATCTGGAAGAAGCGCTTTTGCAGAGCGAAGCGAGTTATCACGGTCTGTTCAACACAATACGGCAGGCTATCTATATCCAGGATCACGACGGAAGATTTGTCGAAGTGAATGATGGGGCTTGTGCCATGTACGGTTATACCCGTGAAGAGTTCATTGGCAGAACCCCTGAATTTCTGTCAGCACCGGGACTCAATGATTTTGAGTTCGTGACTGAAAAAATCCGGCAGGCATTTGCTGGTGAACCCCAACAGTTAGAGTTCTGGGGCAGGCGTAAAAACGGGGAGCTCTTCCCAAAGGATGTCCGGCTCTACAAGGGAACGTATTTTGGAAATGACGTTTTGATCGTTGTTGCAACCGATATCACCGGGCAGAAACAGGCAGAAAAAACGCTCCACGAGAGCGAGGAGTATTACCGGGCGATCATCAACACGTCTCCGGATAATATCACAATTATCGACTTGTACGGTACCATCCTGATGAGCTCCCGGGCCAGTGTCGCCATGTTTGGGTTATCGGACATGGCTGCAGCACAGGGGAGAAAAATCATCGAATTTATTGTGCCTGAAGAAAGGGAGCGTGTCCGGCAGGCTTTGGTATCAATCTTAAATACAGGTGTGGCATTGGGGGATTATCATGGGGTAAGGGCCGATGGCAGTGTGTTTCCCTTCGAAGCCCACATGTCGCTTATGCGGGACCGCAGGGGTAATCCATGGCGTCTGATCACCGTTGTGCGTGACATCTCAAGGCGCATAGAACTGGAAGAAAAGCTAAGCAGCGCACTTGCCCGCAGCAAGAACCAGCAGCAGGTGATTGCCGATATTGCGGTATCTCCTCTTGTTTATTCCGGTGAAGTTGAGGAACTTGCACGGATGATCACGGAAAAATCTGTACCTTTGCTGGGCGTTGAACGGGCAAGTGTCTGGATGTATAACAGCACAGAAACCCGGCTGGTCTGCATAGAATTGTTTGAAGCAACTCCCCGTACGCATACATCCGGTACAATCCTTTTGGAAAGCGAGTTCCGGAACGAATTTAACGCTCTTAAAGAGGCCAAGTTCATCAACGCTGATGAACCCCTGACTGACCCCCGTACCTCCGGATATGTTGAGGGATATATCAGGCCCCTTAAGATAACATCGATGCTTGACGCGGTTGTACGGAGTGCGGGAAAGAACATCGGGCTTATCTGTTTTGAGCATGTTGAAAAGCCGCACACATGGGAGCCGGATGAGTGCGCATTTGCCTGCCAGCTGGCTGACCAGATCGCCCTTGCGGTAACCAACCGGGAGCGGGAAATGGTACAAAATGCGCTTGTTAAAAGCGACGAGCGGTACCGGACATTCATCAGCCATAGCAATGAAGGGATCTTCCGCTTCGAAGCGGGATGTGATATATCGGTTAACCTGCCTGAAGAACAACAGATTGCCCTGTTTGTTGAGCACGGGTACCTTGCTGAATGTAATGATGCTTTTGCCCGGATGTATGCATATAAAAAATCAGAGGAACTTATTGGTGTCAGTCTCGGTCATATCATGGAGATCGATAGCCATGATACGTTTGATTTCCTTCGCACGTTCATCCGGTCTGGCTACCACATTGAGAATTATGAAAATGAGGAGAAGGACCATTATGGAAATATCCGCAGTTTCTTAAACAACCTGACAGGGACAATCAGTGACGGGAAATTTGTCCGGCTCTGGGGAGTCCAGCGAGACATTACGGATCATAAAAAAGCTGATCAGCAGCTGGCAGAGAGCGAGGAAAAATACCGTGTCCTTGCCGAACGGGTCCATGACGGCATCTACATCTATCGGGATGACCGTTTCATATTTACCAATGCCCATGTGTCCGAGATTACCGGGTACTCCAAAGAAGAACTTCTCACCATGTCGTTTATCGAACTGATTCATCCGGATGACCGGGCATATCTTCTGGACCTCGCAAAACGAAGGGAACTGGGAAAAAATGTACCTGAACGGTATGAGTGCCGCATTGTCCGGAAAGACGGGATAATCCGTAACGTCGAAATCGCGGTTTCCACCATCACGTACAATGGAAAATATGCCGTGCTGGGATCTGCATGGGATATTACAGAAAGGAAGCGGATGGAAACTGACCTTCTTGCCGCAAAAGACTTTCTGAACGCGGTCATCGACACGATTCCTGAACCGGTCTTTGTCAAGGACCATCAGCACCAATTTGTTGTAATGAACCGTGCAGCGTGCCGGATAACGGGATGTGAAAGAGACAACCTGACCGGAAAGACTGACTTTGACCTGTTCCCGATAACGGAAGCCCAGGTATTCCATGATACGGATGAGGCAGTATTCTTGTCCGGAAACGAAAATATCGATGAACACGGGATTACCAGTGCTGATGGAAACCTGCATACCGTTGTTACAAAAAAGGCCCGTTTCATCGATAATTCCGGCAATCCGTTTGTCATCGGGATCAGCACGGACATCACCGAACGGAAACGCACGGAAAAGGCGCTCGAAGAGAGTGAGAAACGGTACCGGCACCTCATTGAAGCCGTCACGAATTATATTTATTCGGTCCGGATTAAAAACGGTCGTGCTGTTGAGACAATTCATGGACCGGGCTGTGAAGCGATTACCGGTTACACAACTCTGGATTTCAGCAGGAATCCTGACTTATGGCTTCGCATGGTAGTGGAGGAAGACCGTCATGCAGTCATTGGACTGGCAGAAAAAATCCTTTCCGGAGGAGAGGTACAGGCAATCGATCACCGTATCATTCGCAAAGACGGTCAGGTCCGTTGGGTCAGAAATACCACGGTACTACGCTATGATGAAGCAGGAACCCTAATCGCATATGATGGGCTGATCCAGGATATTACTGCCCGAAAACAGGTAGAACTGGCACTCATGAAGAGCGAGACACAGCTGAATGCGATCATACGGGCATCTCCTATCCCGATGTTTGTCATTGACCATAACCATCGGGTGATTTCGTGGAACAAGGCCCTTGAAGGTACCACCGGTATTGCGGCAGGAGAAATCCTTGGAACTACCACGCACTGGAAAGCGTTTTACCCGGTGGAACGCTCATGCCTGGCTGATCTGCTGCTTGATAACTCACTTGAAAAAATTCCGGAACTCTACACCGATAAATGGAAAAAATCAGAGAATGTCGAGGGAGCTATTGAGGCCACCGATTTCTTCCCCCACATAGGATTGGGGGGAAAATGGCTCCATTTTATGGCATCTCCCATAATCGACAGCGGGGGTAACCTGATCGGTGCAGTAGAAACACTCGAAGATATTACCCGGCTTGTGATGGCCCGGCAGGATCTTAAAGAGAGCGAGGAGCGGTACAGTGCCCTCTTTACCAACAACTATTCGGTCTCGCTCCTCATCGTTCCGGACACTGGGAGGATCATCGATGCAAACGGAGCAGCAGTGCAGTATTACGGGTACTCCCGCGATCAGCTGACCCGGATGGGTATCTATGACCTCAACCGGCTCCCGAAAGATATGGTAGTCAAAAACCTCATACGGGCTAAAGATCAGAAAGAGAAACATTTCTTCTCCACCCATTACCGGGCTGATGGAGAAAAACGCTACGTGGAGGTTTATTCCGGCCCAATCCAGATACAGAGCAAACTCCTCTTTTATTCAATCATTCACGATATCACAGACCGCAGACTTGTAGAAAA
>JANYBK010000204.1 GCA_025360805.1 Methanomicrobiales archaeon
TTTGCCACTGGTTTCTTTGCCACTGGTTTCTTTGCTGCTGCTGCCGCCATGTGGTTTTCACCTCCTACCGTAAAGGGTTATATTCCCTGTTAATTTAGGAATTAATAAATATTTTGGTCGGAATGCCATTTTCACGCAAAGAATTGGGGTAAACTATCACTTTAGTTCGGTAATTTTGGCACGATCAGATAAAAACGAATTATCTGCCTGATGATTTACGAAATGCGCAATCCTGCTATAAGCCCCCGGATTCCTTTACGCGATGGAATTAAAGGCGGGGTGAAAATGTTGCTGGTTTGGAGTTATCTTCAGGAAGTTAAATCTGCGGGTTTAGAGAACTCCGCATGGTCCGGCCTGACTATTCCCACCCATACGAAATCTTCGGGATTGTTAAAAACGGTATAGCATTCATTTAATTTTACCCAACAGACACAGTTGAATGTTTTTTGATTCCTGATTGTTTATACACTCAATGAACGCAGTTTCACTGGAATATACGGCAGCGGCTCTGTTATTTCCGATGATGGGGGGGAAATCATCCGGGGTACCCGAATCGTTATCCGTTCTGGCTGATGAGGTTTGAACGTATTTTGAGGGATCTGTTGTTACGGAAGATCGTGGTGTCTGTGCATTTGTTGGTGTGAGGGTCTTTACCGGGATGGCTGCAAGGGGTTCCGAAGTTGGGGTTACGATGACTGTGACATATACGATTCTTTCAGTAGTATTTACAGGAGCTGGGGCAGTTGTTGTGCACCCGGCTGCCAGTATCACCGCAATACATACAAAAAAAGAATTATCCCGGTATATTTTTTCATGTTAATCTCTTGTTATATCCTGATCCCTTAATCATTACCATCAATCTTTCCTTCCATGAACAAGACGATCTGCCAATAGAAACGCTAAAAAGGCGGGGCTTAATCTCCCATATTTTAAAAACCCCTGTGCACAAGTATTGGTTTGTGCTAATCTTCTTGTGCTGGTATCAATAGGGTTCTCGTCAGATCGTTTGGGAATGAGGTTTCAGGATTGCACTATACCGCAATAATCTGATCCGGGAATTGGACTGTCGTCTCGTCACACGTTGCTTTGGTTTTTAATATCAGCGTCTGCTTGATACATTTGGACGCAAGAAACCCGCAATCCGCATTGATGACGATCGATTCACTCTTTGATTCCCCGCTGGCAATATTTCCAATGCATTTCCTGAATGTGGGCTCACCGTTTAGAGATATTATGTCGCCTCCGGTATTGGACAACACGATTGAGATGCAGACGTTGTGCGCCGTCGTAATGCCAGTATTGGTGATGGATGGGGTCAATTGACGGCAGGTCAACCCGCATTTCTCCTGGGATCCTGCATCAATAACAAAATCCACCGGCTTTACTGCAGATGAATCATATACGGGTTGCATATTGGCTTTCGGAATCTGTTGTGGACCCGTGGGGCTGAGAGAATTTTCCACAACCGATGGGAAGGTGGTTTCACCGCCAGATGATGAAACGGTTGCACTACTACCCGTGGGTGAGTTGGTTGCGCTGCCTGCGGGTGAGATGGTTGCACGACTGACCGTGAGTGAGTTGGTTGTTGCACTGCTTGTAGGTGAGACGGTTGCGCTACTGCCAGTGGGTGAGTTGGTTGCACCACCAGATGATAAAACGGTTGCACTACTGCCCGTGGGTGATTGAACAAGGACAACGGCAGCAATGACTCCGATTATTACTATAACGAATAAAATGACAATCGCCATCACCATCTTTTTTCCCGGTAGTGTGGATACGGGTTCTTGTTTTCCGGAAGGTTCGGGTGGTATCATGCTGTGATTCCATATTTTTTAGATCTGTATTCCTTTACATTGGTAATGATGCTATAATAATTTTGCAGGATGCCAGTCACATCATCTTTTTGACGGTCCGGCACCATGGTTCGATAGGTCTTTGGAGCAAAAGCAGGAGGCTGTAAATTATCCCTTCTGATTTTACAGGGGGGATATAATGTATTTTAAGGCTCAATATGAGCCTTGATTATTGTATGTTTTCTCGGTTCGATGTCGTTGTTCACAGCAGCATCTCCTGCTGCACATTCATCGGAGTTTACGTCCGCCACTCTGCTTCTGAAGTATGATGAAGTTTTCATTCCGTGGACATTCGTGCGGATTTTTACCGTCCTTTCTAAGCCACTTTCCTTCCTGTGGGTTAAACCGGGCCGGGCATGACAATTCTTTAACCATCAGACCATTTAGTCCCTGGACCATTTTGGTTCTGATATGTTCACAATCTACACAAAACTGGTATTCACTCATAAACAGTCTCCGATATATTTGGGGTGGGATAATCAGACTTGATGTGGTCTGTTGTCTTGTCATGCTATATGCGTTCTGTATGATTCAGTGTACGAAAAAAACCTATTTTGAGTATTATATCGTCGCACCATCCCCGCTTAACGGTGCGGTAAAAGGTGCCCATCACTTGAATAACTTAGTTTGATTTTGTGGAGACTGCAGAGAGAAACTACAGGACTCTACAATTTTCTTCTGAGCCAGATCGCGTTGGTCGCGTGCCCGTTTGTCTTTTGGAGTTATCTTCAATAATTTGTCAAATGCTCTGATGGCACCAAGATATTTCTGTAGATTCATTAGTGCCATACCCTTGTTGAACCATGCCTCAGTGAATTCGGGATTGATATCCGTTGCCTGTGCAAACGAGTTCAGGGCATCCTGGTATCTGCGCATCTTGAAAAGAATTATTCCTTTGTTATACCAAGAGTTTGCGTTGTTGGCATCGAGTTTAATCCCCTTGTTCACCAGATCGAGTGCGTCATCGTATTGACCGGACTCGGCGAGTTCAACGGCCCTATTGGACAAGTCACGGGCACCGGGCATAATATTGTGTCGCAGTGGTGAGGGGATGAAGATTGCGGATGTAAAGCCACAACCAAAAAATTTTTAGTTGAAATTTCACATGTCATCAGATATTGACATCTGCTCCGGTTATGAATTTGAATTAACTTATTCGATAGCAAAAAAAATAACACGTATGTAAATTACTCAACATCCCCCGCATTAACCTTGTTGGTTCTTCTCCAAAATTAGGATGACATAAAATATACCAGAAGAATAATCGACCCCCGTTTGAGATAATTCATTGCCAATGAACCCCAAACGGAGTAAATACGAAACCGTATTCAGGAACTTATTTTTCTTCACTGGATATAAGCTATCTGGTCTCCAAGACACTGAAAATCAGGTATTAGTAATCCTGGGAAAAA
>JANYBK010000208.1 GCA_025360805.1 Methanomicrobiales archaeon
AATTTCTGAGATTTAAATCTAAGTTTTTTGGGGTGTTGCGCAAAAGGTTACGGTATGAAATTAATGACACTTTTTGGAGGGGGTCGGGAATGGGAAATAAAAATCAACGATTGAATTGTTTTTATCATGTCATTAAAACATTCTGTCCTCATTATCATTATCGGAATTGCCGTTATCCTTGCTGCAGGATGCACCCAGCCGGTATCTGAGCAGAAACAGGCACCCGGAACACCCGTAGTGACGATGACAAATCCGGTCGCGCCCATTCCGGTCGCCAGCACGGACGGCATTAACATTGCCTATGAACTTGAACTCAACACGCCAAATGATATGAAATTCCTGCCGGAGAAGATTGAAGTCATCGACTCATCTACGCAAAAGATTCTCTTCACACCGACTGCTGAGGTGCTTGCCAAGAGCTTCAAACCGGCAGCTGATCCACCCCTTACCTCAGAAGAGATGATGAAAGGCTCCTTAAAAGTTCCCACTCCAAGGATCTCCATTTGGTTTAAAGTCAATCCTGATGCTGTACCGGACAAACTCATGCACCGGGTTACGCTGAACAGGACTTCCAGTGGACTTCCCCCAGTGACGGTTACTGGCGGCGAAGTTACCGTGCGAAAGGATGTAAAGCCGGTGGTCATCGGCTCGCCAATGCGTGGACCCGGGTGGGCAGTCATGGAGACCACGTCCGGTACAACCCATCATTTTCTCATGCCTGTCACGATGTATAACAGGACAACGGTTGATCAGCGGTATGCACAGGACTGGTTTTATATTGATCCGGTTACCGGGCATGCGTCCAACGGGAACGTAACCTTAGCCTCGGATTTCTATGGTTACGGAAAGGAGCTGCTTGCGGTTGCCAATGGGACGGTTGTCGATACTCTCGACGGTGTACCTGACAACCCGATCTATAAACTGCCACCATTCGCATTTGAAACAGGCACTGGTAATAACGTGGTCATTGATATCGGGAACAACAAGTATGCCTGTTATTGTCATATCATCCCTGGATCAATTAAGGTTAAGAAAGGAGACTCAGTTAAAGAAGGGGATGTGATTGGCCTCCTTGGCAACAGCGGACAGTCTGAAATCCCGCACCTCCACTTTGAAGTGGTTACAGACCATCCGGCCATCATGGGATCTGAGGGATATCCTTTTGTGTTCCGCTCATTTGACCTCATCGCTGAGATGAACGCGACGCTTCTGGATGAGCGGACCTCCAGACCCGATTATACAAGTCAGCAGTACTGGAAGGAATTTGGGGATTTTGTTAACTTCTTTAAAACACCGGTACCCCAGCAGAACAAACTGCAGGAGAACTCTGCTATTGTCCGGTTCCCTTAAAAGTTCCATTTTTTTGTGATATGTTATCAGTACCTTAACTTTCAGATAGTTTTTTAGATATGTCTTCTGTCGTCTCACAACTGATCTTAGAATACATCTTTTTATTTTCTCGTACACCAACAACCGGATGTTATTACCATGTCAGCAATTGTAAAGTTCCTAATTACCATTATTGCGATTGCAGCAGTTCTTGTGACCGGTTGTACTCAACCCGCAGTGATGCAACCGTCAGCAGCTGCGACCCCGATCCTGAATATGACTGTGCCGTTTGCGCCGATCCCGGTCCCCAGCCAGAATGGGATCAACCTTGCGTATGAACTTGAACTTATACCAGCAAACGGTTTAGCACCTGTTGTAGATAAGGTAGAAGTCCTCGATCCGGCCACTGGAAAGATCCTCTATACCGCAGATGGCGAACTGCTTGCTGCTCTGTACCACCCGGCATCCGTTCCGCCACCTACGCCAGTTGAGATCCAGAATGGTACGGGAAAACTTTCACTGCCCCGTGTATCGCTCTGGTTTGTGGTCAGTCCCGGTGCTGTACCGGACCGGCTCTCCCACAGGCTCACTCTGAACCGGACCGCTGCCGGTCAGCCCCAGTTAATTATTAACGGCGGAGAAATTGTTGTAAAGAAGGATCTGATTCCAGCGGTCGTTGGTTCACCGATACATGGCCCGGGTTGGATGGTCATGGAGACAACATCTCCCTTAACTCACCACTTCCGTGCCCAGATTACCATGAACGGAGTGACCCGTGTTCCTCAGCGATACGCACAGGACTGGGTCTATCTTGACCCGGTTAGTGGACAGGCTACGTCCGGCAACGCGACGTTCGCCCGGAATTATTACGGCTTTGGTAAAGAGATCTTTGCGGTTGCCAACGGCACGGTTGTTGATGCCTCCGATGGCCTTGCGGACTTTGAAACGATCTATTCTGCTGCCAGTAGCACGATCGCAACAGCGGCCGGAAATTACGTAATTCTCGATATCGGGAACCGAAAATATGCATGCTATGCCCACATGGTCAACGGGTCAGTCCGGGTGAAGACGGGAGATATTGTCAAAGAGGGCCAGGTACTTGGTCTCATGGGAAACAGCGGGAACTCTGATATTCCCCACCTCCATTTCCAAGTAGTAACAGACAATCCTTCATTCCTGGGAGCCGAGGGCTATCCTCATGTGTACCGCTCATTTGATGTGACTGGAGAAGTCAATGAATCTCGTGGAGCAGAGCGCATGTCCACTCCGGATTATTCCTTAAAGCAGTTATGGACGGAATTCGGCGATTTTGTTACGTATTTCCGTCAAGCGATCCCACAGGAGAACCAGCTCATGCAGAACAATGTTGTTGTCCGATTTCCCTGAGTTCTTCTTCTTTTTTGATACGGTAACCAGACTAAAAATTTTTGAGTTGGTCTTTTACAAGTCTGCTGTTATATTACGCTGATCTTGGAGAGGTCCTGGTTTGGAGTAGGCATTCTGCACAAGTCCTGCTATCCACGACAACGAGAATTTTCCTACCGCTGCATCTCAAAATTTTTCTCTGCCATCCCTATATGCCATGCGATAATTGCTGGCAAATATTGATAACATTTCTTGAGGGACTCTTAATCAACCCCGAAGCGGGTGGAGGATTTGTAAAATGCAGAATATTGTAGCAGCACTTGCAAAAAAGGAAAACCTTGAACGGTGGAAAAACGTAGTGGATCTGGAAAAATACGGACAACCTGCGACAGAGTTCCTTGTCCAGGCACTAGCGGATGAAGATCGCTGGGTCCGGTACCTTGCTGTTGATGCACTGGCAAATATTGGTGCCTCTAATTCCGTTGACTCAATAATATCACTCCTGCGAGATCCAGATCAGGATGTGCGTTTCGCAGCAGCAGCGGCACTGGGGAAAATTGGCAACCCAAAAGCGATAAAGAGCCTGCAGGAAGTTCTTAAAAGAGATAATGGCTATGTGAAGATAGCTGCTGAAGAAGCACTGGTAAAGATATCCCCACAGGGAACTGGGTCTACTTCATAGTGATCCGACATTCGGCAGTTATTTTTTCAGGAATAATATTTTTCAAAGCCCGCTCCAAACATGCCATTAATACGAATAATTTCCTCATTGACATTCAACAAACGGCAGTGGACAGTTGAATCAACAAGTTCCAACACTTGACG
>JANYBK010000249.1 GCA_025360805.1 Methanomicrobiales archaeon
GCTTCGCCTCCGTTCACCACAATCTCGCCCTCCTCCTGCATGATCATCGCAGTATTGAGGTTCAATGAGAGTCTGCCGTTATACTCGTCCACTTGTGAATAGAAAATATTGTAAACCGAACCCGGTGTTAGGCTCTCTTTGCCCGGCTCTTTCCAGATCACGAACTTGATCGTGCCGGTCTCATCTCCTAGCAGGCCGGACTGGAGCATCCGTTCGTGCGTTGCGTCCCATTCCTGGACGACTTTTGCCCGGATGCTGCCAATGCCGGGATGCAATTCACTGATCGGAACAGTTGTTGGCATGAGGGCCCGGTCTTCTTCGATATCCTTGATCGTAGAACCGGAATGGATCTTCAGGCTCGCAATACCCTTGAACTCGTCCACTACCGCAGACTCGATCCGGTACCAGGATCCTAATGCCATTGTCGGTGCATTCGCCTTTGCCCATGCGACAAAGCGGATAGCACCGGACTCGTCGGCTATAATGCCGCCCTGGGCAATTGAGGGTGATGCGGGAGCTGCGAGTGCTACGATCTTACCTTCGATCGTTACCCACTCGCCGGGTGCCGCATCAGCGATCCTCTTATCTTCTGTGCCACTACTGCCAGTACCGCCACTGCCTGCGCTACCGGTTCCCATTGACGGGATATTGAACTCTTTTGCGAGTTCATTGGTTACGCTGCGCTCTGCTTCTGATGGCTGTACACTGAACTCCTCGATCAGTCTGCGGAGTTTGCCTTCGATCTTCTTGGGATCAACGGTTTGTCCGCTCTTTTGGAACTTACGGGAGATTCTGTCTGCTGCTTCGGAAAAATCCATTTCGTACATCTCCACATAACTATCGGTTCTGATCATGTCTATATATTACGAAGTGTGCGGGACGAAAGTGAACCGGCACTTAAAGTAGCACCCGTCATAATGGTCAGGTTTATGTGACCACAGGCAGACTATCTGAGTATGGCAGAAATTAATGCAGACAGCACAATCTATGAACTCTTACAGGCAAAACCCGAGTCCACCGAGGCCCTATTTAAGTTCGGCATGGGCTGCGTAGGGTGCGCGATCGCACGTGGGGAAACAATCCGGCAGGCAGCTGAGGCACATGGTATCCCCCTCCCAGAGCTCCTCAAGGCTCTTGGCATCAACGGGAACTAATCCCTCCTCACTTTTTTCTTAACTTAATTTCCTTTAGTGAAGCAGATGGAAATTTCTTCAGGTGACTGGCGATCTCCGGTTCGTGGAGAAGCGTACATCCCGCACAGTTCCATACCTTGTTCCCATTCGCGCCAGCAGACCACTGCCCGAGACTTTCGTCGCAACACGGGTAGAACGGGCAGTAGCAGAAGTCGCAGCATTGCCCTTTAAAGTGGCAGGGATAATAGGGGCAGTTGTGGGGTGTCCACTCCACCCAGTGCTCACCCTTGAAGCGGCTGAAAATAAAAAATGCGGGTTGACTATCCTGAATTCCGCTGTCGTGACGTTGTACCGCATGCGGGATACCCTGGAGTACGGCTCCCCGTACGCGACGCCCGACATCAGTAATGCGCCCGGCATACTGGTGTTTAACCTCACCTTCGCAGGCTGCGATCACCGCATCAGTTGGTGTTCCGCTCAGCGGGAGGCCCAGTGCTGCAAGGGCTTCTGCCTTTGCTTCGGTTGCCCCCATGATCGATTCTAACAGGGCTGAGTCTTCAATGCCTTCGCAGCTTGTGACGATGATGTTGATTGTCCCGGCTGATTCCGGTGGTTCGCGCCGGATCCCCGCAGTGATGAATACAGTTACAAAATCATACTGGAGCACACAGCAATGCGGAACAGGTACCGCAGTGAGCAGCCCGAAAAATGCCGGTGCAAGACCGGCCCCTGCTGCAACCCTCTCCAGTTCCTTTCCCGGTTCGTTACGATCCCAGCCCGTTGGAACTGTATGGATAATAAGGGTTGAGACCTGGTTTATGCCTCCATTGATCCCGGTACTTGCAGCGCGGAACGTTCCGCGGATGAAAAGAGTATTAGTATCAGTGAAATATCTCATGCAACCGAATAGCGTGTCCGGTCTTTGAGTTCCTGCTGCTTACCGGCGTTCCACCCGGATACATCCTGCAGGTAACCGGTTACCCTGCTGATCTGGGTGACATCGTGGGAGCCGCATTCAGGGCAGACTGGTTTTCCGCAGAGCGGGCAGTATTCGATACCTGAAAGAATTTCGTGGGAGCAGTGGCAGTGATCGAGCGGACACATGATCTCAAGGTGCGTCTCGTTGCAGTTCGGGCATGGGCTCTCCTCAACAATGAGGTGGCAGGTATGGCACTTATATTTGCGTTCCTTTTGCGGAATCTCGTCTACACTCTTGTATTTCTGTGCAAGTTTCCGTTGTTCTCCTGTCCAATCCATACTATAACATCGCACAGGTCATTAATAAATATTTAGAACCTGCCTGTTCAGCGAACTGCCATTTCATCCACTATTAAGCGCGCATATGCAGATCTGGCCGCAAAACACGCTTTATTTATATATAGTACTAAAATTGGGGCCAAAACGGGACCCGCAGACATAACAGGCCCCGAAATGACAGTTTTCCTAATCTGCCAGATTACACCCCCGCTTCCAGCAATCCCCCGTAAAACTGCCCGGAACCGCCAGATGCCCGGAGGGTCATCTCGCGGATCGGAGGTGGGCAAATGTTCTGGCAGCGACAGCCGGGTCCTCCGCATCATAGATCGCGCGGCCAACAATAATTCCGTCAACAAGTTTTGCAACGGTATTGGCATCACCTCCCTGAGCCCCGACCCCCGGTGAAAGGATCTTCCGGGTACCTACAATGCCTCGTAATATTTTCACACGTTCCGGCCGGGTTGCCGGAGCGATGATGCCATCGGCCCCGCACTCCATAGCAAGCGAAGCGATCTCCTCTGCTGTTCCGCCATGGAAAAACCCGGTTGCGCCGGGATGGCTCATCTCGGCAACCACGTAACATGCACCCCCGCAATCGAAAGCAGTCTCAACGCAGGCTAGTACCGAGTCTTTGCCGGTAAAGCCGTGGCAGATGATGGAGGAGAACCCTGCATCAAAGACCTGCTCTGCTATGAGCCGGTTGGTGTTCGGGATATCTGCAACTTTGAAGTCTGCGATCAGTGGCAGGTCGTGCTCTGCAATCTCATCGGCAATGGAAAGTCCGCATGAGAGTATTAGGGGATAACCGAGTTTTATTGCATCGATGTGAGGGGCACAGGACTCTGCAATGGACAAGGCTGTTTTCTTCTCTGTCACATCCAATGCGAGGATCAGGTCAGTCATAAAGATCTACGCTCCAGCACTGCGGCAACCATTACCGGAAGTGTGATCGTGGCATCGCCGTACACCGTAACAGCCTGCGCTTCCTCAGTGATCTTGCCCCATGACCGGGCCTCGTCCAGTGTCGCGCCCGAGAGCCCGCCGAGATCCGGGCGGTCACCGGTCAGCTGCACTGCATAGGAGAACCCGTTGGGGGTCATAAGCATGCTCTGGAGGATGAAGTTCTTTGGAACCCCGCCACCTACCAGCATGGCGCCGGCTTTCTTTGCAGTAAAGCAGCGGTCCATGAGGGCCGGCATATCGGCAAATGCATCGACAGTCACCTTGTTGGTCTGGGAAAAAAGCCAGTACTGGAGACCGATCATCGAGTCCTGCACCGCGGGGCAGTAGACGGGGATATTATTGTGATACGCTGTGTGCAGGATACCGGACTTTAGGTTCTTTCCGATATGTTTTAGGAGAGCGGAGATGGATATGGTGCTGCCGGGTTCGAGTTCTTCAAACACCTTTTGCATGAACACCTCGAAGTGTTCGAACGCTTCGTTTGGGAGATAGACATCGTAGATCCGGTTGATTTCATCGTGACGGAGTTCTATATCGTTGCAGAATGCGTTGCCGTGGAAGTGTTTGCACCCAATCGCCTCGATGATATCGTGCGTGAGGTTTGCACCGGTCGATACGAGCACATCGATGTGACCGCCCTTGATGAGATCAGAAACGATCCCTCCCATGCCGGCCGGCACCATCGCGCCAGCAAGCCCGAAGAATTTTGTTGTGTCTGCATCGCGCAGCATCTGGTCATATATATCCACGGCACGGGCGAGCGATCCGCCATTGTACGCCCCGGCTTTTCCCATTGCTACGACCAGTTCATTGACGGTCATCTTTTGCTTTAAGTGGATCTGGGTGACCGGTTCATCGCACTGTTTTGCCATTTGTTCTCTCCCCCATTATTGGGAAGATTATTGGTGCGCTTTGATGATAACTCTGTTTTATGGATGGATGAAGTGCATGGAGTACCTGGATCTCATGAGATCCCGTACCTTTTATCGCTCGTTTTTAAAGAGATAAATCGCCGTTATGGAATGCATATCATAAGAAAAAAGAACGCTGCCTGATATTCTTCGATGAATTGTTTCAACCGACATTCGGCAGTTATTTTTTCAGGAATAATATTTTTCAAAGCCCGCTCCAAACATGCCATTAATACGAATAATTTCCTCATTGACATTCAACAAACGGCAGTGGACAGTTGAATCAACAAGTTCCAACACTTGACG
>JANYBK010000252.1 GCA_025360805.1 Methanomicrobiales archaeon
CGTCAAGTGTTGGAACTTGTTGATTCAACTGTCCACTGCCGTTTGTTGAATGTCAATGAGGAAATTATTCGTATTAATGGCATGTTTGGAGCGGGCTTTGAAAAATATTATTCCTGAAAAAATAACTGCCGAATGTCGGCTCCAGCAACAATCCAGTTTTTTTTAATCCGGGTCCTGCTTTCTCCTTGGCTATAACAGACAATATTCAATCAATGTAATCAATCTTTGAATAAATCCTGGATATGTGGTACCTGCCCCATGACAATCCTGGCAGGACACACAAAAGGGATTCCAAAAAAATATATCCGAACATCATCGAGTATCACTACTATGACACTCACAGAAAAGCAGAAGGCAGAGGTCAGAGAAACCCTTGGCAGGTATTGTGCAGCATACCAGCGAAAGGATCTGAAAGCGCTGCTGGCGTTATTATCCCCGGATATAAGCGGATACGGTGCCGGGCCGGATGAAATTTTCAGGAACCGGAAAGAATACGCACCGTTACTAAAGCGTGACCTGATCCAGGCGACATCGATTTTCCTTGAATTTACGGATTTGAACATTTTTGGCGATGGACGGATCGCGTGGGTAATGAGCGGCTGCAATTGTACGTTCGTGGCTGAGGGAAAAGACAAGCAGACGATGAGAGTAAGGATGACCATGGGGCTGAGAAATACCGGGAGTCGCTGGCTGATTGAGCAGCTTCACATCTCTACTCCCAATACCGGACAGGCTCCGGGGCAATCGTTTTCCGGAGAATAACTGCCCGGTACTAAACGTATGCTGCTGGAAGCAGCTTCCTCCGGCATATCTTTTTTTAATAACATGAGCAAATCCAAGAGCCAGTACTTAAAAGATCCACCCAGAAAAATCCATTTTCTAAATATTTCCCGCAAAGGTGATAATGGCTCGTGAAGGCTGGTTACCATTCCACAGCCGATTACGTGATTCCTGGTAAAAATTATCAAAACAACGAGCAAATTAGATTTTTTTCACCATCAGGGAAATGCCCCCGTCAAGTCCAGAAAAAAAGCAGACACCGTTCATGCTGAACGCTTCATAGGGAGAAAATCCCATTTCAGAAAAACCGCACTGCTCAAATACCCTTTTGGAAGCCGGGCTGGTACAATCGGCAATGACCTGCCGGAATCCGCGTTCCCGGGCATGGGCAAGTACCCTCTGGATCATGGCCCGGGCAATCCCTGTTTCCCGGTACTGCCGGCTGACACCGATCTGGAAGATATGCAGGACCGACCCGGACTTAATCTCTTGCCGGTTGAGATGCCGGTCCTCAAGTTCATTGATCATGGTAACTGCCTCTTTGAAATGCGCAATGAATTCCACCATCACTGCACCTTCGTTCTCCGGGTCATCAGTCAGATCGATACAGAAGATAAACCCGGCAAGCTCATTTGTCGCTTCATGCCGTAAGAGAAAACTGAGATCTTTTCTGACAAGAGAGCGAACATAAAACCGTGCGTAAGGGAGGAACAGGGCCGGATCCAGTGCGTGACGGTGCGAGGTAGGTTCATCGGCAAGGAAAACTTCTGTATAGAGCCGGGCTGCGGATTCCACATCGGATTCTGTGAGGGGGACGCAGACCGGCTGACCCATAAGAGACGAGCGCGGATCGGGTAGGTGAATGCCGTTACCAAAACGTCCCGTCTTTCCTGCCATCGTACAGGATCTCTTCTCTTTCTTTACCTTAATTGCTATCCTGCACCAGTACGATCATTGCCTTGTTGTTGTGAGAAGAGACGGCATTGTGAGCCGGTGATTTTTTGTTCAGATACTACAAACACGATACACACAAGTCTTTTTCACCATGACTAAAAACGAAAAACCTTACCCGGTATCAGATACAGCGGCACTCGTCATGCTTTGGGCAAGCGGGTATTACGAGCCAAAGCCCCTGACGGGTCTGTATCTGAAGAAACTCGATCTGTCAGCAGGCAAGCCACTGCTGGAATGCTATAACGGGATATGTCCGTGGTACTCGGAAGTGATCGTCAACCGGAAGCATTTCATCAAAAATACGGTTGAAGAACTGGTCAAAGCCGATAATAAACCAACAACCATCGTCAATCTGGGCGCCGGGTTCTCGCCGCTCGCTCTCGAACTCTCACCGCTGTTATGCGATCGCGTCCGCTTCATTGAGATCGACAGGAATAATATGAGCCATAAGCACCAGCGGTATTCCGAACTGGTCCCGGACCGCAGCAGGTTCATCTCCTGCATCGAATCTGACATTACAGATACGGCCCGGCTTGCGGATGCTCTCAGGAAAGTATCGGGTGATCCGGCTGGTTCGAAGCTTATCGTAGTCATGGAAGGGCTCAGCTACTATATTGAAAGGCCAGCAATGGAGCGGGTGTTTGAATCCCTGTCAGACATTTTCCCGGACCTGAGTATCGTTTTTGAGCATCTCAAACCATGCCGGCTGGTAACTGAGGAGCGGCGATTTATCCCGTACAGGATTTTTTCACATGTCCGTGATTATACCGCTCTTGACCGGATGACAACCTATTCACAGGACGAGATCGTTGCAATGCTGGGTTCGGACTTTTCCTGCAGCTATTACGATATGGATACGATGGAGAAGAGGAGGACCGGCACGTGCAGGTATTTCTTAACTCCCGATGCCGGCTGGCTCTCATGTGCTGTGGCGGTACGAAAGGCTGGTAGGGAATAACCGGGGCAGGATTTTTTTTAAGGATTCTAAATTTTTCTGGTTATTCGCAGGATTGATATTTTCCGGATACCTGAAGGCTGAACGCAGGTTAAAAACAGAATTGAAAATTAAAAGGAGAGTTCATTATCTTCTGCATGGAGTTCCTTTCTCTGCACCCAGAATGCTTTCTCAGGTTTGATTACCAGAACATCAACGGGTCCCCCGACGGTTTTAAAGCGTGTCTGAAAACGCATGGTATCCCGGGTTGTTTTCACCGCATATATGGCAAAATCAATGGCATCCTGCAACGTGAAAAAAGTCCAGTTGATAACTGAAGGTGGCAGGGGGACGATTTTTCCATCAGTTCCAATCAGACCCACCGGCTGGATCAACCGGGTCATGACATCGACTTCCCCATCCCAGGCAGCCCCCTGTTGATCGGGCAAATTAATTTTTTTGACTTCGTCCTGGACCAGAATAATCCGCCAGAGGTAGGGAATGAGTTTTCCCCCTTTTTTACTGTACCCTGCAACATGAAATCCCGTATCCGGAACCTGTGACAGGGATTTGAAATAATCAAGAAGCATCTTTGGAACGTCATTGACGTCAACCGGATTTGCTGATAATTTTTCATTGATGAACGACTCAATGTATCCGCTGATGGGAACTCCTAAAATATCTGCCGCCCCAAACGTAGAGATCCCGATATTACCCGGAGCGAGGAATGTTTTGTAATTTGCATCCGATTGAGGAACGGTAATCTGAACCTGCTGGCTCCCTCGTTGCTCGGTATGAGTTAACGTAAGGCGGCTGTCACTGGCCATGACAATACCTTCCTGAACGTATAAAGAAATGATAAAGGACATTTTTTAGTTCTCCTGATTAGACTTCTCTTTTGTTTATCGGTTTAATTATTATGGTTGGGGGGTGGGGGTAAGCGGGGAGATGATGAGGAAGGCACTCTAACGTGAATTGGTCGGACATGAAACGCGAACCTGTAAAATTGAGTGAGTTTAAAATTGCCGTCGCTGCGGTTACATTCCATGCACCCGCCCAGTAATCCCGGCCTCAACCCGCCAGTCGTTCCCGGGCAATCGCAACCGCGCTTTTGAGTTTCTGCTCAAGCAGTTCACGGGGCGGTAGTTCCGTTAAGTATTCCGCGACCCGGATCCCACTCGCTTCAAGCTGGAGAAGTTCGATATGCTCATCCGATGATCCCGCACAGAGAATCAGACCGATCGGCGACTCTTCGCCCAGCTGCCGGTCGTACCTGTCCAGCCATCGCAGGTAGAGCTCCATCTGCCCTTTGTCGGCCGCCCGGAACTTCTCAAGCTTCAGATCAATAGCAACAAGCCGTCGGAGTTTGCGGTGATAGAAGAGAAGATCGATATAGTAATCCTCATGATCAACACTGATCCGCTTCTGCCGTGCGACAAACGAGAAATCTGTACCGAGCTCCAGAATGAACCGCTCCAGCTCGCGAAGAATCGAATTCTCCAGATCTTTTTCAGAGAATGTATCGGATAATCCGAGGAAATCAAGGAAATATGGGCTTCTGAACACAAGATCCGGCGTCATTATATCCTCCTCTCGCAGTGCTGCAAGCTCTTTTTTTGCAAGCTCTTCAGGCTTCTTTGAAAGGGCAGTACGCTCAAAGAGCATTCCCTGGATCTTTGCCTGAAGAATCCGGACACTCCATCGTTCGAGCCGGCACATCTCGGTGTAGAATTCCCGGGCAAGCGGATCCTGAATGTAGATGATGTTCCTGAAATGGGTCCAGCTCAATTGTCCACTCAGTGAGTGGATAATCGAACGAGCCGGAAAAACCTCTACAAAGCGGATCATGTTGAAGAGATTGGTTCTCGCAAACCCGCGACCATACTGAGCCGATAACTGTTCCGATAATATATCGATGACTTGTTTGCCATACGCTGCCCGCTCGTCACTAAGAATCTCTGTACGGATCCGCTCACCCATATCCCAATAAAGCAGAACCATCTCGGCATTTACACCAACAGCAACCCGGATACGAGTCGATTCGATGAGAGACTTAAGATCATTAAGGAGGATATCTGATAGTCCGAGAGAATCTTTTACGGGAGAAATTATATCTCTGGCATTTTTCTTTGGTGATTTTACTAAATTCCTCATGATGACAGTCCCTGGTTCTTTAAGAATCAATCACGTTTTTTAGGTAATAAAGACTCAAGTGCGGAGGGTGAAAGAGAAAATTTACTCACTGAAACATCCTCACTACCCACTTCTTACCGGGCACCCCGGTCGATTGCTCCCTTCCGCTCCTATCCGGCGTGCGGCTGCGAACGAGCGTTGTGGCGGCAGGCCGGCGGTGCGAGCGGTTGACGCAGGCGGGGGAAGGCGTTTGCCAGTAATATTCTTGATTCCAATAAACGTTGAAAATGTTGGAGTTTTCCATAATCAAAAAAAGTTTGAAATATTTTTTATCTGATCGCCCAAAGGATACTGATCCCGAATCCCCCAACCAGAATGACCCAGCCCACGGCATTGCCCGCCATGATCAGTAATCCTCCGATCAGAATTCCGGCTGCAGGTCCTGTGCCCGCACTCAATCCCATTTTCACATCACCTCCTAAGTTTGGTAACTCCTTCGTTCCACTAAGGGGAACCTGGAAAATTCAGCGTCGGGCACAAGCCTTATGAACTGAAAAGATGATGAGTTGTTGTCAGCAAATTCATTCTTTTCAGCAAAGGGATGTACGGGAATGAAAATCCCCGGTCCTTTTGTTCACAGCTCAGGTTCGAGCTGCTTAGTCCTTATAGATCCTGTTATTCTTACTTAAAGATTTCTGCGGGATATTATCACTTTTTTAATTAATTTGCTCTTCATCAATCAATTAATGAATCAATCAATTAATCAATTATTCAATATCGTAAAAATGTAAATTTGTACAAATAAAAAATACCCATTCCGATTACAATATTTTATATGCAATTGCGTAGTTTACTTTATTGGTAAGAATTTACCAATTGGTAAACCAAAATAGAGAAATTTAAAAGGTTTGAGAGGGTAGATGGGATGGCAATAGGTGAACGCATTAAATCGGCCAGGATCAATGCCGGGCTATCACAGGAGATGCTCGGCAAAAAACTGGGAGTTACCAAGATGGCGATCTCGAAATATGAGAGCGGGACCGTTACGCCGAACTCAGGAGCTCTTATCGCTCTTTCCAAAGCGCTCGAAGTAAAGATCGAGTACTTCTTCCGGACTTCAGCGATCCGGCTTTCAAAACCAGCATACCGGTGCAGAAAAGCAATGTCTTCGAAGGATGAAACGAAGATTCTTGGAAAGACTGCGGACTGGCTGGAGCGGTATCTCGTCGTTGAACAGATCACCGGCTCGGAAAAACCTCTCTCGCTGCCGGATCCCGATTCCTGCCATGTGTCCTCGCTGGACCAGATCGAAGAGATAGCGGTGCGTGTCCGCCAGGAATGGAATCTCGGGCTGAACCCCATAGAAAACCTGATGGACGTGCTGGAACAGCACGGGATCAAAGTTGGTGTTATCGCAGCTCCGGTAAAATTCGATGCTCTTACGATGAAGTACAACAATGAACATCCGCTCATTATCGTTAACAAAACGTTATCCGGGGACCGGCAGCGTTTGAGCCTCGCCCATGAGCTGGGACACATGCTCTTAAAACTCGATGAAGGAATCGATGAGGAAGAGGCTGCATTCCGGTTTGCGGGGGCTTTCCTGATACCCCGACAGACGGCAATCCTGGAACTTGGTCCAAAACGAAAGATGCTGGACTTCCGGGAGCTCTACGTCTTAAAACACAAATACGGCATGAGCATGGGAGCGTTGATCTACCGGGCAAAGAACCTGAACATCATATCAGAAGCTGCGGCAAACCGGCACTGGATTGAGATGCGAACCCACAAGTGGCACCTTAAGGAGCCTGGCACACAGATCGAGCCGGAGATCCCAACCCATCTTGAACTCCTCCTGCTTCGGGCTCTGACCGAACATAAAATATCGCAGTCACGGTTCGATGAACTGAGAGGAGACGATTCCCCCCTGTTAGCAGTACCGTGTCAGTGAGGAGAACATGAACAAGAGCAGAAGAACCTGTTGCATCGACGCAAATATCCTCTTCGATTTCGTTGCCGGGGATATTTTCGATATGCTTTTTCTTCTGCCATTTGATTTTCATACCTCCGATATCGTTGCAAATGAAATCTCTGATTCCTATTCTGACAAACATTTGACTCAATTAGGACTCGAAATCCTGACTCTCGATGATACCGAAGTCCTTGATATATTCACTCTAAAACAGGAACACATCGAACTCTCCGTTGAAGATGTCTCGGTTTATTTTCTGAGTCGGAAACATAATACGATAATTCTTTCCAATGACGGTCCGTTAAGGGAATTAGCTGATAAATCCCGAATTGAATACCATGGCACGCTCTGGCTATTGGATGAGATGATTCAGGGTGAGATTCTAACGCCGCAAGATGCCGCTGTTGCACTCAGATCTATGCTCGATAAGAAACGATGGCTTCCTCGTTCGGATTGCGAAAAATTGATCAAAAAGTGGAAATCTGAAGAATAATCAGAGATATCGCTTAAAAACAGGAAACTATCACGATTACAGGATCATCTGCGTGAGGCGAAATAAAAGAGCTAAAATCTGCACCCCTTATTTTCAAAGAACTGCACCCCATTCGTTCGCCCCCTCCCGCTCCTATCCGGCGTGCGGCTGGTACCGGGCGTGGTGGCGGCGGGCTGGGGGTGTGAGCGGGGGGATGAAGAAGGCTTTTGATGGAAAGATTTGATACAGAAAAAAAGAGACTGGCTAAAACATTCAGAGTAATTTCTGCGATTCAAGAATTTCTTTTCCAATCTGTTTTACCGTCTTTTTCTTAAGATATTTTTTCCGGTCCTGTGTGTAATCACCACTGCCGGGATCAAAACTCCGGATAAACCGAATCGCATCCTCCGGTCCAAGTGCATTAACAAGGGCATCGTACCCCTCGCTCTGGATCTTAGCGATTGTCTTACTCTCCATGCTGATTCACTTCCATCAACCAGTGCAGTGGGTTGTCTGCATGTACAGATGTACGTAGTGCATTCTTCTTCATAATCTTTACCAGATCATCATCAGTTGTCAGCAGTACAGCCCCCACTTTTTCTGAGCATGCAATATGAACAGCATCCATGCCCATGACACCGAGATTTTCAAATTCTTCTGCCCGTGACAGCAACACATCATCGACCCGGATAGTCTCGCAAGCCCGTTGAATCAGTCGCAGTATGTGCGATCTTTTCGTAGGATCGCTGATAAGTCCGATTTCATACAGGACAGCAGTGCTGGTTACCATTTCCCAATCCAGAGAACAGCGTTTGAGGATAGTAAGAACTGCCTCCGTTTCCAATCGGACTCTTGTATCACTATGATTATCGAAAGGCCGGCACAAGCAGCATACGTCCAGATAGATCTTCATATCGCTCCTGTTTCATTATTCCCCACTCAAACCGATAAATGATCGTATAGGGAAAAACCCTAAACAGTTTTGCAATGTATACTGACTTTTCCTACTTGCCCAGCTCCTCATCGTTTGCCCCATTCCACTCCTATCCGGCGTGCGGTTGGTACCGGGCGTGGCGGCGGCGGGCCGGCGATGTGAGCGGTTGACGCAGGAGGTGCTGGGGCGGGCGTTCAGCGGTAAGCTGTGAACGAGATTTGGAAAGAAAGATCTTTTTTTCAAACTGAAAAAGACTAAAATGTATTAATTAATCCTTCATCATATAAGATCAATAAAAGGTCACCATCCATGCCACAGGATCTATTAATAAATCTCGATGATCTCCTCCATTGCCGGTCCGTAGAACGATCGCGGCTGGAATTCAAAGAGGGATGGGATGACAATATCAAAGATGCCGTAGTGAGAACGGTCTCCGCGTTTGCAAACGATCTTTACAATTTGAATGGTGGATACATCATACTAGGGATAAAAACTGACGATAAAGGAAATCCGATATTGCCTCCCGAAGGGCTGGATAATTACGATCGGGACAAAATTCAGCGGGAGATTGTTGGGGAATGCAAAGGGAAAATCTCACCGGAATACATACCGCAGGTTTCTCCTGAGATTTTTCAAGATAAAACCATCCTTGTAATATGGGCACCTGGGGGGGATAATCGACCGTACGAAGCCCCTAAGAAAGGAGGACATAGCGGCAGGGGTTATCACGTAAGAAGTGGCTCTGCAACAATGGAAGCAACGGGAGATATTCAAAGACAACTTATTGAACAAACTGCAAAAATTCCATTCGATGATCGGAGGAGTTTGACAGGAAAAGTTGAAGATATCTCTCCGTTTCTTGTAAAAAAATATTTAGAAGATGTCCGTAGCTACTTTTCCCGGGATGTCATCTCAAATATTAACCAGATATATCGGGATATGAAAATCGTAGTTCCGGTAAACAGTC
This sequence comes from Methanomicrobiales archaeon, assembly GCA_025360805.1. GTDB lineage: Archaea > Halobacteriota > Methanomicrobia > Methanomicrobiales > Methanospirillaceae > Methanoregula. Next base: position 9,147 of record JANYBK010000252.1, read on the forward strand.
ATGAAGTTCCTAAGAACGTTGCACTCCTGTTTTTCAGTGAAAATCCCGGGGAATTTTTCAACGGGGCTCATATTGAAGTAGTGCAATTTGGTGATGATGACGGCGATTTAATCGAAGAAAAGGAATTTCGGGGTCCATTAAACCAGCAGATAAAATCGTGTTTAAATTATCTCAATTCCATGGGAGGGGCGTTACTAAAAAAAGTCCCCGGTCAAGCAGAAGTTGAAAAAACAGTCCCCTACCCCTATGAAGCGATGGAAGAAGCACTCGTCAATGCAGTTTATCACAGGAGTTATGAATCCACGCCCGAACCTGTCAAAGTGTATCTCTACCCGGACCGGATGGAAATTATCAGTTACCCAGGACCTGTTGCCGGAATCCAGTTAAAACATTTTGAACCGGGGCAAAGTGTTCCACAAGTCCCCGCAAGAAACCGGCGAATCGGAGAATTACTTAAAGAGTTACGACTTGCAGAGGGCCGGGGGACTGGAGTCCCGAAAATCAGAAGAAGGATGCAGGAAAATGGCTCACCTGCTGCGAAATTCGATTTTGACGAGACCCGAACCTATTTCCGAGTCACACTACCCGTTCATCCAAAATATCGGATCTTACATACGCTGAGAACGGCCTCACATTTGTGGGCGATTGGAGAAAAGGACCCGGCATTCAATCACATCAACAAAGCAATCTTAAACCAACCAGGATCTGGCATTCTGGTGAGCCAATTTATTGAATATGCATTTGCATTAGATAAAGTCGAATTAGCATGCAATGCGTTTATGCAATTTGAAAAGGAGTCAATCAAGACAGAACAATTACAACCATACCTTACTCTGGCTCGTCTTTTTATTGACAAAAATCAACCCGACAAAGCAAATTCCATTCTTGGTAAAATCCCTGCTTCGAGAACATTGAATGAAACAATAGAAGCTGCACAATTAAAAAAAAGATCGGGAGATTATAAAGGTGCACACCACTTATTTGCTGAAGCCTACTCAATGAATTCTAATGATCCAAAAATTATTCAAGAATTTGCACAAACGAAGAATCAACTTGCCAGAATATATCGGCGAGATAAGAATGTAAGAACACGATTAAACAAGGAAGCCGTAGAGTTATTACGAAAAGCAATACAATTGTCCGATGATCCAACAAGGACTGCTTGGTGTTGGTTTGATTTGGCCAAAACTTTGTATTGGCTGCGCGAACCACAAAGCAAAATTGAGGAGGCGTTCCTCAAAGCAATTTCGATCCTTCCAGACGAACGAAGATTTAGAGAAGAATATTCTCTCTGGAAATAATAATCCGTACTTAAATAATATTTTTCAATGTCCCATCCTTTTTAATCCCCAATCACCCCTTCCAGAAACATCGCGAAATCGTTCGCCCCCCTTCCGCTCCTCTCCTTCATGCGGCTGCGAATGAGCGTGGTGGCGGCGGGCCGGCGATGTGAGCGGGGGTTCCGGGAAGACCTTGATTGAAAAAACGTAACCGGACCTTGCTCAAAAAATTTTATTTGAACCTCCAGATCCCGCTTGAGAGTCGCGTACCGATCAACCAGACCTTGCCAGAAAATTTTCAGCCACACTTTGATTGAAAACTTTTGAGCAGACCCTGCTTGAAATTTTTCAACCGGACCTTGATTGAAATCTGAATCCGCATGTACCTCTCCGACAAGCGAGCGTGCGGGAAAAATCCATCAGACTCTGTCCGAAAATTTGTAATCGGATCTTGATTGAAAAATTCCGGGCAGACCTTGACTGAAAAAAAATAGCCGGACCCTGCCCGGAAATTTTCAATCGACCCTCCGGACCCTGCGTGAAATTCACATCGATATTCGACGTAAAGATACATCGATTTAACCCCCAAAACAGGCCTTCATTTCATTTTCCACCTACTTTAGCCCATCCGGCAAGCGATCGGCAATCCAATTGAGCCCATTTGAGCACTTTTTAGAGCCCAATTTATGCCGAATCCAGCCGAACGGGGCGCACATTGCAGTTTTCAAAAAATATATAGCTCCATTTTTTGCGAATTAAGCACTTTTTGAGTGCCGACTCCCTCTTGGAGGGGGGAAGTCTACGACGGAGAAGTGAGTTTGGCGGAGTGCAGGTCTTCAGTGATGCGGTAGCCAAATCAATAAAGTCTGGAACTGGCACGGGGGTATATGGTTCACAAAAAATGAACAGCCATTGAATCGGGAACATGGCCCGGATCTGGTAGCAAACATATTTTCGAGAACACCTGTTCCGGGAGATACGATATTCTGAGCCTGATACGGGCTCCGATTGCCTTTTTCCGGATCCGTTTTCAGATTTTTTTCAAATGGGTGTCCCCCACTAAAAAAATAACGCTTTTAAAGGGTTATTTCTCAAAAATAACCGATTTACAAGCGATTTGATCCTGCAATTTAGCGGCGTTTTAAGGGAATCGGATTTTTACACATATTTCAGGTTAATTTTTAAGAGAAACTGCCTGCAAATGCCCGTGGTGGCCTTTTATTACGATCACGTCGGAGAAATTGGGGTTTTGGCGGGTTTGTCCGGTTGAAAGGATCATTCTGGTTTTGCGGGCGGATGCGTGTAAAGATTTTGACAGAAAAAAATTCCAGATTTTTCTCGCACGCACAAATTTTTTTCCAGTTTTCTAAAAAATAAAAAAAAAAGTCCGGATCACTCACGGTCCTTCCGTACAGATCCGGCCCTCCCCTCAAACGTTTCAGTTGCCAAACAGGGGACCGAGCTCAACCTTCTGCCAGTCCTTGTCCATGGTCTTCATCCAGAGCGTCTTTGACTTTGGCATGAAAACGACCTGGTGGTTGGAGGAGTACGTGTTGCCAAAGAGGAGCGAATGACAGAACTTTGCCCCGCCATTCTCCAGGCACACGTCACGGATCTGCATCATCTTCTGTGCATCGATCGATCCCTTTGCTTCACCGGCCTGCCGGAGGAGGTTGTTATAGCGGGAGAGCGAGTGTTCGGGAGGTGCAGAAAGGTTCCAGGCCGGGTCGACGAAGTGGTTTGCCGCAGCTATTACCCCTTCACCGCCCCTCTGCCTCGTTTTGTTGGTCATCTTTTCGTACACCGATGCCCCGTCCGGTCCTGCGACATCCACGATCCATGCTACATCCGTGTTGGCTCCGCGGATGCCGGCGTCAAGTCCTTTTAAGTCCGAGTAGTCGAGCATGAACCGGAAGTATTCTGTGATGAATTCCGGGCGCGTTTCCGGGGCGGCATCGTTAAGGCCTGAGTTATCGTCAGCGATGAACAACCCTTTGCTGTTCATGAAGGTCTCAGGCCGCATTCCCGCGGGGCTCCAGGTTGCGATGCTGTTGCTCCCGTCAGTGGGCCGGTACACGGCAAGGACGTACCATTTGGTGTACGGCGTTACGCTGTCGTCCAGATCCCAATTGCGGGAGACAATCACGGATCCGTCCGTTGTGTAGTTGCCCCATGTGGCAAGGTACGAGCAGGATGCCGGTACGGGGGGCATCGCCATGAGCTGGAAGATTGCCCCATAGTAGAGAATGGCGATATCATCGGGTGTCAGACCAGAGGTCTCCGACATACCCAAAAAAATCTCCTTTATGCGCTGCGGATATAATGCCGGTATGTCCCGTCCGATCTCCCGCACCTGTTGCTGCGTATATCCCCGCTTGGCAAGGGTGTCGAGAAGGAACGCGTACTCCTCGTTCAGCTCGGTCTTCATCAGGCCGCCATATTGCCGGCCCATCTGCCGGTAGGAGCCGGAAAGGACGATGACCGGGTAATTACCTGCAGCGAACCGCTGCCCGCCTTCGAACGAGGCAACGGGCTCAACGCCCGTGACAGCCGGTTGGGGGAAGGACACAACCTGGGGCAGGGTGATTGCAGAAGCGGTACCGGTAAGCATGCAGAGCAAAATAAGCACAGCGATGGGTTTCATACACGGTTGTATTTTTTTATGATGGATTAATACTTTGATTTGTGTTTTGTTTTCCCCTTTGGCAATCATTCGAAGGTGAGAACCCTCCATCTACACTGGCTGGGCTAGTCCCTGCATGTAGGGATCCGGTTGGAGAGATCTCCAACGTTGCAGGGGAAGATCCAGTCTTTAAAAAAAATACGATTTAGTACACTTATTCATGTGAACCGATATCGATCACGAGGACTTGTGTCCGGCTCTCATCAATAACTAAAAATGAATGTTGCAGAGGCCGGTTCAACATCAGTTGATCCTCTTTATTCTCCCGTCGACTATCACATTTACCGGTTGCGGTAATGACCCCACGTAAGTAACAAGGGCATCGATATCGGACGGCCCATACGTTATGTTAGTTCCCCGGGTAAACGTTGTGTACCCGTCACCGCCCATGGCAAGGTAGGCGACCGTGGAAACAGTATAGCTCGAATTCGGGTTTAACGGGACACCGTGTATCGTTACCGCAGTCACTTTGCTGCCTGCTGGTTTTGATGCATCCCAAGTATACAAAAGCCCCGAGACAATGAGATTGTTCGGGGGAAGCGGTGCTACCCATTGCTGTTCCAGAGCTTGCCGGATCTGGGTACCTGACAGGGTCATTGAGAGAACCGTCCCGCTGGCCGGCTGGATCGCATACAGGTCGTTCCAGGTAATATTTCCCTGGGACATGTCTGCCCGGATGTCTCCTGCGGTATCAAATCCCACATCGGTTTTCATCGCGGCCCGCTCCCCGTCTGCAACCAGGTCACCCAGTGCAGATTCACCGGCGCTGTTCTGGGTCCGGGTAATATTCCGGGCTGCAATGCCAATCACTCTGTTCATGACCGGGGAAAGGACATTTTCATCTTCCGCCAGAAAAGCAGTGGCAGCGGGATCGGGGGTGATGCCTGGAGCCTGATCGGCATAGGTAGGGATAATCTGTGCAGATTTCTCCACGATCTCCCCGCTTGCTTTGTCAATCGCAAGATCGACATTGGCAAATCCTCTGCTGTACATGTACGCCTGCGTGACAAGCACGGGTTTTCCACCGGCATTGGGGAGGTAAGTGTTGGTAAACTCATGGGTATGGGCTGACAGCACTACGTCAACATCGGGATCAAGCCGCGGAATAATCTGGGTCACCCGCCCGGTAACCGTTCCGTTTGCCTGTGAGTGACCATTATAAGGAGTCTGGGTTCCACCTTCGTGAAGAATGACAACGATTGCATGTACTCCCTGTTTCTGGATCTCCGGAATATACTGGTTTATGGCATCGGCTTCATCAAGGAACGTAACCCCGTTGAGATTGGCGGCGTTCTGGAGCTGCGGGGTGGTCATCGTATCAGCGCCAATGAACGCAACCCTGACACCCCCGGCATTTCGCACGGTATAGGGCGGAAGGACCGGCGTATTGTTGGCGGTCCAGACCACATTTGCAACAACATAGCCGAGTTTCGAGCCGGGATATGGATTAACGATGTGGGTAATGTTCGTCACCCCATTTCCTCCGTTGATCATTCTCATAAGTTCTGCAACCCCATAGTCAAAATCCTGGTTGCCTAGCGTTGCAACCATATTACAGGAAGCATCCTGAGGTTGCGATCCAAAGGTACAGTGCTGATTTGCAAAGCTGTTGAAGAACAGCATGGACGGCTCATCGAGGAGCAGACCGGACTCCGGAGGCGAACCCCCCATCACATCCCCGGGCAGGGCAATGATAATCCCATCTGCCTTCCCGGACGCCATTGCTGCCTTGAGGTAGGATGCCAGTACCGGAATACCGCCGATGGAGCGGTTGTTCATGATCTGTCCCGGGATTATGTGCCCGTGTAAATCATTTACTGCGAGAATTTTCACATGAACGTTTGCGTTGGTATGCAATGCCGAAACTGGCATGGAAAGATACCCGGTGAAAAAAAGTGCCGCCAGCAGGAGAACACAGAGAATACAGATCCCTAATAGTATATGCAGCTTGGTCGGGATACCGACCCGCCATGAATCGGGTGCCATGATAATGGCACTTTGATATGCGATCATTTAATTGTTGAGTTTCCCTGTGAAGTGGGGGGACCCGGCAGGAAATTTCCCAGCTGGACCGTTCACGAAGATTTTCAACCGGATTTTTTTTAACTTTTGGGCAGGCCACGCTTAAAAAAAATTCAAGTGAGCCCGGAAATAAAAAAAATCACACGATCCAATCAAAACCAAACCCCTCCCGCCACTTCTCACCGCCAAAACTCCTCCCCAAAATCCACCCACGCCCCATCCTCCATTCCATGCCGGGATTAATTCTGATACAGGCGCAAATCGCGGATGGAAAAAAGGGAATCAAAAGATGCACCGGAGATTATTGCCGGACACCGTTCCAAAAGAGCGTTGAATTAGCCAGGGCACTTTGGTTGGCAGGTGCATGTATCCAGCGGCCTTTAAACGAGTTCTTGTCTTCTGACAGTTCAAAGACGAAGTACCCGACATCATTATCGCTTTCAGAATAGGTTCCGGCCAGGGTGTTTCCCTGCACAGTGGCATTGAGAGACCCGGTAAAGGTGCCTTCTTTGGGATAGGTGTAACTGTATTTCCCGGACACTTTCGTGCCAGCCTGGGTAAGAGGAATTATCGAGATCGTCAGGTTGCCATCTTTTTCGAGCCATGTGGTATTCCAGGTCCCGGACCATGGCAGGACCTGCGGAGCCGGTGCGGTTGTTGCCGTTATTTCCGGTAGAGATGCCACCGGAGCAGCGGTCGTAGCAGCAGATGTTGCCGGGTTCGTAGTGGAGGAACTGGTGCAGCCGGCAGCAAAAAGCATGACACAAATGATGCCAGCCAGAATGATGACATGTAATTTTTTCATAATGATCTTCCATTTTTTTCTCTCAAACTAATTATCCCTGCTGAAACGAGGGGGTCCGGAAAGATGCGGGAAATTCACGTCATCTGACAAAGTGAAAGGTATTTGTTCCGAGCCCCAAAAAGGGATTTTTTTTCCCTTTGATCATCCTACCCCACAACCTCCCTTGAGTTTTGCCTCCCATCAGCGTCTATTATTGTTTTATAGTTCGATGGAAATCGCTCCGTTTTGTGTAAATCGTGCTGAATGTGGGTTCTTGGAAAAAATGTGCCGGAATTCGATGTTTTTTGCAAATCTTCCGGAAATGACCCTCCCGGATCTGCGAACCGTAGGTGTAACGGAGCCGGATTGTGATTGCATGCCGTTCCTTCTGGAAGGAAAGACTAAAAGGAGGAACACGGGATTTCTCCCAATATGAGGAAATATTCTCTGATGGATATGACTTATGGATCCACCATCCATTCCCCCTCGGGGGTAACCTTCATAGGGAACTGCCGGTAAATCCATTGTTATGAAGGTATTTTCTTTTGCAGTGATGCTGCTTCTCATTGCAGCCACCGTAGCGCTCGCAGGGTGCTCCGGACCGTCAGTAAATTCCCAAAACCACGGGATAACAACTGGTACTCCAGCCACAATGCCCGTAACAGTTCCTCCGGCTCAAACAACCGATGCACGGTATGCTGGTCTCACCAGTATTGTTGACAGGGCCGTAACGTACGCAAAGGAACACGGGAAGGATGCGGCGCTTTTGGAGTTCAACAACATCACCGGGACGTTCATAAAAGGCGATCTCTACGTGTTTGCGTACGGGATGGACGGGACTACGCTCGCATGGCCTTACCAGCCGGACCAGCTCGGGACGAACCGGGCCGGGGCCGCTGACGTGAACGGCGTGAACCATATCAGGCGAATGATCGAAGTCGCCGGGGATGGCGGAGGATGGGTCTACTATGTCACCAAAAACCCCGCAAACAACAACCGTGAGGAACTCAAGCTCTCGTATGTCCGGCCGGTTGACAAGACATGGCTTGTCGGATCCGGGATTTACCTGTCCGAAATTCCTGCACTTTTTAATACGACAGAGAAGGACCCGCTCGTAGAACGGGTAATGCAGGCACGCCAGTATGCGCAGGCAAACGGGGCGGTAAAAGCGGTACGGGATTTCAATGATCGGAACGGCAAGTTTGCCGATGGGAGCAGGTACATCTTTGCTTACGCGTACAACGGGACTACGCTTGCAATGCCCTTCCAGCCGGAAACAATCGGCACAAACCGGACGGATTTCACCGACACGCACGGGGTGAAGGTTACTGCATGGGAGATTGCGGCTGCAAAGAGCGGCGGGGGATTTGTTTACGTGGATTACTACAACCCGGATACTGGAAAACCCGGCATGAAACTCTGCTATGTTACTCCGGTTGACAATACCTGGCTAGTGGGGTCCGGGATCTATACCGACCGGCAGCGAGAGGCATCACCCCGATTGTAATGGCAGGTCCGGCGCCAGCTCCCGGCCCGGGCCGCGTGTTTTTCGGGCTTTGCCCTTAGATCGGGATCGTCCGGTTCCTTATCCAGGGAGTCCCGGCACTCAGATATGGATAAATAATGGAACCATGCACCGCGATATTTTTGTGGCAACACTGCCATAAAATGTGTCAACAAAACAGATGCAATAAAAAACAGTTAAGTGTTGTCAAAAGATATTCTAGTCCTCATTAAAAAAAAGGGAATTTTAACTTCGTTATATTCACATTGTTGATTGAATTTCCCTGGAGAGTAACCGAATGACAATAACTCTATCAGAACGGGGACGATTGAAATCAGAATTATGTTTTTTTCTGATTATCGCTTTCGGCGCTACATTTCTTCTTGAACTTTCGGGTATTGGCATGTACGGCTCGAAAATATTGTCGAGCAGGATCCCCTCAGTTTCAATGTTTATCCCTGCGATAACGGCGATAATCTGTTTGGTTTATTTTAAATCCACAGCCTTAACCAGAGAAACAAAACTGTTTCTTGCCTGTTTTATGATCACCGCCGGACTACTGATTTTTGAAATGGTTTTCTATCCAATTCTCGGATCCGCTGGTCCTTACCCGATACTCTCTATTGCTGTCAGTTTTGCAACTCTGGTACTTGTAATAATTCTGAACCTGAAGGGTACATGGCGGACAAACCTGGAATCCGCAAAATTATCCTTCGGAAAGAACCGTCTGTTATACATTATTCTGCCCGTTCTCTTCTCGTTGACATATATTATCGCACTTCTTCTCAGTTACAGCCTGGGGCTCAGCCTGCCTTTTCAGGAGTTCAACCTTACCCTGTTCTTCACGACAATAGGTTTACCTTTGCTAACATTAGTCATATCATGGCCGATATTTTTCGGAGAAGAGTACGGCTGGCGGTTTTACCTACAGGACCGGATGTTTGCACTTTTCGGAGGTTATACCGGTGTCGTCCTGGTCGGCCTGATATGGGGTTTATGGCATGCTCCCCTGATGCTGATGGGAATGAATTTTCCTAATGAATCCTTCCTGCCGGCAAATATCGTGTACCTTGTTTATACCATAATCGTGAGTGTCATATTCGGTTATGCAGTACTAAAAACCGGAAGCATATGGATTGCAGTCCTGTTACATGGCCTGATCGATATTATTGTAAATACTGGCCGGGCATACATTTCCGGCGCAGATACGATCGTTTCATTCCTTCCTGTTGTTGTCCTTTTAGGAGTATTTGCATTGATTCTCTTACGATCCAACGTATGGACAAATGAAAAAAACGCCGGGGAAAACGACGGGGGAACTACATAATTTTCCCATCTCCCTTACAGATTCATCCTCATCCCAGCCCGTTTCCTCACACCATTCCGGGGGCTGGCTAGACCCGGCACAAAAAATCCGGGGGATGATTAACACCCTTTTTTGGGGATCCGAAAATGTTTGGCCTTTGTCATTTGCAATCTTCCTTTACGTCCAACATTCTCTCACAGTACTTGTCTGAAGGAGCGGCAATCCTCCGGTTGCTACACACGATTTGACAATATTCTTTATGATGTAACGGCAACACGAAAGGTATGAAGGCATTTCACATTGCCGTGATTTTTTTAATCATTATAGCATCGGTGTCGCTGGCTGGATGTACCGATAAGGCTAACGATCCGAAAATCGCTGAAATGAAAGGAGTTGCAAAACAGCTCACCGTTTCAATCAATAACGATCTTGGCGATCTCAAAGCAGGGATTCAGAATAACTCCCGTACCCTTTCCACAGCGGGTCTTGCAAGCTATGGCGCAAAAGCAGCCCTGGCTGAAAATCTCCTGCGCCACCCATGGGCGGTCTCGTCTTTGGTCATCTCACGGGATGGTATCGTTACAACCGCAGTGCCCCAAAACTTTGCCGGAATGGTTGGCAGGAACCTGAGCTGGCAGCCGGAGGTCCAGAAGGCAAACGCGGAGCGGGTGCCGATTGTCAGCGGGGTCTTTCGCATGGAAGAAGGTTTGAACGGGATCTCGCAGAGTTACCCTGTTTTCTCTTCTTCGGGAGAGTATCTCGGCTATACCGATATCACCTATGCAGCGGATATTTTCCTCGGTCGGCATATCGAGCCGGTGATTCGCAGCACGGGTTATGATGTCTGGGTGGCACAGCTGGACGGAACCGAGATATTCGACACAACAAAAGAGGAAATTGGGAAAAATATCATATCCGATCCTGTCTATGCAGATTCCGCCCTGCAGGAAGTATTAACCCGGATCATAAAGGAGCCGTCCGGTACAGCGAAATATGTTTTCTGGGACAAGGAATGGAACAGGAATGTCACCAAGACTGCGGTCTGGGAAACTGCTGGGATCGATGGGGCAACATGGCGTGTAGTAGTCACCAGTGCCGAAAGTGAACCCGAAGTGAAAACTACAAAGATACCGGCAAGCGTGGTAGAGGCGACCGATGCCCGCTATGCAAATCTCACCCGGTTTGTTAAGGGAGCTTATGCATATGCAAAGGAAAACGGAAAGAAGGCTGCACTACTGGAGTTCAATAACCCGAACGGAACATTCATCGATGGAGACCTTTACGTGTTTGCGTACACTATGAACGGGACGGTAATTGCACTTCCCTACCAGCAGGGACTGATCGGGACTGATCGAACTGGGATTACTGATTCCAACGGGGTTGCATTTATTGACCGGATGATCGAGATTGCCCGGGATGGTGGGGGCTCGATCTACTACATTTATCCGAATCCCGAGGATAACTACCGGGAGGAGTTCAAATTCTCCTCGGTTATACCGGTTGACAATGAATGGTTCGTTGGGGCGGGGATCTACCTGCCCGAACTGCCTGCCGGATTCAATAGTACGGAGCGGGACGAGCTCGTCGTGAGAGTCAAGCAGGCCCGCGGGTATGCACACGTGCAGGGTGCAGACAGGGCGATTGCAGATTTCAATGATCGCAGGAGTGTTTTTACCAACGGGAGCCGGTATATCTTTGCCTACGGGTATAACGGGACCACGCTCGCACTCCCGTTCCAGCCGGAAGTGATCGGATCGAACCGGTTGAATTTCACGGATTCCCACGGCGTAAAAATTATCCAGTGGGAGATCTCCGCAGCCCGGCGTGGAGGTGGATTTGTGTACGTGGATTATCTCAATCCGGATACCGGGTTACCCGGGCTGAAACTCTGCTATGTCGCACCGGTCGATGATACATGGCTTGTGGGGTCAGGGATCTATACCGGTCGACGATGAATCAGTGGTAATGTACCTGTCAGAAGAAAGGAATTGCATCAAGGGGGGGCTTTTTAAAAAATATTAAATTTTTAAGAGGGGACAATGTTTTTTTCACTCTGAAGTAACAAGACGGAATTTTCTAAATAACAGCGGTGCTCCTATAGTAACCCACAACCCGGCAAGTGCAGCCCGGAAATACGTCATGCTGTATCCGGTCAGGCCCGGTGATTTTGTTGCAGCGCTTAATGCAACCCAAAGAACCGCAAGGACAATTATTCCCACAAAATAACGAATTACTTTCTGGGATTTTGTCCCTTCAACACGATATGGGATATACTCTGCACTGATACCTGCCCCTGCAGCCGCTCCGAACAGGAGCCCCGCAGCCAGAAGGGAATCTTTCAACGTCATCGGGTTGATGTATTCAGTCGTCTGTTCAAATGCCAGGGAGAACCACTCAGCCGGTACCTGCCATGTGCCATAACTGACTAATACCATCTGGGACAGAAGGATGAACGCCAATGATGCACCAAGTGCTAGAAGAATTCTGACAGGGACTGATTTTTGTAAAAACCACTTTGCCGCTGCACTCTCATAACGCAGGAATACAAAAAGGAGCACAATAGCAAAAATCCAGCCGGTGAGAATGTCCACAAGAAAATGCACACCAAGGTACATCCTTGCAACTCCTACGAGCAGTACCAGCACAAGGCAGATGGCCCATATTGACGTCTTTTTAAACCATGCACAGATATATCCCAGGAATGTAAGTGAAACCTGGGCGGCGGCAGAAGGCATACCAAATGAGGTCTCGGACGCGAATGCCTTTACATCCGGACTGATCCAGTAAGGGCGTGGGGCATGGAAAAAGAGCTTGAGCACTACATTGATTGCGACACTGATTGAACACAGGATAAACAGGCGTAATCCGAGTGTCTTGTCATAACACCAAAGTACAGCAGGGATTATCACAAGATAAAATTCCGCACTCCCCAGCAATGAGATAAGGAGCATGACGATCCCAAGACCGGGTGCATTTGTCTGTAATGCAATATTTGGTGCAGTCTGAAAAATCATTGAACTGAATTATTTGATTTCCTGACAAATAATATCAATGAACCTGATGTAATCTCCATCCCTCTACGCTAATTCAGAAATGTGAGCACTATCATTACCCCTCAAAAAATTTCCAGCAACTGAGCAGACCCCGCTTCGGATCGTGCGGTCTTCCTCTCGCTCTGGGTCATTGCGGTGGGGTAAATTCACTATGAGAAAAAAGTTGGTCGTGTCACAAGATCGGCTAAGATCCCACTGATAGCAAAGATACCTAAGCGTTCAATGATATCAATCTTATCGAAAATGGATTCCGTCAAACACAACAACGAAACCGGGTAAGTAGCCGCCGCGGGGGCGTCCCTTCGGGGGCGGCGGGAGCATCCTAATACTGGGTGAATGACAAAGTTCCCACTACGCGTGTCATAACTTTCAATTATATGACAGATTTCAAAGACTTTCAATATCCATAGACAGCAGAACTGTCATTTTGGAAACATAATGGTGTCCCATCTTTTCA
>JANYBK010000253.1 GCA_025360805.1 Methanomicrobiales archaeon
ATCGATGGGATGTTCCATGAATTGCGACTTAAAATTTCTCTATATAATCTTCTGATCAACTGTTAAATCGCCCGGATTTTAAAAACAGAAGTATTTCTCGTGATTTGTACAACACAGCAGACGGTTGATGAAAGGTTTAAACGAAAATGTAAATGCCACATCAATTGTCAACAAATACCGGATATAAAAAAAGGTTTTATTCATATGCTTTGTGTTTCCTTGTCTCAAGCCATGCGGTGAATTGCCCCATAACCGAGAGCACTGCTGGCATGATAAAAATCTCATAAAAACGAAGTTAGAAAAAAAATTATTGTTGTTTCTTCCGGTAATGATAAACAAGGTAAACTGCCCCAATGATGACAGCTACAATTATGGAAAGATAAATTGGATTAGAGAGTATTGCGGTCATGCCCGCAGGTGTTGTTACATTCACCTTTACTTTCATGGTATCGGAGATATAGGTGTTATCGAGTTCATCCCGGTACCGGATTTCCGAATCAAGCCCGTATTCCTTTATAGTTGCTGACCGATCAACACTCACGATATACGACACGGTCCGTGATTCGCCGGGTTTTAGATCCCCGATATAAGCAATATCGTCATTGCTGGTAAAGGGGTCAACAGCACTAATTCGTGCCTGCGCACTTTTTACCGTGGTGTCGCCGGTATTTTTATACACAATTGTAATGACTTTTTTATTTCCGGGATTCATCTCAGCGGGGGGTGATACGACAGCAAAATACGCTTTTCCACCCACAGGTATTCCAACGGTATCGCTTCTTGAAGTGACAAAATCCCCTTCATTATTCTGGTATACTACAACCACATCGACAGGATAAGTCTGCTTTTGCGCATCTTTGGAAACGGATAATTTGTACCGGCAATCTACAACACTACCCGGCGTGAAGTCCCCGACATAAACGCTACTGTCAGTAGGAATAATCGGGCTGTTGCCATTTCTGATAATCTTGACAATAGATTTGGTGCCGGTTTCAGATCCGGTATTTTTAATTTTCATATTTACGTAGCCTTCTGTTCCAACATTTAGGTGTTCAGGTATTGCTGACAGGACGTTGATGGATACAACCGGCTTAATTTTTATTGGGAGGAGAATTGTCTGGTTTACCGTTTTGTAATAGTATTGTATGGTATCAACACCATGTTGGTCGGCAGAATAGAGGTATGTATAACTGAGATCTACAGGCAGATTGTAGTTACCAGCAGGTGCATCTGAATTGATCTTTGTTGTGAATATGGCATTTGCACTGGTTGCGCCTTTAATATCTCCTAACATCTGGGGATCGGACTTGATGATCAGCGGTGCATTTCCGGGCTGTATCCTGACTGCCAGGAACTTTGCGGTGTTCGGATTATCATCGCGGTCAACAATACCAGACTGGACAAATTTGAATTCATTGAGCCCTGTATTTTCTATAACAATTGTCAGTTGGACTTCCTTACCGGGGCTGAACTCATTGGTGCCAGAAATATATGCCGACAACTCCGGACTGCCGGCCATGTACTTGGTTCCTGCTATTGCAGGGGCAATCAGGCATGTAAAAAGAATGAGTAAAATGCAGGATATTTTTACATAATTTACCATCAATCGATCCTCTCTGTATCTTGGTTTTTTATGTGCAATGGTTTTTGTGTTTTTTTCTGTGCTGCCAGCGTTGTGAAATTTTGCCTTTGAACACAGTTGATGTGGTAATAATGAAGGTAGGATTGATATTTATAGATTCTGTTTATATGTAACCCATATATGTTACAATTGAATGAAACATTTATGTGTTACATAACCAAAATGGAATGAGAAAAGGAATGGAAGTTGCCGGGCGATGGAACCAATTCAAGAAGAACTCATCCTGATTAAAGAGATATTGAAAAATTCACCTCATGGTATGAGTGTCACAGAAATTGCACGCGCACTCAACAAGAACAAACATTCTGTGGGACACTATCTCGACAGATTACTAATATCAGGTCATGTTGAGATGCGTAATTATGGGAAAGCAAAAGTATTCTCTTTATCGTCGCGTATACCGCTGAACTCTTTTATGGGATATGCTCACGATCATATTCTGGTACTTGACCGCGATCAACGTATCATTCGTATAAATGATCAGTTTCTGGATCTTGTAAAAATACCACGCAGTGAGATCCTTAATAAAAACCCTGCCACCTTGTCCTTTCAGGATCAACCTGCACAAACAATTTTTTCATCCATCCGCTCCTGCCTTGAATCCGGAATTTTTAACAAGGAGATTGTCATAAAAAACGATAAAGAGATGGTTTTTTTCCAGAAGATCATACCCACGGTTTTTGAAGATGGTGAACGGGGAATTATTATCCTTTTGGAAGATATTACAAAACGAAAAGCTGCAGAGAGCGCATTACGTATAAGTGAGGAACAATTCCGCATGATGGCGGATAATATTCTGGATGGCATTGTTATCTATGAAAACGGGAATGCAATCTATACCAACCGGCGAGTAGAAGAGATCTTTGGCTATTCAAGGGAGGAACTGGCCACCCGTTCCCCCATAGATCTTGCGGCTCCTGAAGAGCGGACTCGTGTAATGAAAATTATTGACGAGTATTCTGCATCAGGAACTGTGCCTTTAAGTATTATGTTCTGGATTATCAGAAAGGATAACACACGGAGATATATCTCAAACCGGATCACATCTGTTGAAAGGGATGAGGCACTCGTACGGTATATCATCATAACTGATATGACTGAATGGAAACAGGCACAGGATGGACTTATCGATCAGCTTGCTTTTTTACAGCACATGATCGATAAGTTCCCAAATCCCCTATTTTATCTTGATCAACAGGGACGATATCTTGGATGTAATTCCGCATTTGAAAAACTGACCGGGAAAAAATTTGAAGATATTGCAGGAAAGACCAATAACGAAATAAGTGGGTCATGGCAGGCTGAAATTTTTA
>JANYBK010000003.1 GCA_025360805.1 Methanomicrobiales archaeon
CCCTATGTGCTCGAACTTAACATCTGTTTTTGTTAATGGCGTCATGGTGTATTTCACCATACACTCATCGACGTTAGCGCATATAAGTCTCCGCCGTGCGCAGTGTGAAAGTGAAAGCGTTGCGCAGTCCGATTTACTAAATAAAGATTTTGCGTAGAATTTTGTTTATGCTTGGCCCACCCAGGCACACAGCGCGACAGGCCGCTGATGCGTCCCGTAACCGCGCCGTGTAGCCATGACCCGCCCACGCTGCAGGAATTTTTAAGTTGTTCTGTTGGCACGCGATCGCCAGAGCAAAGACCCGCCCGGCGCTCACGCGACACGGCGAAGGTCGCCGTGTTCCGGCTCGCGCCTTTCCCTCCCGCACCGGGTCCGGTTCTTCGGTTAATCCTAAAAATGAAATTTGCTCCGGCTGTACCCACCCAACAAAGCGATCGACAGGTCGCTGACGCGCCCTGTAACCGTCGCTTTGTCCCCCGCCCGTACAAGAAGCCCGTGCCCCCATAAGGGGGCTATCCTGTCCCGGCCCAGCGGCCCGAGGTAGCACCGCTTCAGGGTGCGAAGGTAACGAACCGCATCAGCGGTGAGTCCGAGCCCCTGATGCGTCGTGCGGACGAGTCACTGAGCGTTAGTCATGAGTACAATCAACAGTGACGAACATTCCGCGCAGCGGTATGTGAGGAACGTGCCGGAGCAGCCGACGGCGACAGAGCAACGCGATGAGCCGTGGGCGTACTGCATCTCAACGAACAACTCCGGGAAAACAAGGAAGAGTCTGTGAGCGGAGCGGAATGGAGGAGAGCGCAAGCGAGCCGTAGTGCAGCGGAGATGAACAGTCTCGACCGATATCCGGCCAACCGGACCGGATGGCTCCCGCCCTCGGTTCGGTGGGCGGGACTCCTGGGTGGACGGTCCTGGAGATTATCTACATCATGGTAAATAGTAGCGAGTCCCGGAATCTTCAATCAATGAATCTATCGAAAAACACAGCGGCGGGGAATAAACAATTCCAACAGCCCAAATTCCATATCGATTTGAAATTTAATGGGCTGATGAAACGTAATTAAAAATAATCTCTTAAAAGTATGGTTTATCTATGATGTTATCATCTAAAAGCATGGACATGCGTTATTACTCTGTTATATATACTGCGAACAGTCGTCATGGTCGTCTACCCTATTGTTATGGTTCTCCGATACTGGAAGGCTCTTATCCTTTTCAGTTGCAGCATAAAAAAAATGGTTTAGCTTTTCTGTTCTCTCGAAGAACTCAATGCCGAATATGCTAAACGTGAATACAAATAATGTAGGTACCAGAAAGGTGAACATGGATGGGCGTTGCACTACGGGATATTCTGGCAGAATATAAGACACCGGTCACGTTAGAGACCATTCCGGGTATCGCTGCAATCGATGCGAACAACACTCTTTACCAGTTCTTAACTATCATCCGTCAGCCGGACGGCACCCCTTTGATGGATGGGCGCGGGCGTGTTACGTCCCATCTCTCCGGCATCCTGTTCCGGATTGCAAATTTCATGGACAAGGGGATCAAGCCGGTCTTTGTGTTTGATGGAAAACCAGGCGAACTCAAGCAGGCGACCATCGAACAGCGCAGAAAGATTCGCGACACTGCAGGTGAACGCCTTAAAGATGCTGTCGAGCGCGGTGATGATGCAGAATCGTACAAGCAGGCCAGGGCCGCAACCCGGGTGGATGCAGCCATTATCGAATCCTCAAAAGAACTGCTCGGGCTTTTGGGAATCCCGTTCGTGCAGGCACCTAGCGAGGGGGAAGCACAGGCATCCTATATGGTGGCGAAAGGAAAAGCCCGGTATGTTGTGTCACAGGATTATGATACACTGCTGTTCGGTGCCCCAGCACTTGTCCGCAATCTTACTGTAAGCGGCAAGCGGAAGATGCGGGGGCGAACCATTACAGTCAGTCCGGAGCGTATGGTTCTTTCAGAAGTGCTGGCCGGACTTCATCTCACCCGCGAACAGCTGATCGAGGTAAGCATCCTGACCGGGACTGATTTCAACGACGGTGTTGACGGTGTTGGCGCAAAGACCGGTCTTAAAATCGTTCAGAAAGGAGAGTTTTTACAAAAACTCAAAGAGAAACAGCCGGACTTCGATCCGGGACCAGTGATGGATCTCTTCCTGCATCCACCGGTGACGGATGATTATACGCTTCTTTGGGGGCACCCGGATACAGCCGGAATAAAAAAGATGCTCTGCGATGGATATGATTTTTCTGAAGAGCGGGTGAATAAGGCGCTTGAGAATTTTTCAGTCAAGGCCGGGCAGAAGACTCTCGAGAGCTGGTTTTAGGGTATTTTCATAACCATCTTAATAATAATGTTGGCAGGGTACCTCTCCGTACTGTTTTTTAATAAATCACCACTCCCATCAAAAAATAAAAAATCCGGATTGCCAATAACTCCCAAATTTTTCGAAGTCTAATAAAAACATAAATAATCCTCAAGTCTATACTACGAACTATAAAAAAATCAGGAGGATATCATGAATCACACCACACTCATCCTCAGCCTTGGGGTCGTTTGTCTTCTTACGATTGCAATCACTTTCGCAGGATGCACCGGTACCGGCAATCCGGCAGGCAATCTTGTAGTAACACAAGAGCAGAACAAAGCCACCGTCTCTGTAAACCAGGGAAGTGTCATAACTGTAAAATTGCAGGAAAATCCCACAACCGGATACCAGTGGAACCTCACCACTACTCCAGGTCTGCGTGTAATTAGCGACAACTACGTGCCATCTGATACAACAGGGAAACTTTCGGGATCCGGAGGAACCCATGTCTGGGAGATATCAGCTACTGCAAAGGGAGAGCAGAAGATCAATGCTGTTTACATGCGGTCATGGGAACCTGTGACTGGAAACGAGACCAGCTTTTCGATGACTGTCATCGTTACCTGATAAACATCTTTTTTTAATACCCGTTCCGGTTTTTATCACCTTACGGTTTCATCAGGGTCTTTAACCACGCCCGGTTCGCCCGTAGGGCACAACCACCTGATGTTTCGGTAAGCAGCCCCTGCTCATCACGGATCAGGGCGAGCAACCGGGAATGGAGGGCCTCTTTGAGCGGTACATGCGAAAGGTTCACATCCGAGTACGGAGCAGCGGGGCAGGGTTCGAGGTCGCCGGATGGGCTGACATGCACAAAGCCACGGCCTGCGGCAAGGCACCCGCCATAAGCATCCTCATCACCGGGAAACCCAATGAAAAGGGCCGGAAATTTTTTGTTGAAGACCGGAAGGACAGCATTCAGCATTGTTTTTTGTTCCGGTGTGAGGACCAGATTTTCCGTACCCGACTGCATGGGTACGTACTCAACAAACGTAAAGACCCGGGCGGCGGTTCCAATCATTTCCCGTATGAACGTTTCACTTGTGACTTTGTCGAAATTTTTTCGCGTCGTGGTCACTGAGCAACCAAAAAAGATATTCCGGGCTTTCAACCGGTCACACACTGACAGGAGCCGGTCATAGACTCCGCTACCCCGCCGGTTATCGGTATCATTACGAAATCCTTCAAAACTGATGACTGGCACGATATTACGGCATGCCGCAATTGCATCGGCTATCGTTTCATCGATTAACAGTCCATTGGTGAAAAGTGGGAAGAGGATCCGGGGATGGGCCTTTGCCACCTGTAAGATCTCCTCCTGCCGGACGAGTGGCTCACCACCCGCGATGACAATAATGGAGACACTGAGTTCTGCGGCCTGATCAACAACCGATGCAAGGATTGCCGGACTCATCTCTGCTTTGGGCTGTTCTTCCCGCCCGTGCATATAACATCCGGCACACGCGAGATTGCAGCGCATTGTGATGCTCACAATCATGACCGGAGGGATGAGCAGGCCCTCACACTCGTACTTTTTACGGTCGAGTGCTGCTTTCCGCTGGTGTTGCAGTATGATGGACCCGGGGATGACAAGCGCCGGGTTTGCGGAAATGATCCTGACTGCCTGGCTTAGGGTTTCTGAGATAGTTGTATCAAAAAGACGGCGGGGGTCCGGAACCGACTGCTCTTTTTGCTTATCAGAAATTTTCATGATCGTTTTATGAATTGCCATTGTAGTCTACCGCAGGATCATATCTTTGAGGTTGACTGCCGGGTGGTGGTAACGCAATTTCCCTGCAGTCCGGCCGCCGATCTCGATTGCCTCTTGCGGGCACCAGTGAATGCAGGCATAACACTGGGTGCAGTTCTTCCCCCAGACCACTGCATTGTTTGTCACCGTGATATTGTTCGTAGGACATATCCGCCCGCATATCCCGCACCGGTTGCATTTATCAGTGGCATGGAGCCGTCGGGAGGTCTGGTAAATCGATGTCATCAGTGTGCGGGTGATGAAACCACCGCAATGGAGAAACACCGAGTTAGATCCTTCCGGGACAGAGATATTCTGTTTACGGATCGCTGCTGCAATTTCCGGGATCCGCATTTTGGCATCACGATATTTTTCCTGCCGGTGTTCAGCATCCCCCATCAGGTTAACAGGACCTATGTGGTTCTCCGGCATGACAAAGACAAACCCGGCTGAAAGTGTTGTTCCTTTCTCTTCGAGAAGGGACTTCAGGCTGAAGAGGGCATGACCGGGCCGTTCCCCGCAGGTCACGATACCGAAGAGGAACGGACTACCGATAATTTTTAGTTTTTGAACAAACTCCATGACAAGGCCGGGCATATTGAGGAAATAGACCGGAAAGGCGATCCCCACGACATCAGCATCTGTTACAACCTCAGGCTGGTTCATCAACTTCGGCATAAAGATGAGTTCCGTTTCGCCAAGCTCCGTTGCAATGTCACGGGCAATAGCAAGCGTATTGCCGGTACCGGTGAAGTAATAGATGACAGTCTTCATGATTTGTCCGGTTATTTCTTTTTCCACCCGTACGTGATTGCACCTTTCGGGCAGGCATCTGCACAGCTCGCACAGAGGATGCAGTCCGCATTCTCCATATCACCCTGCCGGACCATGCCATTCACATCAAGGCCCATCGGGCATTCATTTGAACACTTTTTACAATCGATGCAGTGGCCTGCAGCGGTGTCCAATTGCAGAGCCGGCCAGCCAATAAGGTTCCGGATTTTCCGGCCTGCGACCATGAGCCCGGCGATGGGGCAGAGGACATGGCAGAACCCGCGCCTGCCGGTGAAGAACGCGGCAGCGAAGATTATCAGGAAGATAATCACGACAATCATCAGGATCTGGAATGATGTGATCGAGATGCCATTAACAGTTCCAAAGAAGGGATCAACTGCGTGTATTCCCCCGGCACTTATGAAGGTGAACGCAAGCATAGCAAACAGGAGCACGGTGACGCCGTACTTGATCCAGTTGCGCCAGCCATCCGCTACGGTATGCTTAAAAATTGGCGAACATATCTCCTGCCATGCACCCATCGGGCAGAGCCACCCACACCAGAGCCGTGCAACAACAAGGGAGACGACAAAGAGCAGGATGTAAAGCAGGATTGCGCTTGTTACAATGCCTTTTCCTGCACCCATCATGGCAACGATAGGTGAGATATAGAAGATCGTTACGGGTATCAGGAGGAAGGAGATGATAAGCAGCCACTTCCGGATGTTCTGGCGTGACGATACAGTTTTTTGAGACGGGTTTTTTTCTGTCATGGTAATTTCCTTAATTCATAATGATTTTTATGTGGGGATATCCCCGAATTCCTCATTTATGACTTTTTTGCTGAAATGAAACAAGATACCGGGTTTTATTATCTAGTTCAATTGTAATTGCTCTTTATCACCGGGTTTTCTGCTTTATGATTTGGGCAAACGCATCCGCATTCCTGATGTCTTCAGCATCGGGTTTACCCTTGTTAAGACCCCCGAAATATTTTAAGAAACTGTTCGTGTTCCACCCGGCACAACTGAATTCCCCGATAATTTTGTAACCTCCGGCCTGCAGTTTATCTCTAAGGGCAAGATGGTTGTTCCTGGTGAATTCGCTGAGCCGTTCTCCTTTATACAAACCGGTTGGCGCCCCGTATGTCGAGAAGATGAAAGCCATCTTACCATCTACGTAAGGCAGCCTGCCTGCGAGGTCAATGATAGACTGGTGGTTTCTTGCACCGTAGATCCCTGAGCCAAAGCCAACCAGATCATACTTCGCGATCTCTTCAGGCTTAACCTGCTGCGGCGTTTTTACCTCAGCACCAAGCACGTTTGCAACAACGTGTGCGATCTTCTCCGTATTGTTGTGATGGTAGGAGAACACTATCACAAGTGTTTTTCCCATCGGCGGATTGTTGAGTTTATTCGTTTCCATTTTTTTCCCTAATTTACCCATAGATGCTATGGTTCATTTCCCTGCTGGGTTTTCATGTCTTCAACTTTAAGGTCCGGATGACGGTAACGTCCCCTCCCTTTCGTACCTTGCATCATCGCGAGCTGGATCGCCTCAACCGGGCAGAAGTGCAGGCAGGCACAGCAGAGTTCTCAATGGTGCTGCCATGATGGCTGCTTATTGACAAGGGTAATGTTTCCCACCGGGCAGACCTTCGCGCAGGTCCCGCAGGAGGTGCAGGTATCGGAAACGGAGAACTGTGTATACATGCCGTGGCCATTTCGAGAGACCGAACCATAAGTGATGCATTTCATTAGTGCCGACACCAGGGAGAACCCGGGCGGTACAGCGATACCCAGATCAATCAGTCCGGCAATTTCCGTCAGTCGGGCATCTGCGGCCTTCAGGATCGTTTCTTGTTTTTCCACAGATGCGATTTTACCCACGGGAGGGAAATTTCCGGGCATTGGTACTGCAAAGGCTGCATCGAGCCGTTTTGACTGCTTATTGAATAAAATCCCGTTCATCTGGTGGAGGGCCGATACTCCAATCCTCCCCAGCGTGACTATAGCAAATGTGTAACCGGCCCGGGAAAGATTGAGACGCCCGGAACAATCGGCTACAATACGGGGAAGCCCTGCATCGTACACCGGACAGATGATCCCGACACGGTCTGCCGTGGGCGTGATATCCCCTCTCTTGTTCTTGAGCGATGCAATCGGCACCAGCTCGCAGTCACCCAGTAATGCAGCGATCTTCTTTGCGGCGGCAAGCGAGTTCACGGTGCCGGTAAAATAATAGATCGTAGTTTTCATCAGGTACTTTCCGTTACTTTAACCTTGGCAATTATCGAGCTAATCCGCTCAGGATCCTTCGCACTCGTTTTATCAAATACGAATTCACCAGTAACAGTAACTCCTCTTGCTTCGAGGGCTTTTCTTAAGAACGGAATTGTCTCTCCTTCCTTTCCGCCGCAGGTTGCATAGATAACCGCTTTTTTCCCATTGCATCCTGCAAGAGCCTCAACTGCCGCATTGATTGCAGGGGTTACCCTCCCAGCCCAGACCGGTGTACCGATGACAATCCGATCATATAATGAGACTTCAATGGTTTCGGGTTCGATACGATCACACATCCCCTTCATTGCACGATAACAGCCGATCGTGTATGCAGTGAGCTTGGAGGAATACTCTTTTGATTTAACCTCAACGAGATCACCGTCACTGGCTTTCTGGATTTGCTCTGCAATCCTGCGGGTGACTCCGGAATATGAATTATAAATAATACATGTTTTCATGATTTCACATCGTGTTTTGTTTATCCATCATCTGTTCATTTTTCGTCCACGATCAGGACCGGTAATGCCACGGCAATACGGCTGAGGAGTTCATTTCCTACGGTCGGATTTTTCGTATCCTCTTTAGTAAGGCTGATCTCTGCCATGACTTCCACGCCCCGTCCTGTCAGTGCCTTGTTCAGGATCGGGATTGCCTCGCCCGGTTGATCGTGACATGTCACAAAGACGACAGCCATTTTTCCTTCGCAGCCCCTTAATGCCCGGACCCCGGCATTGATGGCAGGTGCCGGTTTCCATGCCCAGACCGGTGTGCCAATGATGAGCAGGTCGTACTGCGAGACATCTATCTCATCGGGAACAATCGCATCGCAGGCTCCTTTGCGGGATCGCAGGACGCCGGTCGTGTACGCAGTGAACGTCGAATACTCAGTCCGGGTCTTTATTTCAATAAGATCGCACCCGCTGGAATTACGGATACCTTCTGCAATCCCCCGCGTCACACCGGTAAGCGAGTAAAAGATCACACATGCTTTTAAATCCCGGTCGCGGGTGGTCTTCCTCACCAATTCCCGGTTGCAGTTTTCCATGACGCTTGCGTACATCCGTTCGAATTGTTCCCGGAACTGCACGATGCGATCGCGGTTGATCGTATAGTAGACATAGAATCCCTCCCGCCGCGAATCGACAAGCCCCTCGCCTTTCAGTGTCTTTAAGTGCTGGGATACTGCCGGCTGCGAGATACCGAGCCGTACTGCAAGTTCCCCCACACCTAGCGTCCCGCTCGTGTCAGTTGCGAGCAGGTAAATGATCTGGAGGCGGGTGAGATCCCCAAGGGCCTTGAACGTGCCGGCCATTACAGGAACGATCTCGCAGAGCCGGGTACATTCTTTACACTTGTTACACGGGTCCATTGATTCCGTATAAGTGTTTGCTTATACACTTATATGTTTTTTCCGTTTTACTTGTCCTACTGACAACCGGTGGGTGAGACAAAACTTCACAAATCTCCCGATGAAGATATGACCATACTTCACAAAAGCCAATAAACAGGATCGATACAGGAAAGTGTTTTTCCAGTTCACCGGATTTATCTTTTGTGGATTCGTTTTCATAAAGCAATCTTAATAAAAAACAAGAACTGAAATGATTCATTATGACTGAAGGATTATTCATTTACCGAAAAGAGATACAGGTTCTTTGTCTTTTTACCGTACTATTACTTCTGCTCGCATCCTGTGGTTGCACGCAGCTGCCTGCGGGTTCGCAGACAACACTGGCAGTAACCGTAACAAAGCCTGACTCTTCGCATATCCTCATCACTTACCAGGGAAGTCCGCAGACAGACAAACTTGTGGAACTGGAGATCTCCGTTACTGACAGCAACGGGAGGGTAACAACCAGGTATATAGGTTCACGGCTTGGACCAACACCAATCCAATACGGAAGTTCATTCCCAATCTCCGGGTCGTTTGACGGGAAAAATCAGGTGTTTATCACGGGCTACTTTTCGGACGGTTCTCGAAAAACAATAGTCGATACCACCATCTGATCTTTTTACATCTCTTTTCCCACAATCATTTAGCATAAAATATATTTTTGACTTTGAAATTCGTGAAACCTGTACTACCGAAGCTAACTTCCATAATCGGGATTATAGTCCGGAAGAACCTACTAGATACTGCATTTACTTTTCGCTTCCATCAGACAGGATATCAACGATGCTGACATTTGACGAGATTATCAAGCTGGCCGGGGATTCGGGACTGCAATCCACTCAGGTAGAAGAACTCAGGAAAAAATATGGCGCCAATGCCTTGACGCCACCAGTCCGGGAATCGCTCTGGAAACAATACTTACAAAATTTTGATGACCCGATCATCAAGATCCTGCTCCTTGCAGTTACGATATCCCTCATCGTCTCTCTCGTGCAGGGAAGCGGTTTTTTAGATACAATCGGCATCATCTTAGCAATCCTGCTCGCAACCGGTATCGCGTTTTTCAATGAATACCGGAGCAGCAAGGAGTTCGATATTCTAAACGCCCACAGGGATGACATGGGGGTCAAGGCGATCCGGGACGGACACCCCACATCAGTTCCCGCCCGCGACATTGTTGTTGGCGATCTCTGCCTGCTCGAAGCCGGAGATGCAGTCCCGGCAGATGGGTACCTTTCGATCTCCGATGCCCTCTATAGCGACGAGTCAGCTTTCACTGGAGAGAGCGAACCGGTCCAGAAAGAAGTGCAAGCGCAGGTCCTGAAAGGATCGTTTGTGACCGCAGGAAAAGGGCGCATGATCGCAGCCGCAGTCGGCGACTCTGCCCAGATGGGACTTATCGCTGCATCGCTGGGCATCGATCACGCCACCCAGACACCGCTCGAACAGAAACTCGAGGCGCTTGCCGGTATCATCAGCAAATTCGGGTATGCGATGGCCATACTCATCTTTGGCACCCTGTTGATACGGGGTCTCATGTTCGGAGAAGTTACCGGGCTCAACATCGACACTGCAAACCACCTCCTGCATTACATTATGCTCGCAGTAGTCATCGTAGTTGCCGCAGTCCCGGAAGGTCTCCCGATGAGCGTTGCCCTTTCCCTCTCACTTGCTATGAGAAAAATGACACGGGCAAACTGTCTCGTGCGACGCTTGATTGCCTGTGAAACGATAGGCTCTGCAACAACGGTCTGCACCGATAAAACTGGCACACTTACCAAAAACCAGATGGAAGTAGTGGCATCTTCGGCCGGAAATCCCGTCAGCCCCGGGGATCTTCCGGGCACAGCTGCGGAATGGATTACACTAAACTCGGCAGTGAATGGCACGGCACATCTCGAAGAACGCCAGGGAAAAGTGATTGTGATCGGCAATTCAACCGAAGGTGCCCTGAACCGCTGGCTGCGGGAACATTCCTTAAACTACCAGCAGCTGCGTGACGAGACAACCGTAGCAAAACAGTATCTCTTTGACGGCAACCGCAAACGTATGTCCACTGTTATCCACATTAAAGGAACATCGTATCTGCTTGTCAAGGGTGCACCCGAAATCATCAGCGGACTCTGCACGGCAACACCAGATCTTGCAGGTGTGAGCAAACTGGCATCGCAGGCCATGCGAACCCTTGCATTTGCGCATAAGGAGATCATCAGCGGCGATGAGACGGAGACTGGACTTATCTGGGACGGGTATGTCGGGATCCGTGATCCACTCAGGGATGATATTGCCGCATCCGTTGCCAGCTGCCAGAGTGCGGGAATAAAGGTCCGCATGGTAACCGGAGACAATCCGGAAACCGCACGGGCAATTGCAAGAGACGCAGGGATATTACAACAGGGAACTGTCGTCACCGGGACAGAGTTCCGGTCACTCACCGAAGAACAGCAGGTCACTGCCGCAGAGAGGCTCGACGTGATGGCACGGGCAGAACCAATGGATAAACTCCTGCTCGTGACAGCCCTCCAGAAGACCGGAGCTGTTGTTGCCGTAACCGGCGACGGGACCAATGATGCTCCCGCACTCAAACATGCGGATGTAGGCCTTGCGATGGGAATAGCCGGAACCGAAGTCGCACGGGAGGCGAGCGATATTATCCTGCTCGATGATTCGTTTGGATCGATCACCAATGCAGTCTTATGGGGTCGCTCGCTCTATGAGAACATCCAGCGGTTCCTGCTCTTCCAGCTCACGATTAATTTTTCTGCATGTATCCTCGTCTTCATCGCATCTGTGATGGGCTACCCGGAACCGTTTACTATCATCCAGATCCTCTGGATCAACATCATCATGGACACGCTCGCCGCCTTTGCCCTCTGCTCGGAAGCCCCGCACGCCGCTCTCATGAAACACCGGCCGGTACCGCACGATGCAAAGATCATCACCCCGTTCATGTGGATCTCTATCATCGTCACCGGAGCGTTTTTTATCATCGGGGGGATACTCCAGATCGCGACCGGGTTCCTTGGCGGTAATACAGCAGCTGAGATCAACACAGTCTTTTTTGGAGCGTTCATCATCGCCGCAGTCTGGAACGGCATCAACTGCCGTGCGCTTGATGGGAAGATGCCGGCCTTTTTCAAAGGTAACCCGACATTTTTTGCCGTCATGGGAGTTGTCGTTTTAGCCCAGATTCTGATCATCCAGTACGGCGGGGCGATATTTGGCACTGTCCCGCTCTCTCTGAATCAATGGGTAACGATTGTGGTATCAACTGCATCGGTACTGGTGATCGGCCTGCTGCTCCGGATACTGCACCCCATGTTGCAGGGAAGGAAATCATTGCCGGCATAACCGTACTCTTTTTTTTTGCAGCGGCACCAGTGCTGGTAAAGAAGGGGTAAATACTCCCGCACGGTTTATGATGCCACGCCTCCAATATATCAGGAAATGGATCCATTCTTCTATATCTTCGACCTTGTTATCCACTTCGACAAGTACCTCCCGGGCATCATCGACACTTACGGTCTGTGGACGTACCTGATCCTCTTTGTGATCATCTTCTGTGAGACCGGTCTCGTAGTAATGCCCTACCTTCCCGGTGACTCGCTACTCTTTGTTGCCGGAGCAATGGCAGGAAGCGGATATCTCAATCTGGAGATCCTGCTCATCTCACTCTTTGCCGCCGCTGTAATCGGAGATACCGTCAATTACTGGATCGGAAAAACCGCTGGTATGAAAGTACTTGAGAAGAACTACTCTTTAGTCCGTCGCGAACATCTGGAAAAGACCCAGGAATATTTTACCCGTTATGGGGGTATTACAATTGTGATCGCCCGGTTCATTCCCTTCATACGGACCTTCGCCCCGTTCCTTGCCGGCGTAGGAAAGATGAAATACAGCTGGTTTATCACCTACAATGTGATTGGCGCAGCTCTCTGGATCCTTGGCTTTACCCTTGCCGGGTATTTCTTTGGCGGCATCCCCATAGTCCAGGAGAATTTCAATTATATCATCTATGCGATCATCGCACTCTCACTCTTTGCCGTTGCATCGATCGTTATCGGGGTCTTCCGGACAGTACGCACCTGCTCAGTGGATGAGAACACTGATATGGAAAAGAAAGAATAAAAACAACATTCCTAAAATACAATTACCCTTTTTGTAACCGGGAAAATATCCGGTCACAATCTTTTTTTCATTGAAGTTCTATCACATCTGGTATGGATCAGCCTTCGCGCTGTATCAGGTACCTGTGCACGGACACCATACTCAACAACATCACCGGGCGTAAAGTTAACAATTACATACGCAAACACTGCAACGAATATTACCTGATGCCCCCCGGTTTTGAATTCCGGGCAATTGCCATTCAGTTGAAGTCTCCTATGCTCCTCGGGCTCTTACCGGAATCATCAACAATCCTTTTGCCATTTACAAAACCCTGCTATGGAACAATGCTCTACGAAATAAAAGCAGAGGATGGTGACTTTTCATATATCCGTTCTGCACTGGGATGCAAAATACGAAAGGGAGAGAAACGGGAAAGTTAAAGGGAACCGGGGAACCTGACAGAGATCTGTGGAGATCTAGTGGGAATCTGATGCAGAAAAATTGGCAGAGAAATAAAAAATATGCACACTTTTTTTTTTACCATGCACACGGAAAAAAATTCACGGGCCGGTCACCCATCCATACATGCTATTCCACCATTAGATAATCTCCAAAACCCCATTTTCGCCATACGGTCCGGGGGGTCATGGAAAAGAGGGGGCGGAACCCCCGAAAACCCCTTAAAACGCCCGGTTTGTCAAACGGAGCATTTCTGAAAAACCCCGTAAAACGTCTGGATCTCATCGGGACTGGTATGATGACGAAATCCTCAAAAGGAGTTCATTTTGACCTTTTTAGGATCTGGGTAAGTTTTAGTTTTAAATCGACCAGAGGTCGATAGGTAGCGGATCGAAACTAAAGTGCCGCCAAAGCCCAATAAGGTGCATCAGAACGCATTATATGCGCCTCAATTTGGGGTTATTTTTGATATTAGGGCGTCATACGTTGAGATAAATGGTGATTAACCGGGGGTTAACGGGATATCTTTGGGAAATGGTATGTGAATGGGGTAGGATGGCTGGTGAAGAATGGTTTTACTATTCTGTACAGGAATTTTTCAGGAATGTGTTTTTGTGCGTATGAGTTTTTTTAAGAGAACAGCGTTACAAAAAAATAGCCGCATTATCAAAAAACTTCCAAAAACCCGAACCGCAACGTCCATCATCCATCAGGTATCATCCCAATGCATGGATGAAGGGACAGAACTTAAGAGAGCAACCTTTGCTGCCGGCTGCTTCTGGGGAATTGAAGCGGCCTTCCGGCAGATTAAGGGAGTTGTTGAAACAGCAGTCGGGTATACCGGGGGATCTGTCTCTGAACCTGACTATAAGAAAGTCTGCTCAGGCCGTACCGGGCATGCTGAAGCTGTGGGAATCATCTTTGATCCAACAGTAGTGAGCTACGAAAAACTGCTGGATACGTTCTGGAACATCCACGATCCAACGCAGGTCAACCGTCAGGGGCCGGATATCGGCACCAGTTACCGTTCAGTAATTTTTTACCATTCCCCGGAGCAAAAAGAACAGGCAGAGGCATCGAAAGTCAGGCTCGCAAATTCCAAAAATTACTTGGGGAAAATAATCGCAACCGAAATTGTCCCTGGCACGCAGTTCTGGAAGGCAGAAGAGTATCACCAGCAATATTATGAGAAATGCGGGCGTGGGTATTGTGCCAGCAATAAATGCTGGGATTAATTTTTCAAGCATCCTTGTGGGGTGTGGAAATCTGCCCATTTTCCTTTTTCAGCGTATTCCATAAATGAATAGTTGGGAAACACTTTAAAAAAAGTACTCAACAGGAGTAATCGATCATGGTAAACGATTCGTCAACGAAAAATCTGCATAAACGTTATTGATGGATCCTGGTATTTTGTCAAAGAACAACTGATGAAATACCTTAATATAAAGTCAAAGAAATTCCTGCACAACCAAAAAAGAATTGGAATTCCGATACAATCAACGTCTCGACGATCTTAATGATGATCCAGTGAAATGTATCTCTGATAATTCTCGTGGCTTTTATTGAGTAATCACCTTCTTTTATTGCAAGTCCATCTTAGGATAAACTCACACTTTGAAATTATCAATACCGTGAAGAAATGTTGAAATCACATAAGGGCGGATGATCGCACATGCAGTACTATACAGATACAACCAAATCCATCGATCTTAAGGAGGTGAATCAGCTAATCGAAACTGCATTTGCTGATCACGGAAGAGGCTTTGTCCAGATGCCTCCGAAAATGTACATAACACTTCCAGAAGGAGACTTCCGGACAATGCCTGCATATCTTCCGTCCCTCTCGCTTGCCGGGGTAAAGATAGTCAATGTGCATCCCGGTAACCCGGCACGCGGACTTCCAACCGTGATGGCCCTTACAATAATTCTCGATATCGCAACCGGTGCACCTGTTGCAATTCTCAATGCCACAAAACTGACGGACATGCGCACCGGTGCAGCGGGTGCGGTTGCGGCAAAATACCTCTCTCCTAAAAAAGAGATTATTCTTGGATTGATCGGTACCGGAAGGCAGGCCGAAGCACAATACCGGGCAATTTCCCAGGAACTCGATGTTTCCGGTATCAAATGCTGGAGCCGGAATTCCCTGCACGCAGAAAAATTTGCACTGGCTGTTACTGAGCATGATGCCCGCAGCGTTCCACTGGAAAAAGCCTGTGACTGTGACATCCTTGTAACAACAACACCCTCACGATTACCGGTTGTCAGGAGCGAGTGGGTAAAGGAAGGAACCCACATCAATGCGATCGGTGCAGACGCGCCGGGTAAACAGGAACTCGATCCCCTCCTGCTCAAACGAGGGCAGGTCTTTGTCGATGATTTACCTCAGGCCGTTCACTCAGGTGAGATTAATGTGCCCATAAGCCGTGGAATTTTTACACCCGGAGAGATCGCTGGCACTCTTGGTGAAGTGGTAATCGGGATGAAGAAACGTAAAAAGGCAGATCAGATTACCATCTTCGATTCCACCGGCCTTGCAATACAGGATCTCGCGATTGCAGCGATCGCAATGCGAAACGGACAGACAATCGACCTTCCGTTTCCATGATGTGTAATATCTTAAAAAAAAGTGCGGGAAGAAAAATACCTACTCTTCAGGTTTTTTTGCGTGTTTCTTCCAGATCTTTTCACGATAGACAGGCCCGCTGTTATAGGTACAAAACGGGATAAGGGTACCATCCGGAGTTGCATAATGTATGCAGCAGCGCTGGACCCGCTCGAGATCATAATTATACCGGTCCATGAAATGC
The DNA here is from genome assembly GCA_025360805.1 of Methanomicrobiales archaeon. GTDB lineage: Archaea > Halobacteriota > Methanomicrobia > Methanomicrobiales > Methanospirillaceae > Methanoregula. The sequence goes on from JANYBK010000003.1 coordinate 15,953, forward strand.
ATGGTGCCGATAAATAGCGCGTTCCAGTGGAATTCTCTGAGCGCATCGAAGTTCTGTCCGATCAATGTTTTTCCGATCATCTTCCAGAACTCGGCAGTGTTACCGTGCTCTCCCTTCTGCACGGAATCATGCATGCTTTTGACACCCTCTAACAATGCCTTGTATTTGTTTATGGTGCCACCTTTTTTTATCGTCTCTGTCATCTGTTCGATCGATTTAAAGAAACTCTCGACATCGACCATCCGGTTTACAGGTACAATACCTGCTTCCTGGACAAACACATACGTGGCAGCACCGCAGTGCGGGTGGGCTGTGAAACGCACTTGCGGCTTTCCTGTGTAGGCTTCAACCAGATCGGAGAACGGGAGCACACAGGGAATAGGATAAAAATCATCTTTTTTGATGATCCCCTGAGTCTGTGCTTCAATATCAGCCAGGACTTCAGGAATGGTAATACGGGATTTTTTAATATCATCATCGCTTGCCGCGCCGGTAAATGCCACCGGCTGGAAATTCACACCGCGGATAACTGATATGTTATCTACGGCAAACCGGATGATATCTCCAATCTCATGATCATTTTTGCCACGGATTACAGTAGGCACAAGAACGATGCCAAGTTTCACCCGTTTCATATTTTCTACGGCTTTTTTGTGAATTGCTAAAAACGGGTTTGTTGCCGGGGTTACACCGTCAAAGTGCAGGTATACCGTGTTGAGCCCTGCATCCTTGAGTTCCTTAGCATACTCCGGCTCCTTTGCAAGACGCACCCCGTTGGAAGCAATCTGAACCTGGGGAAAGCCAATCTCTTTTGCTTTGCTGATGATCTTTGAGAGATCCGCTCTCATCGTAGGCTCGCCCCCGGAAAACTGTACTGCGGGAGCAGGAACCGGCTTTTGATCCCGAAGAAGCGTTAACATCTTTACGATCTCATCAAAAATTGGTTCATAGATAAAACCGCAGGCGCGTGCGTTTGCAAAACAGAATTCACAGTCCAGATTGCAGCGGTTGGTGAGATCGATATTGGCAAGCAGAGTCTGGGAGTGGTGGTTATTACAGAGTCCGCAGGATGATGGGCAGTTTTCTGGCGGAGCAATATTCTGGGGATTTGATACTCCCGCACCAATGGCATCATACTTAGCAAACCGCTTATACATCACGGGATCTGACCAGTAGAGATTCTTAAAATCCCCGTGATCTGGACAAGTCCTTTTAAGCCAGATTTTCCCCTCTTCTTCTACGATCTCCGCATCAAGTACGGTATTGCATGAGGGGCAAAGAGTTCGGGTCTTTTTTATCCGCATTAATATTCACCGGGTACTCACGGTTTTTAGTTATCCCGCTTTTGAGTTACATTAATGTTTTTATCTGCTCTTTATTAGAGGTATTGGAGTGCACCATTGATTAGTGTAGACTTTTTCATAATACCATTGCTATCAGCAGTCTGGATCATGCTTCCTGCTTATATCCCAAATCCGATGGCTGCTCTTCTCGGAGGAGGTACTCCTATAGACTTTGGAAGGAATTATTCTGATGGGCAGAGGATATTTGGGGATGGTAAAACGTTTCGTGGCCTGTTTTTTGGGGTACTCGCTGGTATAATTACCGGCATACTCCTTATCTGGCTCTATTCAACATTTGCCCTGACACTCCTGCCCCAACATACCTTAACATCGGTATCGCTTCTCGCGCTTGGAGCATTGTTAGGGGATCTGGGAAAGAGTTTTATTAAGCGCAGAATGGGAAAAGTGCGGGGTGAAAAGTGGCCAATTGCAGACCAGCTCGATCTGGTTGTGGGGGCATTTATCCTGCTGCTCATCTTTGATCCCGCATGGCTCTTTGCCTATCTTACAATTCCCATTCTTGTCATTATCATTATCCTTACCGTTGTCCTTCACCGGGTGGTTAATATTATTGGTTATATGCTGGGCGTTAAGGAGGTCCCATGGTGAAAGCTATTGCTGAACTGCTTATTCAATACAAGGCAATTGAGACGGGTGACTTTACGCTGGCATCAGGTGCAAAAAGTACGTACTACATTGATGTGAAAACGGCAGTTACCCATCCTGATCTGCTCAATGCCATTGCAAAACTCGTTGCACAGTCTCATGAATTCGATGTTGTAGCTGGTGTCGCTGTCGGGGGCGTCCCTCTCGCGGTTGCGACAGCGCTTGCTGCACAGAAACCCTATGCGATCATAAGGGCTGCCGAGAAAAGCCATGGAAAGAAAGAGATGATAATAGGCAACGTCCGGAATAAGCGTGTCCTCCTTATTGAAGATGTAACCACATCCGGAGGATCCGCGCTGTATGGTATCGAAACCCTTCGCACTGCAGGAGCGCAGGCAGACCGCGTTGTTACTGTAGTCGATCGGGAACAGGGAGCAGAAACGCTGCTCAGCCAACATGGCATTGAGTTCCTGCCTCTTGTCAGAGTCAGCGAACTGCTAAAACAGAAGTAATTTTTACGGTCAGCGTACATTAGAGATGGACATGAAGATACTTGTTGTGGGCGGGGGAGGTAGGGAGCATGCAATAGCTGCTGCACTCGCCCGCAACCGAAAAGCAGCACTCTACTGCGTGATGGCAAAGAAAAATCCCGGGATTGCAAAACTTGCAGAAAAGGTCTTACTCTGCAGGGAAACAGATGTAGCGCGGATTGTTGCCTTTGCACAGGAGAATTGTATCGAATATGCTTTTATTGGTCCTGAATCTCCGTTAGAAGCAGGTATTGTTGATGCTTTGGAATCAGTTAATATTCCCTGTGTCGGACCATCCAAAGCGGCCGCAAGAATTGAGACCGACAAAGGGTTCTGTCGCGGGTTGATGCAAGACCATAAGATCGATGGTTGCCCCAAGTACCGGCTCTGCCAGAACAGCGCTGAGGCCATCGCGTTCATCAATGACCACGATGGAGATCTGGTGATAAAACCCGTCGGGCTGACCGGGGGAAAAGGGGTCAAGATTATGGGTGAGCAGGTGGATAGGGCTGGTGCGATCGCGTATGCAGCAGAGATCAAAGGCTCAATCATTCTTGAAGAGCGCCTTATCGGAGAGGAGTTCACCCTTCAGGCCTTTGTCGATGGCACTCACCTTATTCCCATGCCCCTTGTCCAGGATCACAAGCGGGCATTTGAAGGGGACACCGGGCCGAATACCGGGGGCATGGGTTCGTATACCATGCCTGATCATATGCTTCCCTTTGTCACAAAAACAGAGTATGCCTCTGCATGTGGGATCATGCAGGCAACAGTTGAAGCCCTGGCAAAAACCGGACACCCCTATAAGGGCATTCTCTACGGTCAGTTCATGAATACTGCAAAGGGCGTAAAAGTTATAGAGTTCAATGCCCGGTTCGGAGATCCCGAAGCAATGAATGTTCTGTCGCTGCTCACTTCAGATCTTTCAGAGATCATGATACGGATCACAAGCGGGACACTTAACTTTGCAAAAGTCACGTTTGAAAATAAAGCAACGGTCTGCAAATATCTGGTACCGGATGGTTATCCGGATGCCTCCCATGCCGGGGATCCGATTCATATTGGCGATACTAATGGGGCAATTACCTATTATGCAAATGTTGAGGAACGTGACGGTTCGCTTGTCACGCTGACATCCCGCACACTTGCGTTTGTTGGAAAAGGCGATACTTTAAAAACCGCAGAATCCATTGCAGAGCGGGCAGCAGCATCGGTAAAGGGTCTTGTCAGATACCGGAAAGATATCGGCACAGACGAGTTGCTTAAGCAACGTATCGCGCATATGAAGGAGTTACGATGAACAAGGATTTTTTATCAATTCTGGATATCAACAAAACCGAGCTGGAACAGATCCTCTCTGAGGCAAAACAGCTCAAGACATTGAAGAAACAGGGAGTTGTTCACGATGTCTTACGGGGAAAAAACCTCGCCATGATCTTTGAGAAGTCATCTACCCGTACGCATATCTCGTTTGAAGTTGGTATGAACGAGCTTGGCGGCCATGCCCTGTTCTTAAATGCACGGGATATGCAGATCTGGCGTGGCGAAGAGATCCGGGATACAGCACGGGCAGCTTCGCGCTATGTGTCCGGCATCATGATCCGGGCCTACAAACACAGCACGATTGAGGAATTTGCCCGGTTTGCCACAATTCCAGTGATCAACGGGCTCTCCGATCTGGAACATCCCTGCCAGTTACTTGCAGATATCATGACTATGCAGGAGCATTTCGGCTCATTAAAAGATCTCAAAGTGGCATGGGTTGGGGATGGCAATAATGTCTGTAATTCGCTGATCCTCTCGACCGTTCTTACCGGGTATTCTGTAACTGTTGCAACTCCCAATGGTTACGAACCCCCAGAAGATATTGTGAAAAAGACACGCGCTCTTGGCGGAAAAGTGAACCTTGTCAAAAGTCCTGAGCAGGCGGTCAAGGATGCACATGTCATTGTTACGGATACATGGGTGTCAATGGGCGATGATGCGGAGCGGGAAGAGCGTCTTAAGACTTTCTCGGGTTATACAGTTGATGCCGGACTCATGCGACACGCGTCTCCGGATGCCCGTGTGCTCCACTGCCTTCCTGCACACCGTGGAGAGGAGATTGCAGATGAAGTGATGGAAGGCGGCCAGAGCCTTGTCTGGGATGAAGCTGAAAACCGGCTTCACGCCCAGAAAGCATTGCTCGTGCGACTGCTGAGAAAATAAAATCAGTTTTTTTTATAAGTTGTTACTTATCGGTAACGAATTTGTTCAGTTGCTCACGCATATAGGTCTCAACTTTCTGCATGACCTCAAGTTTACCACGGAACGCAAGGAGATCCCGTTCATCCCCTTCCATGTTGGCAAATTTGATCTTCTCTCTCCGGTCAACAACTTCCACATCGAATTTGGTTGAGATATCCAAAATGATCTTCTGCGGGACCCCCGGGGGGACTATGATATCGAATAACTGTTCTTCATCGGACATATTATTTCACCTGATTCACTTTCCTATTTTGATCCGCCGGCTCATAATACATGGGCCCCCGCGAACGCCCCCGATCGGGTTTTTAGGCTTTCCAAGCGAGTTCATGCAGCGGCCCATCAGCGCCGCGCCCCGTGCAAGCCCGTCATCTACAAAGACTAGATGATCTCTTGGATCATCAAAGAGGTTGCGTTCAGTAATCCCTTCAAGGATATACTCCGGCTTTCTTCCTGATATCGCTGCTCTTCCCGTGAACCCAATCGAGGAATTCTTTGGAACGAGTTTTTGCTCGACTGCTACATCGACCAGGCGCAGGGCCATTTTAGAGCAGACCCGGTCAATGACTTCGTTTAGCATTGCAAGATTATGTTTTTCATGAATCTCTTTTCCAATTTCTAACAGTTTATTAAGATCGCTGCTGTTCTCTCCACAATCACAGCCAATCATAGCAATGCCGGATTCAAGTGCCAGTTTTGCATTCACAGGAACCCTGCCAAACCGGTCACGTTCAGCAGGAACAATCCGTATGTCAATATGTTCATGGCACCGCTCTACAAAATCATCAATCACCCTGCGGTTTCCCCCGCCAAACAACCCTCCCGTAACACTGTGCTCGCCAAAAATGTCAAGAGCAGTACCGGTCCGTTGCTGCACAAGACCGGTTCCACGTACAATCGCATCCGGAATCGCACCGGCAAGCCCGCAGAAATTCCCTACGGTTTTTGCAAACGGGTTCAGATCATGAGCGCCCACATCGCTTGTGATCCTGCCATCGAGTGTAGTGCCGAAATCGATCGACACGCAGGGGTTTCGAAAATCAACCGGTGTCCACTTTGCACCCTCCTTGATTCCGGCCATTGCAAGTTCGCCTTCCATCTCGTTTGCAACCATCTCCACACCCGTTGATCCAACCGGAGGAATCACACCGGCTACCGCACCCACAAACACAACTTTATCAGCAAAACTGAAAGGCTGGAGTTTCTGTGGCTGGTTCTCTTTTGACATGGGAGGTGTCATCTTGCGGGGCGGGACTCCTGCGTTTAGACAGCCATTTGCAAGTGCAATGACAAAATCACCAATCTGATCCGGTGATTCCATCTCGGCAACCACACCGGTACTACGGACAACGAAATCCAGTTCTTTCAACACATCGAGATGGGCATCCTTATGGCACTGGAGCAGGGTATCCCGGACAAGCTCGGTGACCGCCTCGCGGGTGAGTTCAGTACCGTCGAGTGTTGCACCGAATATGGTTTCCCCGGGTTTCGGGGGACGGATATCCCGGCTCATGCTCACGGTTTTGTTGATCACGTACGACATACCGGTTTCAAGGCTTACTCCTGTTAAGATGCACTTCGTTGTGGTGTTTCCCATCTCCACAGAAGCCACAATAAAATACGGCTTGTTCTTGTATTCAGGGAACTGCATCCCCGCTCCATGGGTAATTGATGGGGGGGGCGGGCTTTCCACAATATGGGGTTTTTGTTTTATGAAACGTGAAAAAAAACCGGCGCACATGTTGATCGATTCTTCAATGCGACAATCCTTATAATTTTCTATTTTGTTGCAGGTGTCAGATTTACCTGAGAAAAATTCAATTTTCATTGGGTTGGCAGGTTGTAAAACCTGTTTAGCATGATGGTTTACAAAGGTTATGGGATTTTTTATCCGTCATACTGTATTCATAGAATTTATCTGCGGTAAAAAAATCCAAAATCCCAAAAAAAGTTACTTTTTTGATTTTGTGATCTTCTTTGTTTTTATTGCATGGACCATACGTGCCTGAATACCAAAATACTGGGAAACACCGATCGCGTGGCACTGGTCAAGGGTCGTGCTGTCAAAAGAGACCATATCCTCCGAATAGATTGCATCCGGTGAACTCCGTCCGAGCACGCGCACAGCGCCCTTATAGATCTCAAGGTCAACCTCACCATTGACTCGTTCCTGTGTAGTGTCAATAAATGCGTTCAGGGCAGCATACAATGGTTCATACACAAGTCCTTTGTAAGCCAGCTCCGACCATTTGTCATCCACCATGCGCTTGAATACCAGTTCCTGTCGTGTGAGAACAAGAGCTTCAAGATCCCGGTGTGCCGTGAGGATCACCGTTGCTGCCGGGTGCTCGTAATTCTCACGGGCTTTTATCCCGAGGATACGGTCTTCAATCATGTCGTTGCGACCGACCCCATGCTTTCCGGCAAGTACATTCAGTTGCTGTATCAGATCATAGCCCTGCATCTTTTTACCATTGAGTGCAACCGGAATGCCGGCCCTGAACACCAGGGTGATTTTTTCTGGTTTTGCCGGTGCTTTTTCCGGAGATACTGTCCAGAGATATATCTCTTCAGGTGGATGGTATGCGGGGTCCTCAAGTTTTCCCCCTTCGATGCTACGGCTCCAGCAATTCTCATCCATGCTCCAGGGTTTGTCCTTTTTTACCGGGACAGGGATCTTATTCTTTTTTGCATAGTCGATCTCCCAGTCACGGGTCAGGTTAAGTTCGCGAATCGGTGCTACAACTTCAAGACCCGCACTGCGGATGATGAAATCAAACCTGAGCTGGTCATTGCCTTTCCCAGTACAGCCATGCCCGATTGCTTTTGCACCTTCTTTTTTGGCAATCTTTACAACTTCCTCTGCTATCAGGGGGCGGGCAAGAGAGGTTCCCATGGGGTATCCCTCATATGAACCGTTTGCCTTGATCGCCGGGAAGATGTGGTTGTTCACAAATGCTTCGCGGGCATCAATGGTGTAGTGTTTATCAGCGAATTTTTTCCCTTTTTGTGTGGCGATATCGATCTCTTCATCCCGCTGCCCGACATTCACAGCAACAGTGATAACGCGATCGTAATCATATCGCTCTTTTAAAAGAGGGATACAGATGGAGGTGTCAAGCCCTCCGGAATATGCTAAAACAATTGTACCTTTTCCCATGATGGATACTCCTTTTTTTTGATCGTGATATAGTGTTTTGACGGTTTTACCATATATTTTGAGGACATAATCCCATGATTACTGGTGAAAATGCTCCAGAGGAAGAACAATTCCTTTGCAGCAGATCTGAAAACTTTTTAAAAAAAGGTTGTTCAGGCTTGATAATCCCGAACGATTATTTTTTACTTGACTCTGATTACCCCGTCCATATTTGGCTGGTAAACGGTGGTGTACTCGTAGGTACCTACCTTGGGGAAAGTGATTACCATGGATTTTCCAGCGGGAATTGTTGCTTCGGTTTGTCCGGCAAACCATGCACCATCAGAAGCATCAGTTGCCACAACGGTGTGTTCCTTATACGGATCTGCATTCACCCAGGTTACTGATCCGCCAACGGGTATAGTTGCCGAAGTGCCTGGAATGATCGTCAAATCCTGTGTAAAGGTGATGACAAACGTCGGCAATGGTGTTTTTGTCGGGGTTGGGGTTGCAGTCACATTTACCGTTTTGTTAACAACAACCACAACGATTTCCTTTGTGGTCGGTACCGGGGTTGGGGGAACCGTTGTTACAACAGTAGTTGGGACGGGGGTCGGTACTGTAGTTGCCACAGGTTTTGCAGCAGGCTGGGATGTGCATCCCGCAAGCAGGATCCCGATGAACAGGATTGCAAGAACAACAAAAATTTTCTTCATGCATCATTTTTTGTTATTTCGGTATTTAAGGATATTCAATTATTTTGCATTATTATTACCATACACCCGCTGTGATGTCAGGATTATGTATTCCTTAATAAAATTCTAAAAAAGAAAATATCAGGGGTTTTACTCCGATCTCACTTCAGATAATGGCTGATTGGCTCAAGTGTCATCCTCTCGCGCTTGATCGCATCGATGGCAAGAGCAGCTGCACGCGCCGCTTGCAGGGTGGTAATATAGGGAATTGAGTAATCCACTGCCGCACGCATGATCTGGTAATGATCCTGCCGGGACTGACGATCCTGAGGGGTGTTGATGATAAGACGTATCTCCCCGTGCCGCATCATATCCAGCACATTCGGTGAACCTTCCTGAACTTTCCTTACGAGGTGTGCTTCGATGCCCGCTTCATTAAGGTAGTCCACCGTGCCCTCGGTTCCGTACAATACGAGCCCGAGATCACGAAGTTGCCGCGCGATTGGGATTGCTTCTTCTTTCTGCTCGATATTTACCGAAATGAATACATTGCCTGTCCTTGGGAGTTCATTATCTGCGGATATGCAGGCTTTGTAAAATGCAAGTCCGAAATCATAGTCAATACCCATCACTTCGCCGGTGCTCTTCATTTCAGGTCCGAGAACCGTATCAACACCAGCAAGTTTGTTAAACGGCAACAGAACCTCTTTGACTGCGACATGCTTTATTTCCCGCTCTTTGTAGCCAAGATCGCGCAGCTTCCTGCCAACCATGACTTTTGCTGCGATTTTTGCTACCGGGAGTCCTGTAGCCTTTGAGACAAAAGGCACTGTGCGGCTTGCGCGTGGGTTTGCCTCGAGGATATAAACCACGTTGTCTTTTACCGCAAGCTGGAGATTTACAAGCCCAATCACGCCAAGTCCCAGTGCTATCTTCCGTGTATAATCACGCACCGTGTCAAGCACCGATCCAGGAAGAGATTGCGTTGGGATTACACACGCCGAATCCCCGGAATGGATCCCGGCCTGCTCAATGTGCTCCATAATACCGCCAATCAGCACATCTTCCCCATCACAGACTGCATCCACATCGAGTTCGATGGCATTCTGAAGATAGGAATCGATCAGTACCGGGTGGTTCTTGGCAACCCGTACCGCCTCTTTGATGTAGGATTCAAATTCAACCGCATTGTGGGCGATCTCCATTGCCCTGCCCCCTAGAACAAATGAAGGCCTGACAAGTACCGGGTAACCGATCTCTTCTGCTTTCTTCCGTGCTTCTGCTTCGGAATATGCTGAGCCGTTAGCCGGGCTCGGGATATTGAGTTTATTTAACAGTACGCTGAACCGGTCGCGATCCTCAGCAATATCCATTGCATCCGGGCTCGTTCCCAGAATTCTGGTGTTAAGACCAAGGCGTTTGATTTCCTTTTCAAGGGGAACTGCAAGGTTTACTGCATTCTGCCCCCCGAACTGGACCATTACGCCATAATAATTATCTTTTTTAAGGATATTGACTACATCCTCAAGCTGCATAGGCTCAAAGAAGAGCCGATCAGATGTGTCGAAATCCGTAGAGACGGTTTCTGGATTATTATTGACAATATGGACTTCCACGCCCTCTTCCCGCAGGGACTGGACTGCATGCACGGTGCAGTAATCAAATTCAATCCCCTGGCCGATTCGTATCGGGCCGGAACCAAGGATGAGTACTTTCTGCTTATCACTGGGAATGATCTCACAGACACTCTCATAGGTGGAGTAGAAATACGGGGTGGTTGCCGGAAACTCGGCTGCGCAGGTATCTACCATCTTATATGAAGGCAGACCTGCAATCTTTTCTATCTGCTCTCCATCCTTCCCGGTAATCTTTGCGATCTCAACATTTGAAAAACCGAGTTTTTTTGCTGAAAGGATGTCTGCCGGTTCACTGTGTGTTGCGAGATGGTTTTCAAAATCAACTATATTTTTGATCTTCTCTAAAAAAAACGGGATTATAGACGTGAGTTGTGCAATCTCGTCAAGAGAAAAACCCAGCCGGAATGCATCGAAAAGACAGTGGAACCGCTCATCGGTTGGGCGCGACAGGATCATGCGGATCTCGCTAAGGCTCGTATGGGTGCGCACATCGGTATCCAGCGAACGTTTCGCTTTCATGAACGCTTCTTCAAGTGTGCGCCCGATTGCCATCACCTCTCCCGTGCTCTTCATGGAAGTGCCGAGTGTCCGGTCAGCTCCTTTGAATTTGTCAAACGGCCAGCGGGGAATTTTAACGACAATATAATCAATAGTGGGTTCAAAGGATGCCGGAGTGCAACCGGTTACCGTGTTCATGATCTCATCAAGCCGCAGACCTATTGAGATCTTTGCTGCCACCCGGGCAATCGGGTAGCCGGTTGCCTTAGATGCAAGGGCAGACGAACGCGAGACACGAGGGTTTACTTCGATGACACGGTAATCACCCTCCCAGAACGCGAACTGGACATTGCAGCCTCCCTGCACATCCAGCGCCCGGATGATGTGTATTGCTGCGCTGCGCATCATCTGGAACTCATCATCACGAAGCGTCAGGATAGGAGCAACAACTACACTTTCACCGGTGTGAATACCCATCGGGTCTACATTCTCCATACCGCAGACAATAATGCAGGTGTCGGCAGCATCACGCATAACTTCAAACTCGATCTCTTTCCAGCCCATCACGCTCTCTTCAATGAGTACCTGGTGGATACGTGAACGGGAGAGCCCGAGTTCAACGATCCGGACCAGTTCCTCCCTGGTACGGGCAATACCCCCGCCAGCTCCGCCAAGGGTATAAGCTGGCCGCACAACGGATGGAAGACCGATATTGGTAATGGCCTCTTCGATCTGGGTTAAAGAGTTGAGTACCATACTTTTCGGTACAGGCTCACCGATGCTGATCATTAGATCGCGGAATTTCTGGCGATCCTCACCCTTATAGATAGCCTCAAGGGGTGTGCCTAAAATTTCCACGCCTTTGAGTGCGCCCATCTCGGCAAGTTCAACCGTGAGGTTGAGTGCGGTCTGGCCACCCATCCCAGAGAGAATACCATCGGGTTTTTCTTTCTCGATAATCTTTGCGATGATATCTGCCCTGAGCGGCTCAATATAAATCTCATCGGCCATATCCGGATCGGTCATTATCGTTGCCGGGTTGGAGTTGATAAGAACGACTTTGATACCTTCTTCCCGCAATGCCCGGCAGGCCTGTGATCCAGAGAAATCAAATTCTGCCGCCTGACCGATCTGTATGGGTCCTGATCCAATCAGGAGAACCTTTTTGATATCAGTTCGTTTGGGCATCAGGCAATCCTCCG
>JANYBK010000008.1 GCA_025360805.1 Methanomicrobiales archaeon
GGGGATTTGAGGGTGACCAGACGATCGCAATCGCAAAACTCGCGATTGAGACCGGGCTCTGGGTCAACTACGAGATGATCGATGGCAAGGTTACAAAGGTAAAGAAAGTGGTACGCAAACCGGTTGAAGAGTATTTGAAAACCCAGAAACGATTCCGCCACCTCTTCAAACCAAAACGGCAGGATGCTGAGATTGCAGCCATCCAGGCAATCGCTGATAAGAATGCGGAGAAGTTTGGTATCGATATCAAGCTCCCTCCCAAAAAAGAATAATTTTTTTTCCTGAAATGGAGATTTCCCGTATCAACACTATTAATAGTGTTCAGGGTAACATTAGTAAGAAATTGGGCTTGTGGTCTAGTTGGTTATGACGTCGCCCTTACACGGCGGAGGTCACCGGTTCGAATCCGGTCAGGCCCATGTTGTTTTTTTTGGTTTTTGTGGGGAGTATGAACTAACCAGGTTCTGCTTTTCAAACAAGGTTTGTTCAAGAATTTTCAATCAGGGTCTGATTGGAATTTTTTAATCAAAGTGTGACTGGATTTTTTTGAGCAGAGTCTGGTTGAAAAATAAGATTCAAAGTCCGGTTGAAATTTTTTAATCAAGGTTTGATTGATCCGGAAACGATTTTCAAACGCGATCGTGATCGTGATGGAAATTTTTCAAGCAAGGTCCGGTTGATCTGCTTAGCGGCTGGATGTGCTGTATACGTAAGATGCCGGGACGGGTTTACGTCGGATGTGCGCGGGGTATTTACTCCATTTTGGATACATGAACGTGAAACGGATCGCGATTGAAATTTTTCAAGCAGAGTCTGGTTGATCTGCGAACGGTTTTCAAGCGGGAGTTGGGGGGTCGATTGAAATTTTTTGAGCAAGGTTTGATTTATTATTTTCAGGGAAGGTGTGGTTGAAAATTAAAATTCGAAGTCTGCTCGCTAATTTGCAATCAAGATCCGGTTGAAAATTTACATTCAAGGTTTGATTGAAAAAATGAGTTGACGAGTCAAAGTGAGGTAAATGCGATTTATCAAATCCATATATAAATAGAAAGCTATTAGCAGATTGTCAACGATACAGAGAATGACTGAATGGACACATCGGATAAGAAGAAATTAAGCGAGCGGGACATCTGCACCAAATTCATTACTCCTGCATTAACCCTCTCGGGCTGGAACCAGCATCACCACCTACGGGAAGAGGTGAATGTCACGGATGGCCGGGTTCTTGTGAACGGTAACTCAGTAAGCCGGGCCAAGCCGCGAAGAGCGGACTATATCCTTTACTATAAACCCAATCTTCCGATTGCCGTGATCGAGGCTAAGGACAATAATCACATTGTAGGCGCTGGGATGCAGCAGGCGCTTGCCTATGCAGAGATGATGGATATCCCGTTTGTGTTCAGTTCCAATGGTGACGGGTTTTTACTCCATGACCGTTCCGGCAGTTATGAACCCATGGAGCATGAGCTCACTCTTACGGAATTTCCCCGTCCCACTGACCTCTGGACCCGGTACCGGAAATGGAAAGGTCTGGATGATACAAAGGAGCGCATCATCACCCAGAGCTACTATATCGACGATGTCCGGAAGATGCCCCGCTATTACCAGGTGAACGCGATCAACCGGACGATCGAGGCGATTGCAAACGGGCAGGACCGGGTCCTGCTGGTCATGGCGACCGGGACCGGCAAGACCTATACGGCATTCCAGATCATCTGGCGGCTCTGGAAGTCCGGGACCAAGAAGCGGATCCTGTTCCTCGCCGACCGGAATATCCTTGTCGACCAGACAAAGACGAACGATTTCAAGCCGTTCGGGTCGGCAATGACGAAGATCACGAACCGGCAGGTGGACAAGAGTTACGAGATCTATCTCTCGCTCTACCAGGCAGTGTCCGGCAATGAGGAGGAGCGCAATATCTACAAGCAGTTCTCTCCTGACTTTTTCGACCTGATCATTGTCGATGAGTGCCATCGTGGGAGTGCTGCGGACGATGCGATGTGGCGGGAGATCCTTGATTACTTCAAGACCGCGACTCACATCGGCCTGACCGCGACTCCCAAGGAGACGAAGTACGTCTCGAATGTTCACTATTTTGGCGAGCCGGTGTACGTGTATTCCCTGAAGCAGGGGATCGAGGACGGATTCCTTGCCCCGTATAGGGTGTACCGGATCGATCTGGACAAGGATTTGCAGGGATGGCGACCGACGCGGGGGCAGAAGGATAAATACGGCGTGGAGATTGAGGACCGGATCTTCAACCAGAAGGATTTCGACCGGAGCCTTGTCTTAGAGCACCGGACGGAACTGGTGGCCCGGAAGATCTCGGATTTCTTAAAGAACACCGGTAGGTACGACAAGACGATCGTCTTTTGCGAGAATATCGATCATGCCGAGCGAATGCGGAGTTGCCTCGTGAACGAGAACGCCAATCTGGTGAAGGAGAATGGCCGGTATATTGTCCGTATCACGGGGGACAGCCCGGACGGGAAGGCGGAGCTGGACAATTTCATCATGCCGGACTCGAAGTACCCGGTGATTGCGACCACCTCGAAACTTATGGGGACCGGGGTCGATGCCCAGACCTGCAAGATGATCGTGATCGACAAGCGGATCGAGTCGATGTCGGAATTCAAGCAGATCATTGGTCGCGGCACCCGTATCAACGAGGACTACAACAAGTTCTTCTTTACGATAATGGACTTCCGGAAGGTGAGCGAGCTCTTCGCGGACCCGGACTTTGACGGCGAACCGCTTGACGGGAGCCAGTATGACCCGACAGATCCGATTGCTCCACCCATGCCCAAACCGCCGGGAGACGGGATGAAGCGGTACGTGGTAAACGATGTGCCGGTTTCCGTGGTTGCCGAGCGGGTCCAGTATATGGCTGCGGACGGGAAGCTGATCACCGAATCGCTGGAAGATTACACGAAGAAGAACGTGACCCGCCAGTATGCTACGCTCAGTGCGTTCATGAACTCGTGGACGAAGGCAGAACAGAAGACCGTGATCCTGGAGGAACTGGAGGAGCAGGGCGTACTCTTCGAGGCGCTCCAGGAGCAGGTGGGAAAGGACTACGATCCCTTTGACCTGATCTGCCACGTGGTCTTCGGTCAGCCTCCGATGTCCCGGAGGGAGCGGGCAGCAAAGGTCCGGAAGGCGAATTACTTCACGAAGTACGGCGAGCAGGGCCGGAAGGTGCTCGATGCTCTCCTGTTGAAGTATTCCGATGGCGGGATTACCGATATCGAGAGCATGGAGGTGCTGCGGGTGGACCCGTTCACAACCTTCGGTACCCCGCTGGAGATTGTGAACACTATTTTTGGCGGGAGCGCAAACTATCTTGAAGCAGTACGCCGGCTTGAGCGGTGTCTTTACACCGCCGAGTGCTGACGCAGACGAATACGGGAGCTGATTTTTTTATGGCAGTCGGAACCACGATCAAGACGATCCAGGATATCATGCGGAAGGATGCAGGTGTCGATGGCGACGCCCAGCGGATCAGCCAGCTGAGCTGGATGCTGTTTTTGAAGATCTTCGATGACAAGGAGAAGGAGTACGAGCTGATGCGGAAAGGCTACCGGTCGCCGATGCCGGACCGGCTCCGGTGGCGGCATTGGGCTGCGGATTCCGAAGGAATCACTGGCGACACGCTCTTAAAGTTCATCGATGCCGACCTCTTCCCCACCTTAAAGGAACTGCCGGCGGAAGCGGGATCGAACGGCTCCGGGATCCTGCTGCGCCGGGTCTTCGAGGACTCGTACAATTACATGAAGAACGGGACGCTGATCCGGCAGGTTGCGAACAAGATCAATGATATCGATTTCAACAAGACCGAGGACCGGCACCTGTTCGGCGAGATCTACGAGAAGATCCTAAAAGACCTCCAGAGTGCGGGCAATGCCGGGGAATTCTATACCCCGCGGGCCGTGACCCAGTTCATGGTGGATATGGTGGACCCGATGCTCGGCGAGTCGATCCTTGACCCGGCCTGCGGCACCGGCGGGTTCCTTGCCTGTGCGATCGAGAATATCCGGAAGACCGTGAAGACGATTGAGGATGAGGCACTGCTCCAGAGTTCGATCCATGGCGTCGAGAAGAAACAGATGCCGCACCTGCTCTGCGTCACGAACATGATGCTGCATGGCATCGATGTGCCGATCCAGATCCGCCGTGACAACACCCTTGCCCGCCCGTTGAAGGACTACTCGACCCGGGACCGGGTGGACGTGATCGTGACGAACCCGCCGTTCGGGGGCATGGAGGAGGACGGGATCGAGACGAACTTCCCGGCCACGTACCAGACCCGGGAGACTGCCGATCTCTTCCTCGTGCTGATCATGCACATCCTCAAGGATGGCGGCAGAGCTGCGATCGTACTGCCGGATGGGACGCTCTTTGGCGAGGGCGTGAAGAGCCGGATCAAGGAGCGACTCCTGAATGAGTGCAATCTCCATACGATCGTCCGGCTCCCGAACGGCGTCTTCGCCCCGTATACCGGGATCAAGACGAACCTGCTCTTCTTCGAGAAGGGCAAGCCGACAAAAGAGATCTGGTACTACGAGCACACCTACCCCGAGGGCTACAAGTCATATAACAAAACGAAGCCCATCCGGATCGAGGAGTTCGAGCCCGAGAAGGCGTGGTGGACGAACCGCACCGAGACCGCACATGCGTGGCGGGTGCCGGTGGAGCAGGTGATCGCGAACGGGTTCAACCTCGATATCAAGAACCCGAACGTGGTGCCGGACGAACTTGGCGATCCGGTGGAACTTCTCCGTGAATATGAGCGGATCCGGGCGGAGGCGGCGGAGACACGGGAGGCGCTGAAGCGGGAACTGATGGCTTCGCTTGGGGGAAAGAAATAATCGGGTGAGGAATAGTGATGACTGAAGATCTGTCTACCGTTTTGCAAACACTCATTGAACTCCGCACAGAAACGGAATGGGTGGAGTTCAAAGAGGCGGAGATCAATTTTGATTTCGAACAGATCGGGCGCTATGTATCTGCACTCAGCAATGAAGCAAACCTGAATGAAAAACCAGAGGGCTGGCTGATCTTCGGTATTACGGACAAGTATCCCCGGAAGATCGTTGGCTCAAAATTTTACGAGACTCCCCCCGGTCTTGAAAAGCTGAAGCAGAAGATCTCCCTGCAAACAAATCATGGGTTGACCTTTGCATCAATTCATGAATTACGGAGTTCTGAAGGAAAGCGCGTCGTGATGTTCAGGATTCCCCCGGCAACCCGGGGAATCCCGACAGAGTGGAAAGGAGTGATGTACGGCAGGGTCCACGATTCCACCGGGCCACTCTCCGCCCATAAAATTCAGCGAATCCGCGATCAAGGTGCCACACTGGACTGGTCTGCACAAATATGTGAAAAAGCCACGATCAATGACTTGGATCCCGCGGCGATCACATTTGCCCGGCAGGAATACAAGAAAAAGAACCCCCGTCTTGCCGCGGATGTGGATGCCTGGACTGATGCAGAATTCCTGAACAGGGCCGGGTTATGCTCCGATGGGAAGATAACGACTGCTGCCCTGCTTCTGCTGGGCTTGCAGACTTCTGCACACCGCCTTTCTCCAGCCATCGGACAGATAACCTGGGTTCTGAAAGATGCAAAGGGTGTTGAACGGGACTATGCTCATTTTGGCCTGCCGATCATTCTTGCCATCGACAATATTTTCGAAAAGATTCGGAACCTTACGGTGCGCCACATCTCGGACGAGACGCTCTTCCCGCTGGAACTTACCCAGTACGATCCATGGGTGATGCGGGAGATTCTCCACAACTGCATTGCCCACCAGGATTATCCCCAGGGTGCCCGTATCTCGGTTGTAGAGAATGAAGAATCCCTCCTCTTTACCAACCGGGGAGAGTTCATTCCAGGTTCCGTGGATTCACTTATTACCAGCGATGCTCCTCCCGATCGTTACCGGAACCCGTTTCTCGCGCAGGCCATGGTCAACCTGAACATGATCGATACAGTCGGGAGCGGGATCAAGCGAATGTTCCGGCTCCAGCGGGAGCGCAATTTCCCCCTGCCGGATTATGATCTGACCCAGTCGGGCAAAGTCGCAGTCAGAGTAACAGGAAAAATTATCGATCCGCGCTATACACGGATGCTGATACGGCGCAAGGATCTGGATATGCTGGATGTCATTGCCCTTGACAAGGTTCAGAAAGGATATACTATCACCGATGAGGAACACCACTCCCTGAGATCAAAGAAACTGGTTGAGGGAAGACGGCCACATCTTTTTGTCTCGGAGCGGGTAGCTGCTGAAACTGATACCCGTGCTGAGTATATCCGGAAGCGCTCATTCGACAAGCAGCATTTCAAGGATATGATCGTTTCATATCTCGAAAAATATGACGAGGCAGACCGTCAGGAGATCGATAAGTTACTGATGGATAAGGTATCCGATGCGCTTGATGAGGATCAGAAGCGTTCGTTTATCAGAAATTTGCTCCAGCACATGCGGAGAGAGGGAACCATCATCATTAAGGGGGGGAGAACAAGAAATGCAAAATGGATTCTTGCCAAACAAACCTAAAAGGAAACATGATCATGGCTTGATTGTTTAACTGTCGCAAACATTGTCTGACACTGCCCCCCAAACGGTCAGACATTGTCTAACATTGTCTAACAATTGTCTAAATTTCTCCAGGTTAAATCGCTCAAATTTCGAAACAGAGAGAGATAGAGAGATAGAGAGATAGAGAGATTATGCGAATATTGTATAATTGCAGGTACTTTAGACAATGAACAATCCAACACAATCGAACCCGGCCCAAACCGACATCTTCCTCTTCGAGCACTTCGCCACGCTCGCCACCGCACCGGAGGGCATCGCCCGGCTGCGGGAACTAATCTTGCAGCTCGCGGTGCAGGGGAAACTCGGGACGCAGGATGCTGGGGATGAGCCGGCGAGTGTTCTACTCAAAAGGATCGAGAAAGAACGAATGGCAAGCGAGGGGAAAACAAAAAAGGAAAAATCGCTTGACCCGGTGAAGGATAATGACGTTGGTTTTCAAATCCCCGATACGTGGGTATTGACACGGTTAGGCAATATTGCCCAATACAATGCAGAGACAAAAACCTCTTCCAATGATATTTCTGACGATGCCTGGGTTTTTGATCTCGAAGACATCGAAAAGGATACTTCTCGCATTCTCCAAAAAGTGCGATTCAAAGATCGGCGGTCACTGAGTACAAAATCAAGATTCCGAAAGGGGGACATTCTTTATGGAAAATTGCGTCCATATCTCAACAAAGTTGTTGTTGCAGATGAGGATGGGTACTGCACCACTGAGATTGTTCCTATCCGGCCCTACGGTAAAATTTTTCCAACATTTTTGATGTATGCTCTAAAAACTCCCGATTTTCTATCGTATGTTAATTCAAAAACATACGGAATTAAAATGCCCCGATTAGGAACGGCTGATGCTCTCAATACAATTATTCCTCTTCCACCACTCCCAGAGCAGCACCGCATCGTCGCCAAAGTCGACCGACTCATGGCGCTCTGCGATGAGCTCGAAGCCCGGCAACAACAGGAGCGGGCGGGCTGCCTCAAACTCGGCACCGCGAGCCTTGCGGGGTTGCAGAACGCGACCCACCCCGAAGAGTTCGGGCGGCAGTGGGCGCAGGTGTGCGATGCGTTCGAGATGATCTTTGACGGTCCGGAGAATGTGGCGGTGCTCCGGCAGACGATTCTCCAGCTGGCGGTGCAGGGGCGGCTGGTGAGACAGGAACCAGGGGATGAACCCGCCGAGAAATTGGTTGAGAGAATCAGAAAAGAGAAAGAGCGACTGATCAAAGAAGGAGCGTTAAAAATGGAAAAACCCCTCGAACCGATCAATGAAGAGGAATGCCCCTTTGCATTGCCTGATGGATGGGCATGGGTTAGGATCAATGATGCTGCAAAAATTGTGGAATATGGCACATCCGAAAAAGCATTGTCCTCTCCGAATGCATACGGGAGAAACTCGGTTCCGGTTTTTCGGATGAATAATATCCAGAACGGGAAAGTGAGCCATGAAGATTTAAAATACGTATCAAATTCCATCGAAGAATTGCCTCACTTGTACCTGCAAAATAATGACATACTGATTAACAGGACAAATAGCTACGAACTTGTTGGGAAAGCCGGTATTTTCAAAGGAGAAGATAACAAATTCACTTTTGCATCGTATCTGATTCGAATTTCCTTTTTCCCTCAATTCGTTAATGCGGTTTTTATCAATACTGCACTCAACGCTGAATATTTCAGGAAATCGCAAATTGAGCCACAAGTTACACAGCAGTGTGGACAGGCAAATTTTAGCGGCTCCAAAATCAAGAATGCGCTTGTCCCCCTCCCACCGCTCGCGGAGCAACACCGGATTGTCGCGAAGGTTGATGCACTGATGGCGTTGTGCGATGCCCTTGAATCGCGCTTGAAAGATAGGGCGGGCGGGCAGGGGCGGCTGGTGGGGGCGGTGGTCAGGCAGGTGGCGGGATGATAAGATAAAAATATCTTCGATTCAGAAGTCCCCGAATCCAATGATATTTACCATGCGTCTCCGGATTTCTTTAAGATCAATAGCGTCTATCGTGAACCGGTAATCCGTGAAAAATTCCCGGTTAAGGGTATAGATCTGTTCGCATTTTGCCAGGCTGTCATGATGGAGTTCCTGATATTTCCAGGCAGCGAGACAATGATGTGACTGGACCCGTGGGCGATTGTTCACAGAATCCCATAAGGTGGCATGAGCAGATTCGATAGGAACACAGACAATTGTCTTATAGTTGAGATTGGCCAGCTTCCGGGGATTCATTACAATTGCAATCCGGTGCGGACCTTTCATGGTATTTTCAGATATCCCGGTGTGATCTGAAAGATCGAGGAAAAAAACATCACCCTCCTTCAGATCAGGACAGGGCATTTTAGTGTTCCCCGCACAGGGTGTGGAGCTGAAGGTCGATAATATCCCTGGGGACACTATCTTCTGAATCTTCATTAGGATAATTTTTCAGTTGTTTTGCCTCAGCAACAGCGTCGGTGAAGTAAACAAATGATTCAAGATCATCATACTCGTAATCATCCAGTTTGAGATCCTCAAGGGGGATCATTTCATTATTGCTGACTTTTTTCCAGAGATTGAAATGGTGAGTAAGCTCGCTGATCTCTTCCGTTTTATGACTCGACAGGGATCTGATAACCGTATCAAAAAGTTGGATCTCTTTTTGTGTGAAATCCGAGATATCGGCGCGTCTGGTTGGCGAAAACTGGTAAATGATCCTCTCCGGGTCACAGGGTTCTTTGACTATGTGAAAAAAATCATTTGAACTATCCGTATTAGCAAAGGCAAAGGAAGGGACAGGGCCATTCTGAAGGCGCTTATACCGGTCTTCCAAAAGTGTTTCTCCTCGGTTGTTGTACATAAACAAATCTACGAGAAAAACAAACTTCATCAGTTTTGTACGACCAATCTTGGGGTACTTTTCAATTGCATACAGCAAGGCATTTAATTGTTTATCAGTTTTCATCAAAATTACACCAAATAGTAAATATCGCCTTACGATTGCAGGAAATCTTCTGATAATTGATTATTCTACCATAATCTATACAATTTGAAATACTTTATGATTGCTTTCGCTGCAAATTTCAGGTTGGCTTCATATCATTCATAATTGCCGTGACTCTCACAGAGCGGCCCCGCATCGTCGCCCATGTTACTCGCAGATTGGCGTTATGCAATTAGTTAAAAGAGCGGACGGGTGGCGACTGTTACAGGGATTCCTTCTCTGAATGTGGTGCTGTTGCTTTCTTTGGCTTTTGGTTATGATTCCATTGCCCGTTCTTCTCGTTGAAGATGAAAACAAATTCACGCCCCCGTTTTTCCCTTATGATGTACCCAAGATCCACAAGATGGAGGAGATCAGTCCGTGCGGTCTCATACACCGTATTATACTGCTGCATAATTTCCCGGATCGTGAAATAGTCCTCGCTTTGCTCCATCATGGTACGAAGGATGTCACCTTCCCGCTGGCTGATATCCGGTATTTTGCTGATTATGGATTTTGTTGCAATCTGCTCGGTCTGTTTCTCTTCCAGGTACTGCATGAGATCTTTCTTTGCATCATTGATGCAGGACAGGTTATAGAGGAGGAAATAGGTGAGGTCCATCTCATCATATTCCGTATGGAGGTACGCGAGCGAGTATTTCTTTTTCGACCGGAGGATTATCCGGGAGATGGGCATGTACTCGAACAGCCAGTATCCCCGCGAGAGAACATACCAGTAAAAGAGGCTGCGGGCGGTCCTCCCGTTCCCGTCATTGAACGGGTGGACATACCCGATGAGGAAATGCAGGATAATCCCTTTGATGACCGGGTGGATGTAATCCTCACCGGGATCTTCATCGCGTCCTCTCTGGTTTGCGAACGTGCAGAGCTCTTCTATGAACTTTCCGATCTCCTGAAAATCGGGAGGTGTGTGATAGACAACGCGGGTTACAGGGTTTGCGACTACGATATCATTGTGTGTCCTGAATTGTCCGACCGCTTCCCGGTCGATGGTCCCTTTTGTTACGAGCCGGTGGATCTCAAGGATGAGTGCCGGAGTGAGCGGGTCATCCTTATGTTCAAGAATGAAGTTCATTGCCTCGTAGTTGTTGAGCACCATCTGCTCGGAACGGTTTCTGGGTTTCCTGCCTTTCCGCAGCATCTCCTTTGCAATGCTCCGGGTCGTTGCGGCACCTTCGAGAATACTTGAGGCGATTGCTTCCTCCATGAACGAGTTGATGATGTACGACTTTTCGAGCCGGATGGTCTTGTTGTGGATACGGATATTGCCGGTGAGGTAGCTGTCGATGGCATGGAGGCTTTTCACGATCTCTGCGATGATCGAGTAGGTGAGCCGGAGGGGGGGATATGCAACATGCTCCTGCCGCATGGACCGGTATAATTTCATGACTGCCCAGGCCCTCTTCCGCTGGCCGGCATTTGATATCCGGTACTTCAGCTCGTCCCAGAAGAGATAGCGCCGGTTGTATTCTGTCACATCTTTTTTGAACTGATCGTCAGAAAAATAATTTGCCTGCCCATCGGTGAGATCCTGCGTCCAGTCGGACGGTGGTTTTTCGGGCAGTTGTGTCATGAGTCAGGGTACCAATTACTAATTTAGCACAAATTAGTATTTATTAGTAATTGGGATTTTAACACGATTTTTTAGAAACTCGCTGTCGGAGGAAATACTAATTTTTGTGGGATTGGGAGATTTTGGTATTTGGCGAGGGATATCAGGATCAAGTTGGGGCTGTGATCTAAGATCCTGATCCTTCACTATCAATTTGCCGCACCTCCCCACCCCTCTCCCGAATCCGGCCCCGCAAAACTCTCCGTTACAAATCCCGCAGCCGCGACCAGGTGACCCTCACCTCGTTCTCGGACGAAGCCATCCGGAGCAGGGTCGAGACATGGGCAGACACCGTAACAGAACTCGGGTGATCACCATGGACAACGAACTCATCATCACCGG